>CAVFYD010000049.1:0-15871 GCA_963626615.1 Sphaerochaetaceae bacterium
GTAAGCTCCGCTAAGCCTCTTTCTCCCGTCAAGGGCAGAAACAGCAAGTTCGCAAAGATGAACTCCGTCTTCGATACAGGTTCATCTTCTGCTGCTGCAATCACGACAAGCTGCAAGAACATCGAGGCAGCTGCAAGGCTTCTTGACTACGCTTACGGCGAAGAAGGCCACATGCTCGCAAACTTCGGTATCGAGGGTGTCACATACACAATGGTCGACGGCTACCCGACATACACAGATATGGTCATGGAGAACAAGGATGACGTCATGGCAAAGTATATGAGATGTACAGTCAACGGCGCTTTCGTCCAGGATCCGAGATACATCGAGCAGTATTACTCCTGCGAAGAGCAGGTCGAGGCTCTCAAGCTCTGGGCTCAGACAGACTACGGTCAGTACAAGATGCCGCCTGTAACAATCCCGAGCGAGTACACTGATGAAGTCTCTTCCATCATCAACAAGGTCACGACATATGCTGACGAGATGGAGACAAAGTTCATCACAGGTGCCATCGAACTCAACGAGGCAACATTCGCAGAGTATCAGGCACAGCTCAGGGCATTCGGTCTTGAGGATGCACTTGCAATCTACCAGAAGGCTTACGAAAACTACCTGGCTAAATAAAAGCCGCAAAACAAAAGGGGCAGGGCAGCGGATGCTGTCCTGTCTCAATCTCACAGAGGCTGTTAATGAATAATATTGAAAATCTGATTTCTCTTCTCGATGCCGATTACCCCAGTCTGAAGAAAATGGGCACAGTCGACGGGAAGAGTCTCATCGAATACTACAGAAACAGAAAGAATCCGGTATACCTTTTCTCGATTGAAGATGCAGAGAAACTTCACGACGACGAAATCCTCGCCGATGCAGAGAAGGTCATGGAGCATGACATCTTCGGCCACAAGTTCAACGGTCCCATCGACTGGATGTTCAATCCGACAACAGAGACGAGCAGGGACAATGAATGGAGCTGGTCGCTTTTCCGTACTATTTACTGGCAGCCGCTTGCAAGGGCGTACGCTCTTACAAAGGACGAAAAGTATACGCATGAGTTCCTTTCCGAACTTCACTCGTTCCGCCGTGCCTGGCCTGCAGACGAATTCATAAAGGACACAACGTTCGTTCCCAAGCAGCCGTTCCCCGGAACAGCATGGAGGACAATCGAAACAGGTATAAGAGTCTACACGACATGGCTCCCCTGCTTCGAAATCTTCCGTCATTCGAATGTCTGGACTGAAGATGACCTTGCTTCCTTCCTCCTCGGAATAAGGGATCATGCGCTCTTTTTGATGGGGCACTATTCGAACCATGACCGTTCCTCGAACTGGCTGAGCATGGAGACATCGGCTCTCCTGCAGATAGCAATCATGTTCCCCGAATTCAAGGAAGCGAAGGAATGGCTCAGGACCGCATACGGCCGCGTCATGCACGAAGTGAGGTACTGCTTCAGCGATAACGGTGTCCATATGGAGAAGACCCCGATCTATCATCAGGTTGCATCCATCGCATTCTGCCAGGCTCTCGTGATGTGTCAGAAGAACGGACTCTATGTTCCGGACTATGCATGGGAAATCATCCGCCGCAGTGCGCTTTACATCGTATCACTCATAAAGCCGGACTGGTCGACACCGATGATCGGAGACGCCGACAGAACTGATCTCACGACGCGGCGTGCTGACACATCCCTCTACGAAGGCATGAACCTCTCATTCTTCCCCCAGGGCCTGAATGAGCTCAGAGAGTATATGAAGTGGATGTATTCTCTCTACGGAGATGAGTGTTTCTCCTTCATGGCAACACTGGGTAAGGAAGGAAAGACACCTTCTGAAACCGACTACAGGTACAGCGAAGAGGGCATCTACGTAATGCGTTCGGGTTGGAAAAGGGACAGTGACTATATTCTTACTCACTCATCCCAGCTCGAGAGAGGAGAGAGAAGCACTCACTCCCACAACGACAGCATGCATGCCGAGGTGACGCTTAAGGGTGAGGACATTCTTGTCGACTGCGGACGCTACATCTACCGCTCGTCAGTCTGGAAGGACTGGAGAGCATACTTTGTTTCTTCTCTTGCCCATAACACACTCTATGTCGACGACCATGAGATGGGAGCAATCCCGGGTGTGGACAGAGTACGCGGCGTAAGGACTCTCTGCCACTTCTTCGGTGAACAAGCCGGATGCAAGGTGATGGACCTCAGCCATAACGGCTACGCATACCTTTCGGATCCCGTCTTCCACAGAAGGAAATTCATCCTTCTTCCCTCTTCATCTGCGGTACTTGTCGACTATGTCGAGGGTGTGGGTGAAAAGGACCACGATTTCCGTCTCATGTACAACTTCAACACAAAGGATGTTGCACTGGACGGCAAGCACATCGATTACACATCACGCCACGGCATGGACTTCAGCGTCGACTTCGATTCCGACGTCTCTTTCAGAAGCTATCTTCTCTGCGGAAGTGAAGACCCGAAGGGCGGCTGGATAAGCTACGGCTATCCTGTCCGGGAACCCATCGGACAGGTTACGTTCCAGCACCTGGGAAAGGCACCGTTCATGGCCGTGACACTCATCAAGGCAAAGGATGACAGTACATCCGTCACACTCGGAAACGGAAAGGTTACAGTCACATCCCCCGACGGTGTCAGGGAGATAACGAAAGAAGGAGTTGTGAAACTATGAGATTCGGTCTCTGTACAGACATAAGAAACGTGAAGATGGTCGAGAAGTGCGGCTACGACTACATTGACGGCAAACTCAATCAGATAGCATCATTCTCCGACGAGGAGTTCGCTGCTGTGCTTTCTCTCATGGCATCGTCTTCTCTCAGGATGGAGAGGGCATCTCTTCTCTATCCCAAGACGATGGCTCTCATCGGCTCCCTCTACGACGAGAAGGCAATGGTGGAGTATCTCAGAAAGGCATTCGGGAGAATGAATGCGCTTTCCTGTCCGCTTGTCGTATTCGGAAGCGGAAAGAGCAGAATGCTTCCTGAAGGAATGAAGTGGACAGACGGATTTCTTGAGCTTGTGAAGGTGACACAGCTTACGGCTGACATCGCATCGGAGTACGGTATCTCCATCGCAATCGAGACACTCAACAGAAGCGAGACGAACATGATCAACACCCTCACGGAAGGTGCTGCACTTCAGGCAGTCGTAAACAGAAGGAACGTCGGTCTTCTTGCAGATGCATTCCATATGAGGAAGGAAGGTGAGGACATGAAGAAGA
The DNA here is from genome assembly GCA_963626615.1 of Sphaerochaetaceae bacterium. Taxonomy (GTDB): domain Bacteria; phylum Spirochaetota; class Spirochaetia; order Sphaerochaetales; family Sphaerochaetaceae; genus Ornithospirochaeta. Next base: position 3,231 of record CAVFYD010000049.1, read on the forward strand.
TCGTATCTTGTTCGCCTCTCATGCACACTCATATCGCACTCAAGGACGGAAGAGCGTATCCGACAGAGAAAAGTGAGGAAGTCGAAGAGTTCTTCGCCGTTCTCGGAAAGGTAGGCTACGACGGCACGATGAGCATCGAGGGAAAGAGCGAAAACGTGGAAGAGGACAGTGTGAAGGCACTCTCCGTCCTCAGAGAATATGACAGGAGATGACAATGGATAAGGTAAGAATCGGAATAATCGGCTTCGGTCACATGGGACAGCAGCACTCGAAGGCACTCAGTCAAAACAAGGTTGACAACGCAGTCCTTGCGGCAATAGCCGATATCGACGGAAAGAAGATTGAATTGGCAAAGGGCCTCTACGGTGATAAGGTCAGGTATTACTCTTCAGCCGAGGCACTGATGGATTCCGGAGAGGTTGACGCGGTAATCCCGACATGCCCGCACTACTACCATCCGGTATACGGCGTGTATGCACTCGAACACGGCCTGAACTACCTCTGCGAGAAGCCGGCCGGCGTCTACACGAATGCCGTGAAGAAGATGAACGAAGTTGCCGAGAAGTCTGGTAAGGTGTTCGGCGTCATGTTCAACCAGCGCACGAATCCCATCTACCAGAAGGCAAGGGATATGGTACAGAGCGGTGAAGTCGGAAGGATTCTCCACTGTCACTGGCTCATCTCCTCATGGTTCAGGCCCCAGTCCTACTATGACAACTCCACATGGCGTGCAACATGGCGTGGTGAAGGCGGAGGACTTCTGATGAACCAGAACCCCCACAACCTCGACCTCTGGCAGTGGATCTGCGGCATGCCCAAGAGAGTGAAGGCCGAAGTCTACTACGGGAAGTACCGCAACATCGAAGTCGAGGACGACGTTTACGCTCTCATGGAATATGAAGACGGCCATATCGGAACATACGTCACGACGATTGCAGACGAGCCGGGGACGAACAGACTCGAGATCTCCGGAACGAGAGGCAAGCTCGTCGTCGAGAACGACACAATCACATTCTGGAGAACGAGGGAAGATACCGATGACTTCCAGAAGAGATTCAAGGGCGAAATCGGACATCCGGAAATCTGGAAGTGCGAGATTCCCGTCAAGGGAACCTACACATCCCACTGCGGCATCATAAAGAATTTCTGCGATGCCATCCAGAAGGGAACACCGCTCCTGGCACCGGGAAGTGACGGCATCAAGAGTCTGGAGATAATAAATGCAATCTTCCTCTCTTCATGGAGCGGCGGAAACTGGGTAGAATTACCCATCGACAGTGACATGTACGAGAAAATGCTCAAGGAGAAGTGCGGAGGTTCATTCCCCTGCTGAGATATAAGGATTGAAAGGGTATGGCAAAGAAGGGACAGAGCTTTAAGAAGAAGACGGTGACGAGATGGACTCTATCCTATCTCCTCGCGACTTTCATTCCTCTTCTTCTCGTTCTTGCAGTCTCTCTTGTCGCCCTTTCTGTCAATGTCTCCTCTGTCACGTACGCCAATACGATAACAGCATCCCTGGTTCAGAATTCGTTCTCCGATGTTCTTGAGAGGATAAACGAGATAAAGGCCGAGATGATAGTCGACTCAGACTTTGATGAACTGAGGTCGGCGCAGTCACTGGAGGGAATATCGAGCCTGGATCTGTATTACCATACGGCTGACATAAGAAGGCTCGAGCAGGCATCATCGGTTGTGGAGAATCTCTTTCTCTACAGCCCCGTCTATGACTGGTATATATCTGACCAGGAATGGGGAAGCATCGATGGCGTCGGGGCTGGCTCTCTCGGCATAAGTGCTGAGGAAGCCGGAAAATATCTCGGAAAGGAAATCTGGAACGTCTACATGTACGACATGGAGGGAGACAAGATTCTCATCACGCTTCCGATGACGTACATCCATTCGTCGAATCCCAATTCCCTTGCAGTCGGAGTCGTCGTCTCGAAAAGAAGTCTCTTCTCGTCGGCAGTCGACGACTGGCACGATGTAGTTGTCTACAGCTCGAGACGGGATGGGGTAGTCTACAGCTCCTCGCTCTCATATACGGAAGGTGAAAGAAATGAATTCTTTTCATCTCTTCAGTTCGGAGAAACGGGTAAGACTGGATTGCTGATTGCATCTGCAGGAGAAAACGAGACGGAGAACATGAAGTGCATCGTTCTCATGAACAGACGTACCTACTTCCGTTCCTTCTATATTCTTATTGCGGCAATAGCTGCACTGATTCTTACAGCAGCAACATCAGGTGCCGTTCTCACTGTCAGAAACGTCAGAAAGGACTGGCTTCTCTACTCGGAGGCCGTAAAGGCATCGGGCGTCGACGTCAATGCCATTCCTTTCAACGCAACGCCCTATTCGCCGTTCGTCTCGTCGGTGAGCGACCTCAAGGCAGAGAAGGCTGAGCTGAGCTCTGTCATATCGAAACAGAAAACGTCGCTTACGGAGAGTGCACTCCATAAGCTCGTGAACGGCGACAGCACGGTGACGAAGGATGTGCTTTCATCTCTCGGAGTCGAACTGATATCGCTCTCGTTCGCGGTTGTGATACTTAAAGGGAAGGGTGAGACTCTCCAATCCCTGATTCCTTCCTCTCTCGTTCTTCCGTTCCAGTCGGAATACGGCGAGGCATTCATCGTCAATGTCTCTCCCGACGACGAAAAGAGGATGAGCACTCTCTCCGGGGACGCAGGAAAGAGCGGAGAGATTGATTCTCTCGCGCTTTCTGATGTCCATGAGGGACTCGAGAGTGTAAGGGACAGCTACATCGAGGCGATAATCGTCAGCGAGTATCAGAAGGACCACAGCATTCCGTTCCTCTCGTACTCAGCTCTCAGTCAGTCAGCCGGACGCACGACCTTCCAGTATACCCTTGAGGAGAACATGATGCTCCAGAAGGCGATAAAGGACGGTGACGGCGAGAAGGCAAGGGGCGTCGTGGAGAAGGTAATAGAGCGCAACAGGGCCAACGGGGTTTCCCCGAAGACGCTGAGGTTCCTCCTCTTCTCGATAAGCGGAACGATAATCCGTACCGTCAACGGTCTTGACGACAGATACCGCGAAGTGGTGCCGAAGATCAACTTTCCACCCATTCTTCAGTCGCAGAACTTCCAGAAGTCCCTCTCCGGAGTCGAGGAGATAATAGATTCGACCTGCTATTCGATAGCCGCAATCCAGGAGACGCTGGTCGACAGCTCATCGGAGACCTATGTCGTCTACAGAAAGGTTCTTGAGTATGTGGGTGAGAACTACAGTGATCCGATGATGAACGTTTCGTCTGTCGCAGATCATTTCGGCATATCGATAGCGTACCTCTCGAGGGTATTCAAGAAATATCACGGAATAAACATTTCCGAGTACATAACGGGCTACAGGCTCGACAGGGCCAAGGAGCTCCTTGGAGAAGGTAAGATGGTGGGCGAAGTCGTGGAAGAGTGCGGCTTCGGAAGCCTCAGGACCTTCCTCCGGGTCTTCAAGTCTGTCGAGGGAATAACTCCCGGACAGTACAAATCTTCAGTTTCAAAGGAGAGCTGAACATGTTTAAAACAGCAGTCATAGGATGCGGTGCCGTTTCGCGCAACCACGGGAAGGCACTGAAGAACAATGAGTACACCACTCTCGAATACTGCGTCGACATAGTCCCCGAAAGGGCTCAGGCCTTCAGTGAGACCTACGGCGGAAAGCCGCTCACGGATTACCGTGACCTTTACGGAAAGGATATCGACGTCGTCCACGTCATAACTCCACATAACACCCATCCCCAGATAGTCATGGATCTTCTCGACCACGGCTTCAACGTATTCAGTGAAAAGCCTCTTGCAATAACTGTCAACGAGGCGAAGCAGATGATAAGAAAGAGCGAGGAGACCGGCCGGAGGCTCGGTGTATGCTTCCAGAACAGACTCAACAGGGCCACGGTGGAGGCAAAGGAGATACTCGAAAGCGGAAAGTACGGAAAGATTCTCTCCGGCATGGCACTTGTGACATGGTACCGTAACGGTAAGTACTACTCCGAATCCCCCTGGAGAGGAAGGTATGATGGAGAAGGCGGCGGATGCATAATCAACCAGTCAATTCATACTCTCGACCTTGTCGACTACCTTACGGGAGGCGTCGAGAGCCTCTCAGGCTTCGATGCACATCTCCGGGAGACGACTGACTACGAAGTTGAAGACAGTGCAATGGCACTTATGAAGCTCAGATGCGGTGCCGAAGTCGTCGCATTCTGCTCGAACTGCTACCTCGGAAGTAAGGTATGCGATGTGGAACTGAGGCTCGAGAAGGCTGTGATGACAGTAAGACAGTCAGGTCTCACGATAGTCGAGGAAAACGGGAACACGGTTTTCCATCCGGCAGAGGTCCTCACAGGAGAGAAGTCTGAGTGGGGCGTAAGCCACGGTCTTCTCATCAACGAGTTCTACCGTTCTCTCAGGGACGGCACTCCGTTCATTGCGGACTGTCACACCGCATTGGCTGCTGTCAGCATCGTCAATGCAATCCAGCACAGCAAGGGTAAGTCAATAAAAATTGAAAGATAGGAAATACAGGAGTCATATATGGTAACTATCAGTGTTAAGGAAGCAAAGGAAAAAATCACATCAATCTTCGAGAAGGTCGGAGTCAACCCAGATGAGGCATCCCTCATTGCAGATATGGTCGTCGAAGCAGACCAGAGAGGAGTCCATTCACACGGTATTCTCTGCACGGCACGCTATGTCCGTCTCATAAAGGAAGGAAAGATGAGACCGAATGCCGAGATAAAGGTTCTCAGGGACAACGGTACTGTTGCAGTATGGGACGGTAACCATTCCTCCGGACAGATTCTCGGTTACAGGGCAATGGAAGACGCAATGAAGAAAGCCAGGGAACACGGCGTCGGCATAGTCTCTGTCAAGGGTGCAAACCACTTCGGTGCTCTGGCATACTACTCCCAGATGGCACAAAAGGCAGGAATGATAGGAACTACAATCGGAACAGGTGACTCGACAATGGCTCCGTGGGGCGGATGCGAGAAGGTCATCGGCAATAACCCGATAGCAGTTGCCGCACCTGCAGACAAGGAAGTATCTCCCGTTCTTGATATGGCAATGACAGTGGTTGCAAACGGCAAGCTCACCAACATGAGAAGACAGGGAATCGAGGATATCCCCGAGGGCTGGGCTCTCGACAGGGAAGGTGTTCCCACAACGAAGATGTCCGATTACTATACGGTTCCCCCTATGGCAGGATACAAGGGCTGGGGCATGGCCGTCATGGTCGATATCCTTGCAGGCGTTCTTTTCGGCGGCGGAACAGGCGACAGGGCGAAGGACAACAGCGAAGGCCCGTCACTCATGATGATTGCCCTCGATATCGACGCTTTCAACGATAAGAAGAAGTACTTTGAGGATGTGGATGCGAGAATCAGCGAACTCAAGGCCTCAAAACTTGCAAAGAACAGCAGGGGAATCCTGATGCCGGGCGAAATCGAGGACAATGCATACCGCAGAAGCGCAGAAAGCGGACTTGTCGACGTTCTCCCCGAGAACCTCAAGATGGTCAATGACGTTGCACTTGACCTTGGTGTTGAGCCAATCGGCGAAATCACGGAATAAGTGAAAAACAACATTGTAAAGGCGGACTGCCGTTTGGCGGCCCGCCTGTTCTGTTTCTTTACCTTCAGAGCAGCAATTTTACAATTTTTTACATGCTGAAAGTGTCCTCTCGTTTTCTTTGTACTATAATGATTTCAGATGGGGTTACTGATGATTATAACAGCTAAGAAAAGGCTGAAGATTGCACTGTTTCTGAATCTGGCGATAGTGTTCTTCGAGTCTTATGCGCTCTTTCAGGCATTCTTCAATACGGCTGACGGCTTCAACTGGCAGTTCCTTCAGTACTACTGCCACATAGCAAATATATGCACGCTTTTTTCGTCCGTACTGGTAGCACTGGAAATCATGAAGGAGCTTCAGTCGAATAATGGGGAGAGGACGTCATATTCGGCCCGCGTTCTCAAGTTCGCCTCCGCCACGGCAATGGTCTTCTCGTTCCTCATTACAATATTCGTGCTCGTGCCGTCAGACAGTTTCGGAAAGGGCAGACTCTATCTGCTCTCTGGCTATTACTTCTTCGAGCATCTTCTCTGTCCCGTTCTCGCATTCCTCACTGTATCTGTATTCGGCGACTACCGGGACTTCGGAAAGAAGGAGACGCTCATCGCAGTCATACCAACGGTACTCTATGCATCAGTCATGTTCATCCTGAACGCTCTCAGACTCATGGAAGCTCCGTTCCCGTTCTTTTCGGTATACAGCCAGAGCTGGTATGTTTCTCTGATGTGGTTCGTCGTCCTCACGCTTATCTCGTACGCCTCTGCATGGCTTCTTGTGGCCTTCGCGAGAAAGATAAGAATCTCTGTAAAGTAAATGCCGTTGGCCCTTCCGACAGTGTGGTTTGTAAACTAAAACTTTACATTACTTAAGGTTATTTAACACTATTTTACAATTATACATCACATCCGGATTTGTATTGGTCCATACCTGCTGTATAATGATTCAATAAGAGAGTACTGCATATGATTAAAGTCAAGAACAGGCTGATAGTTGCCCTGGTCATGAATATGATGATTGTCTTTTTCGAGGCATTTGCACTTTTAGGCACATTCTTCAACACTGATGGAAGCTTCAACTGGCAATTCCTGCAGTATTATACCCACTACAGCAACTTATTTGTTTTCTTTACTTCAATTTATGTATCGCTTGAACTCGTCAAGGAGGTCGTATCGACTCACGGTGTGAGAACAAACTATCTGTCGAGACTTCTGAAGTACATGTCGTCATGCTATCTCACACTCACGTTCCTGGTGGTAATCTTTGTTCTCGTTCCCTCCCACAACTTCCGCGACTGGAAGATGTATCTCTTCAAGAAGAACTTCATCTTCGAGCATCTTCTCTGCCCGATTCTGGCCTTCCTTTCCGTCACGGTCTTCGGCGATTACCGCGACTTCGGAACAAAGGAAGCATGCGTGGCGGTCATTCCGACAGCACTCTATGCTGTTGTCATCACGATACTGAATATAACTAGAACAATTTCGGGCCCCTTCGAATTCTGCAAGGTCTACAGTCAGCCATGGTTTGTTTCGGTTCTCTGGTTTCTCGGTCTTGTCGGCGGCTCCTGGGTAATCAACATGGGAATGCTTCATCTCTCCCGCAGAATGCAGGTCTGTGAACATTGAACTCTTTTCTTCAATTGCATCGTATGTGAAGCCGCTGAAGGTTACCGCGGAGTGTATGAACACACCGATAAGGATACTTTCCATAGCGGACAGAATTCCCTGGCGTCTTTTTGATACAGCTGTCCGGAATCTCTGACAGAAGAAGAGAGAAATTCTCGTGCCATGAATATTATGACAAGCTGCGGAACACGGGGGCCGGGATATGCTGACAGCTGAAATATGGTATTTGGGGCAGGTAGATATTCTAAGGCCCATCGTAGAGAAGGGAATGCTCAGACATGGAAAACGGCAGGAGATGCAATGAATCTCCGAAAAAGCGGCACCGATAATTCGACACTCGAAACTTCCTGTACCCTGAAAACAGTACGCAGAAACCGGATTTGAGAACGGCCGATATGGGGATGGAAGTGACTGAAGAAGAGCTTCTGTAGGGACGACAGTGACTGTGCTAAGACGTATGCCGTAATAACCCATCACGAGCTCGATACCTACGCATCAATCAGGAATGGTATTGCATAGAACATCAGTGAGAACGCTGCGGTGACTGACGGAAAACACTTTTAAAATGGCACAGAGAATTCGGGCATTCGTGAAATTTATCCTCAAAGAATGTCAGTTTCCACACTGACTTATTAATGACAGTATTCAAGGCAGAAGGGAGTTCGCATGTCAGCTGATACCGCGTCGCAGAAGCTTATATCTCTGTCGTCACAGATCCGATCAAAAAGATTGCTGAAAGCATTATTCAGCCGTTATCTGTGCTAAGATTTCCCTGCCGAACTGACAGGGAAGGGAACGTAGAAAACTTTTTCTGATGTGAACAGACAGTTCCGTTTCGCAGATTACCATAACATTGTCATGGAGAACAAAAAGGTGTGAGACGAACGGCATCAGAGGCGTGCAGTGGAGCCAGTACTCCTGAACCGGTGATATATTGCAGAGTCACTTATCCGGGACGGTCATAACAGTGACTGCCTCCATTGTCATGGAGAACATGAGGAGGACAGGTCCGTTGACCAGCCTGGTGGAAGGTCACTAAGTCTCTAGGATGGTTACACTCAGGAGCGTGAACCGGATGTTTTCACAAGCTGTGAAGAGATGGATAGGACTCTTTATGTGCATCTGAAGAAATGGGAGCAATGAGAAAAAAGTTTATTTTATAGTTTGATAATTTAAATTAAGGTTCCTATTTAGGATTATAAATATAGAATACTGCATATAAATATACATCGGATATGTGTCTGCCCATGAAATGAGGGAGGCTTCGGGCTGAGGACAAGAAGGAAATGCATATCATGTATAAGTTCTTGGAATCAAGCAGATTAGGGTAGATAAGATCCTCGAGACCGAGAAAGGAGGAATATTTGAGTTACATACCGCGTTTGAAGGAAGAGGCACTTCTCAGGGAGTTTCTGGAAGGTGGAACTAAATACATGCTCTGCTGGGTAAGAGGCGAGAGGGGATGCGGCAAGACAACATTCGTGAAAAGTGTAATCGAAGGCCGTGATGATAGTGTAATCTGGACTCCGGAGAAAGGAGAGGATGTGCGCTCTGGTGTTCTCAGGCGATCAGGAGAGTACAGGGTTATAGTCGTTGACGGAGTCTCTCCTCTTTCGCTCTCGGGGAACGTAACGTGTTGGAGGGACTTCATGACGGAGCTAAGGAACCGTAACTGTTATGTAATCGTCATATCTGAGGGAGACATACAGGTCAGGTCCTTTACCGATATGGTCTATCTTTCGTCCCGTCCTTTTCTTGATATAAAGATGGGAAAGATATCGTACGAAGAGAGCAGAATCCTTTTCCCACGGTATTCGTTCATCGAGGGAAAGCTCCTTCATGCTGTCAGCGGCGGAAGACCCTGGCTCTACGGTTTTTTTGACCCCGGTTTTTCCTTCAGGAACAATATGGAACGCTACTGGAAGCACCGTGGAGATATCCACTCATATTTCAGGAAGGAAGTGGAGAAAGGATTCAGTGAATATTCGGCTGTCATCAACGGCTGTCAGTTCTTCAGGGGAGATGACAGTGCATTCGTATTCTATCTCTGGTTTCTGTATCCCGTGATGCAGGGGGAGGTGAAGTATGCTTCCTTTGATGATTTCTGGAAGAAAAACTGTGATGAGATATATTCCTCGTTTCTTGCCCTCGATTCTGATTCACTCTGGATAAGACACAAAAACGAGAGAGCGATTGTTCTGCACTCTGACTGTGATAATACCATTACCGTCTGCGATACAGACGGCAGGGGAAATTATCAGAGGGAGAGACTCGACGGCCTGAAGACCAGAACCGCATTTCTTTGCTCTTACGGCTTCCGCCTGAGGTATTCGCTTTTCTCATGGTTCGGCTTCGGGAATATCCCCGCGGACGGGGATGTTGAGACTGAAGATCTGTCATACAGGAGAATACTCACTGTGACAGGAAAAGTAAGCCTTGAGAAAGTGAAGAATGTTCTTCCTCTTGCCGGCTGGAATTACTGCGGGGATGCCCATCCCGCGATTCCCGGTTCCCTGAGAAGAGGAGAGTCCCTCTTCCTCTTCAGAAAAAAAGAAAAGGAACTTGTTCTCAAATTCGATGATGGAATTCTTTCATATCAGTGTTACACTGCATCGGGAGAAAAATAAAATGACCGGAGAAGAATACGGTAACGCCGCTTCCTTCTGGGACAGGAAGGACAGCGTCAGAATGCCAAAGGACGAACTCGAGAAGAGAGTTTTTGAATATCTCTCTCAAAGCAGTGTATGTGCACTTGCCACGGGCTATGGCGATTATGTGAGATGTACGCCTCTCGAGTACAGCTTCCATGACGGAGAATTCTGGATTTTCACGGAGGGCGGCCACAAGTTCACAGCTCTCGAGAAGAATGACAGCGTCTCGCTTGCCGTCTTTGACAGCAATCCCTCGTTCGGAGGGCTCAGTAGCGTCCAGGTTACCGGGAAGGCCGAGATTGTCGAGCCCTTCAGCGAGAGATACGTCTCTCATGCCGGGTACAAGAAGATTCCTCTCCCTGCCTTGAAGAGGCTTTACGATGAAGGTCATCCCATGTACCTTATCTGCATTCACCCGTCACTGATGGAAGTTCTCTTCTCATCATTCAAGAAGGACGGATATGATTCGAGACAGACACTGTCTCTTATCTGAAAAAAGGAAGGGAGGAGAAATCAATGAAAAAGTCAGTGAAGATACCTTTTGCACCGATGCCGCATCCGAATACAATCGTCAGTTGCCGTGGCCTTGACGGCCGAAACAACGCACTCGTCGTCGGATTTACTGCCAACGTGAGCTTCAATCCCGTCATGGTCATGATTGGAATCGTTCCATCGAGGTTTTCCCATCACATGGTGAAGGAGACGGGGTGCTTCGTCATAAATATTCCCGCTAAAAACTTCATGAGGGAATACAGATACCTTGGAAGTGTATCGGGACGTGACGAGGACAAATTCGAAAGGATGAACATGAAGTGGGAGAACGGGGATGTTGTCAACGCTCCTGTTCTCACAGACTGTCCTGTCAGTATTGAATGCACTGTCACGGAGACTGTAAAACCGGGTTCCCATGAGCTCTTCATCGCAAAGGTCGAGGCTGTCCACGTGGACGAGGAGTTTCTCGACGGAGAGGGTAACATTCTCTGGGACAGAATGGACCTCATCTGAGGGATGGAAAAGAATGAAGAAGAAAAAAGGAATCAGAGCCGCAATCATTACGACGGCACTTCTCATGATTCTTGCCGTACTTTTCATCCTGTACGTCAATGATTTCTATCATGCATCGGAGGATGTGGAGGAATACTGCTCTCTCAACGCTCCGGTGACGATTACAGAAACGGAAAACGGCCTCTATCTCGACGGGGAAGGGAAGGAAAGCGCACTCATTTTCTATCCAGGAGCAAAGGTTGAGTACACCGCATATGTTCCTCTTATGTACGAAATAGCCGAAAGGGGAGTTGATGTCTTCATCGTGAAGATGCCTTTCAATCTTGCCGTCTTCGGTATCTCGCGCGCTGATGACATGATAAGCGGCTATGATTACAGCCACTGGTTCATTTCCGGGCACTCCCTCGGCGCTGCGATGGCCGCATGTTATGCCGCCGGCAATTCAGATAAGCTTGACGGCATCATATTCCTTGCGTCCTATACCACAAAGGATCTGAAGGCTAAGGGACTGAAGGCACTTTCCATCTACGGAAGTGAAGACGGTGTTCTTAATCTCGATAAGCTCTCCGAAGGAAGAAAGCTCCTCCCGGAAGACTCCGGAGAAATTGTGATAGAAGGCGGCAATCATGCCCTTTTCGGTCTCTACGGTGAACAGAAAGGGGACGGAAAGGCAACAATCAGTAACCGTGAGCAGTGGAATATCACGGCAGAGGCTGTCGTTGATTTCGTCACATCTTCTGAAAACTGACACATTCTTCTGAAAGACTTTGCACTCCTGAAAGCGTTATAATCTGCCCTGGAGCAGATGATGGCGAATCAGATTGACAGATTTCTCAGCCTTATGACAGAGAGCGGGAATCCCCGTTTCAGAATAGAGGACTGCCTCGAAGGCAGAAGAGACTTCATTTCCTGGAAGAAGGATATAAGGGACGAAGTGAAGAGAATCCTCGCCATCGATGATAATCCCGAGTGGAAGATACTCAAAAAAGAGACTCTTTCCCCTCTGAACGGAATTTCCCTTTCCATTCAGTGGTATTCATTCTTCGGTATGGATTGCCCCTGCTTTGTTCTGGAACCGGAGGAAGTGAAGGGGGCTGTCATCGCGTTCACGGGACACGGCCACGGGATAATGAATATCTTCGGCGGTGAGTATACAGATTCATACATGCATGATTTCCCTCTTGAGCTTGCAGAGAGGGGGTTCGTCGTCTATTACCCCGAACTTCTGGGCTTCGGGAAGCTGAGGCTTTCTTCTGATCTTCAGAAAAACAGTCCCTCAAGCTGCTCCCGTCTTTCGTCTGTACTTCTTGCTTCTGGAAAGACACTTCTCGGAGTGCGTGTTATGCAGGCAGAGGCTGTGATGAAAATCATCATGAATCAGCATCCCGGAACGAAGATTTCCGTAATGGGAATAAGCGGGGGAGGCACGGTGGCATCTTTCTTTGCTTCTGTCGAGAGTGAAAGTCTTTCTTCCGTTGTAATATCGGGTTATGCGGGAGAGTGGGAGGACAGCATTTTGGCGATGCGACACTGCGAATGCAATTACGTTCCGGGGATGCTCGGAAGCTTCACGCTGCCGACTCTTCTCTCTTCTGCCTGTCCGACTCCCATGCTTTGGGAATCGGGAAATCTGGACCCGATCTTTCCCCAGGTGAGCACACTGAAAGCTGAAAAGACAGTACGTGAGGTCTACAGACGCTGGGGAAGGGACGAGGACTTTGTCGTCGACTGCTTCGACGGCGGCCATGAGATACATGGAGAGAAGGCTTATC
>CAVFYD010000050.1:0-15487 GCA_963626615.1 Sphaerochaetaceae bacterium
TTTTTCAGGTCCTTTGTGCTCATTTGTTTCGTAGAGAATCAGTTCTTGAAGACCCTGTCGAGGATTATGGAGTTCTGTCTCCATTTCTCGGCTGTTTTCACCTGGAGGTCAAGACGTACTGTGGAGGATGGGAAAATCTGTCTGATTTCACGTCTTGCTTCAGTTCCGATGCGCTTGATGTTCGAGCCGCCGCGGCCGACTATGAAGCCTTTCTGGCCGTCACGTTCGACGCAGATGAATGCTCGTATCCAGACTTCTTTCGTCTCGGCGTTGTATTCCAGGTCTGATACCTCCACGTAGATGACGTGCGGCAGTTCGTCCGACAGATTCGATATCGTCTTTTCCCTGATGATTTCGCTTATCCTGAATTCGAGATCCTGGTCCGTGTACTGGTTCTCGTCGTACATGAGCTCTCCCTCGGGAGCGAGAGCGTAGAGTGCGATGAGGATTTCGTCGATTCCGTCATCGTTGAGTGCCGAGGCGACGAATACTTCCGTGTTCGGGAGATTCTGTTTGAGAAAGAATCTGGCATCGCTGATATTTTCCTCGGTAAGAACGTCCTTCTTGTTGATTACCGCAACAGTCTTCACGCGGGAAGCCTTGATCATCCTGGCAATGGTTTCCTCCTCTTCCTTTGCGCTTCTCTTTCCGTCGAGGACGTAGAGAATGAGGTCGCTGTCCTTCAGTGCAGATACAGTCACATCCTGCATTCTCTTGTTGATTGTCTTGTCGGAGAGGTGGTAGCCGGGTGTGTCGGTGAAGACGAGCTGACCGCGCTGGTCAGTGTAGATGCCTCTGATCTTGTTTCTTGTTGTCTGCGGGGTCGGGCTTGTGATTGATACCTTCATCTCGCAGATTGTATTGACCAGTGTTGATTTTCCGCTGCTCGGTCTTCCTATTACAGATACTGTTGCACTTTTCATACCGTTATTATTGTTGAGATGGAAGAAAAATGCTACACACATTTCCCAAACGCAAGGAATTTGGTTATTATCTGAAGTATGGACGATAAGAAACAGACAACAGACCCTACATTACTCGATAAACTCATGAAAACACGCTCTGTCATGATCAGCGGAGAAATCAATAAAGATACAGCCAATGACTTCGCCGTGAGGATGCTTGTCCTCGACAGCGAAAGCAGTGAGCCCATCACTGTGTACATAAACTCACCCGGTGGTGATGTCGACTCCGGCTTTGCGATCTACGACACCATCCGCTTCGTCACATCCCCCGTCCGTGTTGTCGGAATGGGCCTTGTGGCATCGGCTGCTGCTCTCATCTACCTTTCTGTCGATAAGGATAAGCGCTATGCATTCGAGAATTCGACATACCTTATCCATCAGCCGCTCTCCCAGCTGAAGGGAACAGCCATCGACCTCGATATCTACGCAGGTAAGCTGGAGTCACTGAGAAAGAAGCTCGATGGTGTAATCGCAGCTGCGACAGGAAAGAGCATCGAAGAGGTTTCTTCAGATACCGAACGTGACCACTGGCTGACAGCAGAGGAGGCTGTACAGTACGGAATCGTCGGAAAAATCATCAGTAGCAAGTCGGAGCTTTGAGTCTCCTTCCGTAAATGGTGACAATGAGGGCCGCGGGGCCCTCATTTGCGTCTCTTTGTGAAGCAGCAGCCCCTGTCCGGGGAAGGGGTATTCTCCTTTCATCATTATTGCAGTGAATGTCGGGAGTATTCATAGAAAGTTTGCCGTACAGAAGGTCCGGACATCTTCTCCGTTCGATTCCCGTGTTCCCTTGTTGAATGCCCGGGTAAACAGCCTCCTCCGGCAGTATGGTTACCAACAGATTTGAGGTATATGCTGAGTTTCTTCAGTAAAGTTGAGCATATACTCGGTTTATGTCCTTTTTTTATAATTTTTCCCACCTTGCTGAAAACTGTGTTATTCTAGTGACAGTTTCATTTTATCTCAGGAGGAAAAGATGAAAAAAGGATTTGTTATCGTATTATCACTGCTTATGGCATTCTCGCTTTTTGCCCAGGCAGCATCGGAAACAGCAAAGGTGGAGGATACTCTCGACGTATACTCGATCATGCCTGAAAAGTACGCAACCCAGGTATTCGAACAGTTTACGAAAGATACCGGAATCAAGGTGAACTTCGTACGTCTCAGCTCGGGTGAGGCTCTCTCCAGACTCATCGCAGAGAAGGACAACCCGCAGGTTGACTGTCTCTGGGGCGGCCCGTCAGATACTTATGATGCATGTGTTGACGAAGGAATCTTCATCCAGTATGAACCGAAGGAAGCAGACCAGATTCCGGCTAACTATCAGAGCCCTGACCACTACTGGACAGGTATCGGACTCATCCCGCTCTGTATTCTCACGAACACCGACTTCCTTACGAAGAACGGTCTCGAGGCTCCGACAAGCTGGTACGACCTTCTCGACGAGGCTTATGCAAACGGTCTCCAGATGGCCGATGCAAGAACAAGCGGCACAGCAACGGAGAGAATCTATGCAATGGTTCTCGGACTCGGTGAAGATGAGGCATTCTCACTTCAGAAGAAGATGAACAAGAACGTCCAGCTCTATACAAAGAGCGGAGCAGGCGGAGCACTTCCGATTGCAAACGGACAGGCTTCAAGCGGTATCTTCTACCTCGTAGACGCTCTGGACATCGTTCTTCAGGGATATCCTCTCGTAATCTCCTATCCGAAGGAAGGTGTTACATACGGTGTTGAAGGCTGCGGCATTGTAAACGGATGCAAGCATCCTGAAGCAGCAAAGGCTCTCATGGACTGGGCTTCAACAAAGGCTCTCGGAGACTTCATGATGGCTAACGACATCTGCTACGTCCCGACAAGACCCGACGTAGAGGTCAAGCTCGATGCTCTCGACATGTCCAAGATTCCTCTCATCGAATCTTCTTCTGTCTGGAAGGGCGAAAACAGGGCAAGACTCATCGAAAGATGGGAAAACGAAGTCATCGTCGACTGAAACTGACCTTCTTGAAAGGGGAGGGCGTCCTCCCCTTTATGTATTCACCATTTGGTAACAGAAAAAATCAATGAAAGACAATAAGCCGAAGGGTCCGAAAAAACCGCTTCTCATAAGGCGGGATCCGACCCTCTTCTGTGCACTCACAATAATCTGGCTGTGTTTTGCACTCTTCATATTCTATCCTATCATCAAGCTGCTCATAGCGGCATTCTTCAAGAACGGGGAATTCTCCGTCGAAGTGTTCAGGAAGAACTATCTGAGCCGTAATAATCTCAGGAGTCTCTGGAACTCTCTCTACCTCGCGGTCTTCGTTGCCGTGGCGGGAACAGTGCTGGGCTATATCCTTGCTCTCTTCGTCAACAGAATGAATATGCCCGGGTGGCTGAGGGTGATTATCAACGCAGTCACGATACTGCCGCTGATTTCACCGCCGTTCACATCGTCTATATCGCTTTCAATGGCGCTCGGTCCCAACGGAACGCTGCTGAAGCTTCTTAATATACCGGATTTCAACATCTACGGATTCACGGGAACGTTCATCGCGGAAACACTGACGTACTTCCCTGTCTCGTATATGGTGATATCTGCAATACTCAACACGATGAGCTCTTCTCTCGATGATGCGGCTCTTTCGCTCGGTGCGGAGAACAGCAGAATCCTCAGAACGGTCACATTCCCGCTGAGCATGCCTGCAGTTGCAAACTCGTTCCTGCTTCTTTTCGGATCGTCTCTTGCGGACTTTGCAACGCCTCTTATCCTCGGAAGCCATACGTTCCCCGTTCTCCCGACACAGGCCTACCTGCAGATCACCGGCAAGTTCGATATCAACGGAGGAAGCGCGCTTTCGCTTCTGCTCCTGATTCCTGCAGTACTTGTCTTCTTCTTCCAGCAGTTCCTTGTCGGAAAGAAGAGCTATGTCACGGTATCGGGAAAGAGCGGACACCAGTCGGTGTTCAGTCCTCTTCCTGTCCCGGTGAAAATCATCTGTACGCTTGTTTCAGCAGCTGTTCTTTCCTTTGTGATTTATCTCTACTACATCATTCTCAAGGGGTCGCTTGTGAAGGTGTGGGGTGTCAACGAAACAATAACGTTTGATCATTATGCTTATGTATTCAAGCGCGGAAAGAAGGCCATTTCCGATACTCTCAAGATAGCTGTACTCTCCACCCTGATCGGCAGCGTACTTGGAGTTGTCATCGGCTACATCGTACAGAGAAAGGATTTTCCGCTGAGGGGATTCTTCGATTTCTCCGCAATCCTCAACTATGCTCTTCCCGGAACGGTTGTCGGTATTGCATACATCATCGCATTCAACAAGAAGCCGATTATCCTGACGGGAACACTCACGATTCTCGTGGCAGCCTATGTCTTCCGTTACTACGCAACGGGAATCAGATCCGTTATGGCGTCACTCAAGCAGATTGACCCGTCGATAGAGGAAGCATCGGAAAGCCTCGGGGCAAGTCCTGTGAGAACCTTCACGAAGGTGACGATTCCTCTGATCATACCTGCTGTTCTTACCGGAATGAGATACCTCTTCATCCACAGCATGACGGCAATCAGCGCCACAATCTTCCTTGTCTCTGCACGCTGGACGCTGCTTACGACAAGAATTCTGGAAAGCATGACGGAGCTTCAGTTCCCGCAGGCCTGCGCCTTCTCGATAGTCCTGATAGTCTTCGTTTTCGCAGCCGATGCAATCCTCGGGCTCGCAATGGCCCTCTATACCAGACAGTTCAGCTCTTCCGCTGAAAAAAAGAGATGATTACGAATGAAAGAAATAGCACTTGAATTGAAAAACGTTAAGAAAGTATTCGAAAAGGACGGCGCGTCCCTTACAGCCGTCGATGACACATCGCTGAGGGTTGAAAAGGGCGAACTCGTCACATTTCTCGGGCCTTCAGGGTGCGGCAAGACGACAACCCTGAGAATGATTGCGGGCTTCGAACGTCCGACGGCCGGCACCATCACATTCGGCGGAAAGGACATGACGAATGTTCCCGTCAACAGAAGGGGAATAGGATTCGTATTCCAGAACTATGCACTCTTTCCGCATATGACCATATACAACAACGTTGCATACGGTCTCAAGGCGAGAAAGGAAAAAGCAGATGTCATAAGGGAAAAGGTTGAAGAGGCCCTTGCCCTCGTTTCCCTCTCGGGAACGGAGAACAAATATCCCAACGAGCTCAGCGGCGGTGAACAGCAGAGAGTCGCGCTTGCACGTGTCATCGTAATGGATCCATCTCTCCTTCTCATGGACGAGCCTCTCTCCAACCTCGACGCAAAACTCAGAATCCACATGAGAACGGAAATCAGGAGGATACAGAAGAAACTCGGGATCACATGCCTCTATGTCACTCATGACCAGGCTGAGGCCCTGACCGTATCTGACAGAATCATGGTGATGAGCAGGGGGAAGGTCGAGCAGATAGGAACTCCACAGGAAATCTACTCATCTCCGTCGTCTGCCTTCGTCGCGGATTTCATCGGACAGGCGAACACTGTCGAATGCACGGTCTCGGAGTGCAGCGGCACGGAAGTGACTGCCGTTCTTCCGACAGGAGACAGCATCAGGGGAAGAACCCGTGAGACCTTCACCAGCGGTGACAGGACAATCCTCGTCGCCAGACCCGAAAACATCTCGGTCGGCCCTGCGGACGATGGCCCGATAAAGGCCACAGTCGTCAGTGCCATCTTCGTAGGCAGCCATATCGACTACGAACTGATGATGGGGGACAGGCCTCTGAAGGCATCTGTTGACTTCAAGCCCGAAATGACGCTCTACAAAGCGGGGGACAGGGTCTCCATATCGATGGACGAGAAGACTCTGGTATTCCTCAGTCACTGAAAGGTAGCAGGCGGTTTGATCCCTTACCGCCTGTTTTGCTTTTCAAACCTGTGAGTAACAGCAGAATCAGCTGAAAAAGAGGGCTGTGTCACAGAAAAATGTAAAATTTAAAAAAATCTTCTCCGGAATTTTGACAGAAAAAGGAAAAACGGTGCTTTTATAGTATGAGAGTATTGTTTTTCCTTTTTTTATTGCTGTTTGCCTCGTGT
Source organism: Sphaerochaetaceae bacterium (assembly GCA_963626615.1). Classification (GTDB taxonomy): domain Bacteria; phylum Spirochaetota; class Spirochaetia; order Sphaerochaetales; family Sphaerochaetaceae; genus Ornithospirochaeta. The sequence continues at coordinate 6,022 of CAVFYD010000050.1, forward strand.
TCTCCCGAAACGGGTAACGGCGGTTTTACCGTTACTTCCTGGAATGCCTACTGCTTCTTCGACGGAGTGGGGGACGGGAGCGAATACACCGAGTTCCTCTCTTCTTCCGGCTATACGAGGGAGAAGTACAGAAAGCGTGTCGACAGCACTGCGCTTTACATGGCGTCAAACATGAAGGACAGCGACGTGATCATTCTCGAGGAAATCGAGAGTGAGGATGTTCTCTGTGACCTCCTTGACGCCGGACTCAAGGGCGCAGGCTTCAGGTACTACGGTCTGGCACAGAAAAGCGACGGCGAGCTTTCCGTCGGCTTTCTGTCGAAGATAAAACCTTCGTCGTATGCTTTTCATTCGACACAGTCTTCTCGTGCCATCCTTGAACTGAAGTTTCTTGTCGGAGGGGAGATGGTCACCGTATTCGGCGTTCATCTCAGAAGCCGGCTTGGTGATTCCTCTTCACGCATTGAGGAACTTTCGCTTATCCGGACACTTGCGGAGAAAAGGGACGGGGAGATTGTCATTGTTATCGGAGACTTCAACACCGACTGCCTTACGGGAGATGAGATGGGGGATATAAAGCGCAAGGGGGACTATGTCCTTTCCCTTACGGGAGACGGCTCTCTCGCTTTCGGCGGTACTCTCTTCTCTCCCTACCTGGACTATGGAGGAAGCAGTCTTACAGGGTCGTATTACTACGATGGGGAGTGGTACACCTACGATAATGCGCTTCTCTCTTCGCCTCTCTTTGACGGACGGGGCCTTGAGTACGAAAGTTTCGATATTGTGTCTGGTGCGCTCTCGAAAACGAGTTCGGGAACTCCCCTCAAGTACGAGAAAAGTACAGAGAGCGGATTCTCCGACCACTTTGCCATCACTCTCCGTCTGCGTTAGAATTAAGATATGACAGAGAATCTCAGGGAGATACTTTTCGGCGGTCAGACCTTCTCATGGCGTGAGGAGGAAGACGGTACGTTTGCCGCCGCACTCAACGGCAGGGTATATAGGATAAGAGATATAAGAGACGCGGAAAAAGATCCGTTCCTCCGTACCTATTTCGACCTTGACTACGATTATGTGAAGGCGAGGGCGGAGATTGCAAATAAGGATGATATTCTCAAGGCTGCGACCGAGAGCGTGGGACTCCTGAGGATTCTGAAGCAGGACGAATGGACTGCCGCCATCTCGTTCATACTTTCCCAGAACAACAACATAAAGAGGATAACCGGACTTTACAGCAGAATCAGCGAGAAGTACGGCAGGGAGGTTGAAAAAGGTTTCTGGACATTTCCGCGTCCCGAGGATTTCGACGGCGTCACGGAAGGGGATCTCAGAGCGCTCGGAGTGGGCTTCCGCGCCCCCTTCATCCTCAGTGCACTCGAGCACAGAGATATCTTTGAAGAGGTGAAAGAACTCGACTTCGACTCTGCGATGGAGAAGCTGATGACAGTGAAGGGAATCGGGGTCAAGGTTGCTTCCTGTATTCTCATCTTCGGCTACGGCAGGCGTGAGGGATTCCCGATAGACACCTGGATGAGGAAGTGTCTTGATACCTATTACCCCGGGAAGGACAAGAGCTACTTCCATCCCTACGAGGCACTCAGTCAGCAGTATCTTTTCTCGTATATGAGGAGCCGATGAGGAAAGAGGTATTGAAACTGTCATTGTAAAGATAATTCTGACAGGTGCGGACTGTGCTCTGTTTAGATTATACTCAGACTGGACAGCGGACTTCTGTCTGTCTCTTAAAAGAGGAAAACATGTTATATATCGGCATCGACCTTGGAACATCGTCTGTAAAGCTCATTCTCATGGATGAGAAGGGCAATATCATAAAGAGTGCAGTGAGGGATTATCCTCTGTCGTTTCCGCACCCCGGGTGGAGTGAACAGAATCCCGAAGACTGGAAGAGGGCAGTGCTTTCGGGCATGAAGGAGCTTCTCGAAGGCGTTGATAAAAGTCTTGTGAGAGGAATCGGAACGGGAGGACAGATGCACGGCCTTGTCGTTCTCGACGAAAAAGACGAGGTTATCAGACCGGCTATTCTCTGGAACGACGGAAGAACGGATAAGGAGACGGAGTACCTCAACACTGTCATCGGCAGGGAAAAGCTTTCAGAGTGTACTGCGAACATCGCTTTTGCAGGTTTTACGGCCCCCAAGATTCTATGGATGAGGAATAACGAGAAGGAAAAGTATGATAGAATCCGGAAGATAATGCTTCCGAAGGATTACATCAACTATATTCTGACAGGCGTTCATGCCACAGATTACTCCGATGCTTCGGGAATGCTTCTCCTGGATGTGAAGAACAGAAGGTGGAGCAGCGAGATGCTCTCAGTCTGCGGAATAGAAGAGAATGTTCTTCCGTCCCTTCACGAGAGCTGGGAGGTAATCGGAAAGCTCAGAAAAGATATTAGAGAAGAGCTCGGACTATCAGGAGACGTGAAGGTGGTTGCGGGCGCGGGAGACAATGCGGCCGCTGCTGTCGGAACAGGAACTGTCGGGGATGGCAGATGCAACATATCTTTAGGGACGAGCGGCACCATATTCATCTCTTGCGATTCATTCCACGTTGATGGGGAGAATGCACTTCACTCCTTCTGTCATGCAGACGGAGGCTGGCACCTCATGGCGTGCATGCTGAGTGCCGCCTCATGCAATAAGTGGCTGAGTGAAGATATTCTCAAAAACAGTGACTACTCCGCTCTCCAGAAAAACATCACAGACGACAGACTCGGACGTAACGGTACATTCTTCCTTCCGTATCTCATGGGAGAAAGAAGCCCTCTCAATGACACTTCTGCACGCTCTGCCTTCATCGGCATGAGCATGGACACGACACAATCCGATATGGTTCAGGCAGTACTGGAAGGTGTTGCCTTCGCTCTGCGTGATTCCTTCGAGATAGCACGGAATATGGGGCTCGACATAAAGAGAAGCACAGTCTGCGGCGGCGGCTCGAAGAGTAAGCTCTGGCTCAGGATTCTCTCCTCCGTCCTAGATACCGAACTCGATATTCCCGCATCCGCTGAAGGACCGGGAATGGGAGGCGCGATGCTCGGTATGGTCGGATGCGGAGAGTACTCCAGCGTCAGGGAAGCTGCAGAGAGAATTGTCCGCATAAAGGAAAGAATCGTTCCTGAGAGGGAACTTGTCAGAAGATACAGTGAAAGATACTCTTCATTCAGGCTTCTCTATCCTGCCCTGAAGAGCGTCTTTCCATCTCTTCAGAGAAAAGGAGAATAAGGTATGAAGGTTTATTCTGTATTTGATCCGCTCTTCAGAGAGTACGGTGCCGTCGTCGACGGATATGACACTTCATCTCTTCTCTCCGTATTGAGGGAGAAGACACCGCAGAGTATGTCCGGGACGGAGTACGTACCCGAGGACGATAATCTCATGGCTCTCAGAATAGCAGAGGATTTTCGTAAGAGAGCTTATGGCGGTCTTCCTGTCGAGCTTGGCTGGTGCAACGGCTACAATACACGTCTGAACGCACTTGAATATCACCGTGGCAGCGAGTTCAACGTCGGCACGGAAGACTTCATCCTCCTTCTTGCAAAGAGAAGCGACATCGAAGACGGCGTTCTTGACACAGCCAGGGTAAAGGCTTTCCTCTGCCCGGCTGGAACACTTGTCGAAGTCTATGCGACGACTCTTCACTATGCTCCCTGTTCTGCTGAGAAGGGAAAGGGCTTCAGGGTATGTGTTGTCCTTCCGAAGGGAACCAATCTCGAGAAGCCTTCAATCGAAGTGAAGTCCTATGAGGATTCTCTCCTTTTCGCTTCGAACAAATGGCTCCTTGCCCACAGCGAGAGCAGTGAGGCTGCCCTCGGTGCCGTAGTTGCACTTAAGGGTATTAACATTGATGTATCTGAAAACTGGAAATAAGAGGAAATTAAGATGATGAAAAACATTCCGGATGTAAAGCTGGGTATAATCGCAGTCTCGCGTGACTGCTTCCCGATTGCTCTCTCTGCAGAGAGAAGACAGAGAATCGCAGAAGTTTATGGTGAGGGACTCTACAACTGTCCTGTCACGGTCGAGAACGAGAATGATGTAGATAAGGCTCTCGCCGATATAAGGAAAGAGGGCTGCAACGCTCTTGTCGTATTCCTCGGCAACTTCGGCCCCGAGACCCCTGAAACACTTATATGTCAGAAGTTCGACGGTCCTGTGATGTACGCGGCGGCTGCAGAAGGCGACGGCGACATGATCAACGGCAGAGGGGATGCATACTGCGGTATGCTCAACTGCTCCTATAATCTCGGAATGAGACACCTTAGGGCCTACATCCCGTCATATCCTGTAGGAACGGCTGATGACATTGCAGCAATGATCAGGGACTTCGTTCCTGTTGCAAGGGCAATTATAGGACTGAGGAATCTCAAGATAATCACATTCGGCCCGCGTCCCCAGGACTTCTTCGCATGCAATGCTCCTATAAAGGGACTCTATGAACTCGGTGTCGAAATCGAGGAGAACAGTGAACTCGACCTTCTCGTCTCCTACAGGGAGCACAAGGGTGACAGGAGGATTGCAGACACAGTAAAGGACATGGCCGCAGAACTTGGAGAGAAGGGGAACAACTATCCTGATCTTCTCGAGAGAATGGCACAGTTCGAACTCACGCTTCTTGACTGGGCCGAGAACCATAAGGGGGCAAGAAAGTACGTCGCATTCGCTGACAAGTGCTGGCCGGCATTCCCCTCCGAGTTCGGCTTCGAACCCTGCTTCGTCAACTCACGCCTCGCATCGCGCGGTATTCCGGTGGGATGTGAAGTCGATATCTACGGAGTACTCTCGGAGTACATCGGATCGTGTGTGACTGAGGATGCCGTGACACTTCTCGACATCAACAACTCCGTTCCGAAGTATATCTACGACGAGGGCATTGCCGGTAAGTTCGACTATTCCCTGACTGATACTTTCATGGGCTTCCACTGCGGTAATACCCCATCCTGCAAGATGTGCAGAGACAGGGCCGTCAAGTACCAGCTCATTCAGAACAGACTTCTCGAGAACGGCGGAGAACCCGATTTCACACGCGGCACCCTCGAGGGAGATATCGCTCCATCCGACATCACCTTCTACCGCCTGCAGTGTGACAGCAACGGGGAGCTGAGAAGTTATGTGGCAGAGGGTGAAGTGCTGCCTGTTGCGACACGCTCGTTCGGCGGAATCGGAATATTCGCAATTCCCGAGATGGGGCGTTTCTACCGTCATGTGCTCATCGCAAAGCGCTACCCGCATCACGGTGCAGTTGCATTCTCCCACTGCGGAAAGTACATCTTTGAAGTTCTGAAGTACTTCGGAATAAAGGACATTGCCTATAATCAGCCGAAGAGTCTCCCGTACGACGGGGAGAATCCGTTCATCAAATAGTCAGGAAAGCTTACAAACCATGCTGCAGAGATGACGGAATTTGAATAGGAGGGGGGAAGCATAGTCTTCTGCAGCATGGAAATATACATTTTGTAAGAGACAGATACAAAGGGCCGGACAAACGGCCCTTTGTCGCACTTTTACCTCGAAGCCTTGACGATGACAATCTGCGAGCAGTCAGTCGAATTGAAGACGGCAAGCCACTTTCCGTCCTTCGATATCTCGATGGAGTCGTAGAGGTCGCTGTCTATGCTGATGCTGTTTCCTTCCACGAGTGTGTAGTAACCTTCCTCGTTGAGAGTCGGAGTGAGCGTGACGAGTTTCCTGTTCCTGTTGTCGAGCTTGTAGCCGTATTTCGTGTCGAGGCACATCTCGATTGTGCCCACGCTTTCCTCTTCGATATTCTCTTCCCTGTACTGCTCATAACCGTTGGCGGATGATGCGGCCTTCTTGTAGTATACGACCTTCTCCGACGAGAGAATGAATGCGTACGTTCCTGTAGGCTCAAGGAAGCCGCAGCTTATGCCGTCCCTGAATTCATCCTTCGTCTTGTTGTCGTTGTAGTAGACGATGTAGTCGTTCCAGCTTACCCACATGAAGTATTCTGAGAATCCGGCATAGTCGTAGGAGTCGTTGTAGTGGGCTTCTCCGACCTTTCCTCTCTGACCGGATATCGAGATGAAGCGTCCCGTTCCCGGCAGCGTCGTCATATCCTTGAAACCGGAGTAGCCGAATTCAAGGGTAGGATCGCTTATGTATCTCCCGTCCCGATTGATCATGTTCCCGCTGTTGGGACGGAAGTTGAATGCAACGTATCCCATTCTGGTCTTCCCGATATTCTCGATCTGTGCGATGAATACTCCGTCGCCCTCGACTATCTTCACGAAGCGGCATGCCCTGTTCGCTCCGCCCGATGAGTCGAACGAGGTCTCCTCGTCATTGAACGTTATCTGCGTCGTGCTGACCATGAGGTGGACGGCCTTGCAGGACGAGGCGCTGTTGCAGAGTACGATTACCGAGTAGTAGCTTTCGTTTGCATTTCCCGTTGTCGCGAAGTCAGAGACATCGCAGTCTCCGATTCCCACCTCGTTGTAGCTGTATGAAGCGACGACAGTGTAGGACGATGAGGTCATCTTCACGAGCTGCATGAGGTTATTCTTGTTGTTTGCGATGAGAAGATAGTTGTTCGGCAGGAAGTGCATCACGGCATTGCCGCCAAGCACAAGTTCGCTCGATGAAGAGGAGGAGAGAGTAATCTTCTGGTAGAGGTCACCTTCCTTCGTAGAAGCTGCTGCACGGAAGGAGAAACTCTGAGAACCCAGGGACCCCGCTTCGCCCGTGCTTGTCACGACGTCGATTCTGTGGCTTCCTTCGCCGACTCCGCTTTTGAATGTGTAGCTGTTACCCTTTCCGACTTCGATGCCGTCAAGGTACCAGACGGTGTTGAGGTCCTTCTCCCTGACTGCAGAGTCCTGAGGAACGGAGATTGACACAGTGAATACCTTATCGGCTTCGATGAGTGACTCGACTCCGACAATCGACACCTCAACGGGAGTTGCCGTCTTGTTCGATATTGTGATCTCGGCGTCTCCGGTCTCCTCTTCTGATGCTACGAACTCCAGTGTTTCCTCCGTCACTGTCTCGTTCGTTATCCTGATTGCAGTCGCAAGCCCGTGGAGCTTGTTGCCTTCACTGTCCGCAAGCTCGGCCTGGAGGGTATATGAACCTGCCGGGAGATTTGTGTGATGGATTATGCACTCTCCGCCTGACGGAGTTGACGGAGAGAGAATTATCTCATTACCGGACTGTGATTTAAACACAGTATGTATACTGCTGACATTCTTTATTACGTTCTCGTCCCACTTGAGTTTGAGCTTCAGATCTCCGTTTCCCACAAGTTCATCGAGAGAGATGGCTATTGTGTTCTTTCCAGCGATCAGAGATATTTCTCCTTCTCCGTAGGAGAGGTCTTTCCTGGCGCTGTTGAAGCCGTACACCTTTATCTTCCACTTCCCGACACTGAGTCCGTCGAGGTTTATATATGAATAATAGGTATAGTACGGATCGCTCTCCTTCCCGTCGGGAGAGACAGTTATCACCTTGTAGCCGTAAATCTCCATGTCCTCCTCACTGGGTTTAACGGTACGTCGGGAATTCTTCATCTCGATTCTTAGAGATGCACTCTCCGCTTCAGCCTTGCATGACACTCCTGCCATGACAGCAATGAGGGAGAGAAGAATACACAGTGCGATAAATGATTTCTTCATAGTTTCCTCCGAAAATTTTTGTTCTTTACTTTCTAAGACAGAAAAATTCGGGATTTTGTCAGATTTTTTTTGTAAAAAATGAAAAAAAAGCTGTTTCAGCTCTGAAAAAGCCCTTTCGGAAAGGCAAACAGGCCAGGAAAACCGGAGCGAAGAACTGTCGGCTTTCCAAAACACGTGTTGAGGAAATCCTCTCTATTGTGGAATTTTTTCAGAGGAATTGGGACAGATGCGATGAAAAGGAAAGGCCTTCCTTATTTGCGGGAAGGCCTGAGAGACGTAAGTGAAATAATGCGGAGAAAATCACCGGGCTGTCTTGAGCCATTCCGAGACAGCATAGAGCGGAACGTTTGTCAGCCAGTCCTGTTCCTTATACGGGAGCATGGAGAATCTGCAGGCTTTTACCCCTCTGTTGCTGTCGTAGACTGTTTTGAGACTCTTGGCCTTCACGTTTTCTTCCGCTTTAACCTCTATCGGATAAAGCTCCTCTTTCTGAACGATGAAGTCAATTTCAAGTGTTGAGTTTTCTTTTGAGTAGTAGTAGGGCTTCAGACCGGAAGCAATCAGTTCCTGAGCCACGTACTGCTCGGTGAATGCTCCCTTATATTCAGAGAAGAAGTTCTCTCCCGTGATTACCTCCTTTGCCCGGACATCGCTCATTGCCCCCAGAAGTCCGAGGTCTGACATGAAGAGCTTGAATGAATCAAAGTCCTCATAGAATTTTAGTGGTCTTTCTATCTTTCTTGTTCTGTAGACCTTATGAATCAGCCCTGCGTTGATGAGCCACTCTATTGCATCTTCAAAATCCTTTGCTCTTGCACCTTTTTTCAGTGCAGCGTATATGAATTTCTTGTTTTCCTTTGCCAGTTCGGCAGGAATCGAATTCCATACCATCCTGACTTTCGCCAGAAGCTCGGGAGGAATGTGTTTCGAGAAATCATCCTCGTAATCCAGGAGTATTTTTTTCTGCTTGTCTCTGACTTTCTGAAGATCTTCCTTTTCCAGATATAAACTTACGACTTCCGGCATTCCTCCCGTATAGTAGTACTGTCTGAGAAGGTCTGTGAATTTCGCTCCCAGGGAGGAGATTTCCTCCCATCTGTGAGATGTGAGCATTTCAAGAAGCTGGTGTCTGCCTGCTGCCTCGAGGAATTCAGAGAATGTCATCGGGTACATACTGAGTCTGTCGACTTTTCCGACGGGGAAGCCTGTGCCCTGATGAAGGCTTATTCCAAGAAGACTTCCGGCTACTGCAATATGGTACTCCGGTGCATTTTCACAGAAGTATTTCAATGAAGTGATTGCCAGTGGGGCCTCCTGCACTTCATCCAGTATAATCAGTGTTTCTCCGGGGACGATTGATTCTTCTGTCATGGATGAGAAAGCTCTGAGAAGACGCTTCACATCGAAATCGAAGAACAGTGTTTTCATCCCGCTTTCCTCGTCGCAGTTGATGTAGACGGTATTTCTGAACTCATTCTTTCCGAATTCTTTCAGAATCCAGGTCTTCCCCGTCTGCCTTGCCCCGTCGACAATAAGAGGCTTATGGTCTTTGCTGTCCTTCCATTCAAGAAGGTCTTTGTAGATAATTCTTTTCAATATAAACTCCTGTTCTCTTCTTATATCAGGTGTTTCCTGATGTTTCGGACACCCGGAAATAAACGATTCAGCATTTTTATGAGGGAATAACTGCTATTATGTTACATTTTTATGAGGGAATAGTCCAATCTTTTTACATATTTATGAGGGAATAATCGCCGGATTCTACATTTTTATGAGGGAATCAGCAGCAGTTTGTACTAGTCAATAGAAGTAGAC
>CAVFYD010000051.1:0-15471 GCA_963626615.1 Sphaerochaetaceae bacterium
AGTAATCTCAGTGACACGGGCATCTTATAAAAGGACTGTTCTAATCCTTGTTATAGCTCCGGACTGCTGTCCTGTTTCCGCACAGATTATAAATCGATGATCTCGAACTTGAGATCGAATGCCTGTCCCCTGGGGTAAACGTTCGGTGCATACGGATTCGATATCTCGCAGAGACCGTAGTGTCCGAAGCCGTTATTGCCTTCTATTTTCTTGAGCATCTCATCGGGCTTTTCGGGCTTGAGTTCCCTTTCCTTCACGAACTTTATCATCATCCAGTTGAAGGCATTGTTCTTATCTATCCAGTATATGTTCGGATATACTCCCGGATATGTCTGGTAGAGAATCTGGTCAATCTTCTCCTTGTCGTGGAGATTCTCGACGATTGCCATGACAGCCATGTTCTCGAGTTCCCAGTCCGAGCACTCCCTGAAGTCATCACTTGAAACTTCCTCGGGAACAACCGCTTCGATTATCCCTTCTTCCCTGTATCTTTTTCCGTTGACAAGGCCGAACTTGTCACTGACAAGAGCGATGACGCTGTCATCAGAGCCGAACGGGAGAAGACAGGGAATGATGTCATTCTTCTCGCAGAGCGAGAATCTTTCGTCCCACCCTGTCTGGCAATCAAGTACACCGTCCTTACCGACGGAGGCGAACATGATGCCGAATACTCTGTTACGGCAGCGGAACGCAAGATCGACGAAGTAGGGGACCGTGTATTCCATCTTTATCCACTGGAAGTTTTTGAGGACTTCAGGTTCAATCTGAGTCCGCAGAGCTGAGAAGTGAGCGATAGCGCTGTAGTAGCGCTTTCCGTTCTTCTCCTCATCGAGCATCGGAGTAAACATATCATCTGTGAGAGTAACCTCTCCATCATCCCAGTAGAGCTGTCCCTTACGCTTAATCATTCTTTTCGTCCTTCTTTATACTGTCCCAGAGTTCGTTCATTTCCTTTACATGATCCTTGTCGAGAGGAATATTCCTTTCTGCAGCAAGGTTGAAAAGCTTCTGGAAACGTGTCCTGACTTTGTCATTGCATCGGAAGAGGGCCGTGTTGGGTCTTATCTTCAGGAATCTTGCCAGATTGACGACACTGAAGAGAAGATCTCCGATTTCCTCCTCGATATGATCCCTGTCATTCTCTCCGATTGCTATCTCGACTTCCGTAAGTTCTTCCTTCACCTTGTCGATAACGCCGTCGACGTTATCCCAGTCGAATCCGACCTTTCTGAGTTTCTTCTGAATCTCGTAGGCATTCATGAGAGGGGGAAGGGAGGATGGAATATGAGAGAAGAAATCCTTGCTGCTGTCCTTATGGCCTTCTACATTCTCCTTGACGCTGTTCCAGAGAGTCAGAACTTCGCCTGCAGAGTCGACGTGAGCGTCACCGAATACATGAGGATGACGCCTTATGAGCTTTTCACATACCTCGTTCACGGCCTCATACGGTTTGAAGTCGCCTTTCTCCTCATGAAGTCTCAGGTTCATGAATACGTTGATCATGACGTCGCCGATTTCCTCGCGGCATGAAGCTGTGTCTTTCTTCAGCACTCCGTCGAGGTATTCGTAACTTTCGTCTATTAGACTTTCCGTTGCCGTCTGATTGGTCTGGATTCTGTCCCAGGGACATCCTTCGGGGGAACGGAGAAGTGTGATTATCGTATAGAGATTGTCGAGAGCGGAATCGAGATTGTCCGCTGGAGTGTAGTTCAGCTGAATCATAGTGAAAGTCTACATCAAAAGGACAGGTTGTTAAATGACAATCGTCATATTACACTCAATACCATGTACGACTATCTTATAGTGGGAGCCTGACTCTTCGGTTCCGTATTCGCATACGAAGCGGGAAAAAGAGGAAAGAAGTGCCTTGTCATAGACAGGCGAGGAAATGTCGGGGGAAATGTATATACCGAGAAACGGGATGACATAAACATCCATGTGTACGGAGCACATATCTTCCATACATCGAAGAGGGAAATCTGGGAATACATAAACAGGTTTGCAGAGTTCAATAACTACATAAATTCACCTGTTGCAAACTATAAGGGAAAACTTTACAACCTTCCCTTCAATATGAATACTTTCTATGAAATCTGGGGAGAAGAGGCGTCTACTCCTGAGAAGGTCAGGGCAAAGATAGAGAGTCAGAGAATCACTATAGATAATCCCGGAAATCTCGAGGAGCAGGCTCTCTCGCTCATCGGGCGCGATGTCTACGAAATACTCATCAAGGGGTATACGGAGAAGCAGTGGGGACGGGACTGCACTCTTCTTCCTCCGTCTATACTGAAACGTGTTCCTGTCCGCTACCGATTTGACAACAACTACTTCAATGACCGCTACCAGGGAATCCCGATTGGGGGATACACACAGATAATCGAAAAGATGCTCGAAAAAGCCGATGTTGTACTCAATACCGATTTCAACAGTGACAGGGAGAAGTGGGAGACGAAGGCAGCGAAGGTCCTTTATACGGGAACTCTCGACTCTCTCTTTGACTTCGAACTCGGACAACTTTCGTTCAGAAGCGAGAAATTCGATATCGTGAGGCTTGAAGAGGAGAACCATCAGGGTGTTGCCGTCATGAACTACACCGAAAGGGAAGTCCCGTATACAAGAGTCATCGAACACAAGCACTTCGAGGATAACGTATCACCCGTTACCTGGTTAAGTTATGAGTATCCTGTTGATTACTCCGAGACAGGAGAGGCTTACTATCCTGTGAACGATGAGGATAACGACTCACTCTACCGCCGTTACAGGGAGAAGGCAGAGGAAAAGAGGAACTATATCTACGGCGGAAGACTTGCCGAATACAGATATTACGACATGGACAGAACGATAGAGTCCTGTCTTGAACTTGTTAAGAAGGAACTTGATTCATGAATGAAAGTCTGACTATCGGCGAATTCAACGATTCGTTCATGCCTGTCATGGACGGAGTCGGCAACGTTGTAAAAAACTATACTCTTGAAATGAACAGACTCGGACACAAGGCATACGCCATTGTGCCTGGTTATAAGGATGCTCCCGATTTCGACAGGGAAAACGGAATCGACTACACGATAAGGGGAAAGGAACACTACCCGATAAAGTCGATAAAGCCGTACGGAATCACCACATTCCCACATGAGACAAAGAAGCTTATCGAATCGATTCCATTCGATATCGTACATGCACACTGTCCGACATGCTCTGCAAAGCTTGCTCTCCACCTTGCTAAGGAGAAGAACATACCTCTTATCTCGACATTCCATACGTTCTTCAAGGATGACCTCAGAGAGCTCATGCCAGCCTGGATGGCAGAGCAGGGGATAAAGATTGGTATGAAGTTCTACTATCACTGTGATGAAGTCTGGACACCGAGTCTCGGAGCAAAGAAGAAGATAGAGAAGGAATACTACTTCGACGGTCCCATACGCGTTGTCGAGAACGGATGTGACATGGTTCCTGTAAAGAATGAGGATGAATATGCAGAGAAGAGAAGGGAGGGCAGATCGATAATCGGCGTTGATGAAACAAAGCCTGTATTCATCTATGTCGGTCAGCACAAGGATGAGAAGAACATCCCTCTGATTCTGAAGACAATGCTTGCGCTCAGGGAAAGAGGCAATGACTTCAGAATGGTCTTTGTCGGAGACGGACACAAAAAGGCGGACTACGAGAAGTACGTCCGCGATAACAGCCTTTCCGACCGTGTAATCTTCCTCGGACGAGTTACGGACAGAAATCGGATAGCATCTCTCTACTGTGCTTCAACAGCGTTCCTTTTCCCGTCACTCTACGACACTTCATGTCTGGTAATGCGTGAAGCCGCAGCATTCAATCTTCCGCTCGTCTATGTTGATACAGCATGCACATCCGAAGGCATTACGGACGGAGAGAACGGCTTCATAATCAGAAACGATGCGGATGATTTTGCCCGGAAGCTAGAATACATCATCGCACACCCGGAAGTGCGGAATAGAGCAGGGGAAGGCGCAAGACGCGATCTCTACCGCTCGTGGCATGATGTCGCTTATAATGTCGATAATCTCTACCATGAGATAATCGAACGGAAGAAAAGCAGAACATGAAAATAAGAATGCCACCCGGAAAAGGTGGCATCTTCATCCCGGAATTTCCGGAAGAAAATATAGTTTAGAACTGTCCGTGTCCGAAGTCTTACAAGGAATGGTCAGCTGTATGTCTGACCTTATCTTCTCTCTTTTCTTCATGAACACCGAAACATGTTCCGATACGTACACCGCTCAGGGCTCCAAGCGGCATCCAGTGATATACACTGTCAGTGAAGACGCCGATTGCAGATGCCGGTCTAATCCCTGCTTCTCTTCATTCTCAATCTCCTGAAGCTGATAAGAAAATAACATCACACAGTTAAGATACAGTGACAGTCATGTTAAATCGGTGTTAATCCCCCTGCAGTTACAGGAGGACAGATTCTATTATTGTCCTTTTTCCAGAACAACATCGGAGTAGTATCCACCGAAAAGTCCGGGAATCACAAGAGTATCGGAAGAGTAGGGAACAAGCAGTGAGAACTTCATCACTACACTGGTATTGTTCCCGTCCTGCAGATTACCTTCTGCTTTGAGGTCGGCAACTGTAACTCCGTTGTAAACTAGTCTTCTTGAGTCTGTGAATATTCCGTCAGATGTGATGCGGAATGTTTCCATCAATCTGTCATGTCCACCGGTACAGGTTACAGAGGAAGAATCAGAACTGCTCTGATAGAGATAGTAATCTACTGTATCAAAGCGCACTTCATCACGATATTTGAAAACTGCAGAACCATTGCTGACAACATAACTGTAAGACTTTATGTTGGAGATGTCGTAAATTCCTTCAAGAGAAAGTGCATTACTACCTTTGAGTGATATTGTAAGAATGTCACTGCTGAAATCCCATGTTCCGTCGGTTTTCCCACTATTTTCCCCGAGTCTTGTGAGAGTAGCTTTTTTCCTGCCGTTTTCATCCATGCTTAACTCAAGAGCGAATTGATTATGATAAAAGTTCCAAGTCCCTATAAGATAACTCTCATCAGGAGTGTATAGAGGAATAAGCGTAAGGTTCTCTTCAACTGCAGCGGAGAAGTCGAAGCTGTTTCCTGCAAAAGACAGTTCTCCGTCACTATTGATGAACCATCCTCTGAAAGTCATTCCCTGGATATCGGGTGCCGTATATCCTACGGCCTTCTTCCCGGCTTCTACAGTTTCAGTATAGAGAAGAGCCTCTCCAGAAGCATCACGATATTCGACAGTGTAAGTGTCTCGTTTGCTCCAGTGTGCATAGATGACCCTGTCATTACGACCAATACAGTCCTTAGAGATTAGGGGTGATGACGCAGCTTCATCACAATACCATCCCTCGAATGAGTATCCAAGCCTGACGGGATCTTCCAGGTCGATATCTTCGAACGTTGTAGTCCAGGGATATTTTTTTACCTTATCAGGTGTTATGCCGTCACAGTATTTAATCGTCAGACTGCATTCATCAGGCTTCCACATAGCTTTCAGAATGATGTTTCCTGTAACAGGGGTAGAAAAATCATAACGAGTATTTCCGTTTAAAGACCATCCTACGAAATCATATCCATCCTTCTTTAAATTTATGCCCGGATCAGAAACTGTGCCTCCGATATCGACGGTTTTGTCCTCGATTGAATCATGTGTGTTACCTTCGCTGTCTGTATAATTTCCAGAATCGCAGTTGAATTTGACAGTATAGGTCTGTTTTTCCCAAACAGCATAGAGAGTAGTATCTGATGTGAAGGTTTTCTGAATCTGCGGCTGATCAACAACCACGTTTCCATTGCTGTCAGCCCAGGATGTGATTCTGTATTCGTCGCCGTCCTTATCGGGAAAAGTGAAAACGCCATTATTGAACATATTGAATTCTTCGCCTTTCTTCAGTATGAAATCTTTCGTGAATATTTCATGCTCACTGCTGATAAGCGTCACTGTCAGTTTGTCTTTGTCTTCAATTGTCTTCCATTCCGCATACAGTGTGATATTTTCCTTGATTCCGGTTTTGAAGTCGAAAGCCGTGTCAACGCCATCCAGGTGCCAGTAGTCAATTTCATATCCGCTCCTGAAAATGTCCCGGCTGTGAGCATTATCACCGTACTGTACTTCTTCTTTCTCTTCTCCTGTACCATAGTTAAATGTGACAGTTAATGTTTTTTTGTTGAAAGATGGTCTCATTATAAGGTCATCCTTCACAGTGAATGGACTACCATCAGCTGCCATGGCTTTACCTGAATCCTCTATCCAGTAATAGATATAGTTCCCTTCAGGTATGCTGACTTTCTTTGAGGATGGGGGAGTGATGATTTCACCCCAGCTAATATTTGTACGTGTCTCAATTTCTGAATTATCATCGTATTTGAAAACAACTGTATACGTACGCGGACTCCATACAGCAGACAGTGTTATATCCTCAGTAACGGTTCCGATATCTTTTCCGGCATCGTAGGTATAGGTATTGTCTCCGTTCAGTTTCCAGCCTTTGAATTCATAGCCGTTTCTGTCTGGTTCATCGGGAGTGGTGTAGGCGGTTCCCTTGTCGATATAGTAAACAGTCTCCTTTCCTTCTTCCGAAATAACCTTTACTTCTGCCTGACTGTCATCCTTCCATACTGCCTGCAGCGTAATGTCCTTTGTCACCTTGCTGCTGAAGTCATACTTTGTACCGTTGAGGTTCCACCATCTGAAGGTGTAGTCGTCTTTCGTCGGAGTATTCACAGGCTCATTAACAGTTTCACCATAGTATACCTCAGTAGAAGCGTACTCTTCTTCACCATCCAGGAATGTGACCTTATACATGCTTCGGGTTACTTCCGGCGTACTATTGCTGCACGCCATTATGAATGCAGAAATTATCAAAGAGATGATTATCAGATATCTTTTCATACAGGGGCCTCCTGAATCCATGAATACCATTTTAACTTCTTTCTGTTTGTAGATGGAACAGCAGAAGTGCTTATTTACAAACCTATCTGAGATTTCAGACACTATCAGTCTCATAACTACAAAGATCAACGAAAAGAAAAAAAGTACAACTCTCGATATATCGAAACTCTCCCCGGCAAGTACAAGGCGGGTAGGGGAGTGTGTCTGGCCGGGGAACTATCTCCGGCCTTTAAATTATCTTTTATGTTGAATTCTGTACCTTACGACATGATAAGTTGTAGTGACATACGAAAAAAATCGTAATTTTTGAAAATTTCCCAACTTTAAAAAAATGAATATAAGACATGATAAGTTGTGGATACCCGCTTACGACATGATAAGTTGTATCCTACTTCACTAAATTTACAGTAAATTACAGTTCTAAAAAGGCCTTTTCTAAATGGTAAGACATGATAAGTTGTAGAAAAGACATGATAAGTTGTATCTGACAATCATCCATCCGAAAAGCTTCAATTTATTATATTCTAATTGACAGAATATATATTATATCCAATTTCTTAATTTTTAAAGTTTCCCTCAAATTTCGGATAGACATACAGCGGCGTACAAATTTTATCTGATGACTATAAGAGCATAACATCAAAGTATAAGCACAGAAAGATCTCGGAGAGGTTTCGCTTATGCGATAAACGACGCACATATAAGTTCTGATGACTTAATTAAGATTCTGAATGTCTCAAGTAACAGCAGTGATATGGAGACAGGGAATCTTAATTATATTGCCGGAATGGGGAAATTGAGATTGATTCGATCTTATTCATGATGTGACGAAGAAATATCCTGAGATTAACGTGACAGACAGATTCTGTTAGTCTCCATAGTACTGGATAGGTTTGGCTGCTGTATATTTCCAGTGGTATTCTGAAAGGACATATTCACAAACCTTAACTGCCCTACCCTGCATTATTCTTCTTCTTTCAATGCAGCCTGCTCTTGCAGATATCACAAGGTTCTGTGACAAATGAGACGAAGATGGCAAATGGAAATTCCGCAAGACGAAGCTCGGAAGTTACCATAAAGCACTTGGACTCACATAGGCTGAATTTGTTTCAAAGAACGGTTAAGTCTCAGATCAGTTCAGCTCTATGAAGAGAGAATCAAGGATATAAACTCTTTCTACAGGCCTTCATGGCAATCTGTATTGAGAAAGACTGAATCCTGATGCCTCAGGTTGTAATGTTGAATTCGAGAATCGGTTCTGAGTATTTGAGCTCCGTGTTATAGATATTGCTGTAGTCGTTGAACTGGCAGGAAACGAGGGCATAAACCTTTACTGTATATGATCCCGCTGCATAGTCTACAATTTCACTGCTGTTTGACTGGAAATCTGAAGTTGTGAAATAACAGTCATTGTATCTTTTGATATTGCTTACAATTGCTTTTCCGTCTTCATCGGAGAGCGTCAGTGTTCCGTTATCCTGATCATGACTAAGTGTCAGCGTTATGCTGTCCGAACCCGAAATACAGTAAGAAGTAAGTTCTTTGAACTGATAAATCCCGTATGTTTTCTTTTCGTCTCCGGATCCTGAAGTATAGGAGGCTATGCTTTCCGTACTTACTGTAGTCGGTATCATAGTTCCGCCGGTTTGTGTACAGTATTTAGTATTGAATGCATTGACGGCACTTGAGTAGTAGCTCTGGGATGCCGAACTGACCGTATAGAAGAAATAGACATACGGAAAGCCGTCTGCAATCTCGCTGAGGACTGTTGACGAGAGAGAAACCGTGAATTCTCCCTTAGAAGCGTCTTTGGGTGTTATTGCAATGTCACTTGATGACGGAACGTAGATTGACGGAATACCGCATGAGGACAAAAAAACAAGGGCAGTGAAAAAGATGAAAACTATGACTTTCTTCATCCTTACACTACCCTCCGTTTCTGAGTTTAACAGTCAGATAAATTATTTGCTGAGCTTAAGCTGAGATGCCCTGCTTGTGGCAAGCTTTGCAAACTCGCTTGATGCTTCCTCGAACTCACCGGCAAGCTGTTCATACATGCTGATTGCGAGATCGATATTGCTGTTCTCCGTGAGACGTGCTGCGTTGAAGAGTGCGCGCGATGCGTAGACTCCACCAACTCCGTACTTGTCCCATACGAGATTGTATGTTTCGAGTGCGCCGTCTGTATCACCGGATTCCTCGAGAGCTGCAGCCTTGCTCATGAGAGCAACCTGTCCCAGGTATGTGTCTGCCTGTGCATCATATACCGTGCTGTAGTAATCAGCGGCTGTTGCATAATCAGCATCATTGTAGGCAATATCAGCGAGAATGAGTGCAGCCTTTGCTCCTGCATACTTTTTGACACCGGGATTGGCAACGAGTGCTTCAGCTTCTGCCTTGACGGAAGCAAGAGAGGATGCATACTCTTCGTCATCGCTGTCCATGACCTGGTATGACTCATAGTCGGCCTGGAGTGTCACGAGAGAAGTATTGACGCTGTCATCTCCACTGGAGGAAACAACAGTGATGATTATTGCAACAAGAATAGCAGCAACAACAACAGCAACAGCTCCGATAATCAGGGACTTGTGGGTTGCAATCCAACCTTCGGTCTTGTTGACAAGTATCTCATTTGCCGTAAGCTTTTTCTTTTCTTTCTTTGCCATCGTTAATCCTTCGGAAAAGCGGAGACTTACTCCGCCTTTCCTGCACTGTTATTCCAATCAGTTCTTCTTGAGCATCTCTGCGAACGGATTGTATGTGTCGTCGTCTTCCTTGTTGTCTGCCATGTATCTAGCCATTTCAGACTCCTCTTCCCTCTTCTTCATCTCCTTGATGGAGAGGCTGAGTTTTTCAGCTTTCGGGTTGCATTCGATGACCATAGCTGTGATGCTTTCGCCGATCTTGTCCTTGTAGCTCTCGAGAACGGAATCCTTGTATTCCTCTTCCGGTCCGACAAGCTGATACTTCTGGATAAGACCCTCGACATCTCCGAGAACCTTGACGAATACACCGAAATCTGTAACAGCAGAAACTGTTCCTGTGATGACGGAGTACTTCGGATATTCTCTTGCGATTGTCTGCCACGGGTTGCCGCTCATCTGCTTGACTGAAAGCTTGATTCTTCTTGCTTCCGGTTCGACCTTGGAGATGCATACGTCGATGACATCGCCTTCCTTGCAGAACTGATCCATGCTCTTGATCTTCTTTGACCATGAAACATCATCCATGTGGAGGAAACCGTCAATGCCGTCTTCGAGGTTGATGAAAGCACCTGTGTTTGTGACCTTGACAACCGGAGCGGAGATGACCTTACCTGAAGGATATCTTTCTGCAATCGTATCCCACGGATTCTCGACAAGCTGCTTGAGACCGAGGGAAACTCTCTTGTGATCGAGGTCCCATCCGAGGATCTTTGCCTCTACTACATCACCGATGTTGCAGAAATCCTTCGGATTGGTGATTTTCTTTGTCCAGCTGAGTTCGCTGACATGAGCAAGACCTTCGATGCCGGGTTCAATCTCGATGAAGATACCGAATGTGGCAATCTTTGTGACAGGCTTCTTGATGACGTCGCCGATCTGATATTTCTGGTCGAATGTTGACCAGGGATCCGGTTCCATATCCTTGAGCGAGAGATTAATCTTCTGAGTCTCGGGGTCGAGGTTGATGACCTTGAGCTGGATGATCTGTCCTCTCTTTACGAACTCCTTCGGTCTTGTGACATGTCCCCATGACATATCGTTGATATGAAGAAGGCCGTCGAAACCGCCGAGGTCGATGAATGCGCCGAATGATGTGAATGACTTCACGACACCCTGTACGACATCGCCGACATGTGCTGTCTCGAAGAACTGCTTTCTGTTTTCCTCAATCTTCTGCTCGAGATACTCTCTTCTGGAGACGACGCTCTTGAGCTTTGTTCCGTTGTGGAACTTGTCGATGATGAAGAAGTCAGTCTTACCCACGAGAGAATCGGGGTTCTCGACTCTTGTCACATCTGCCTTGCTGAGGGGGCAGAATCCCTTATAATCTGCGCCGAGGTCAACCTCGTAGCCGCCCTTGATAACCTTGGCGAACTTTCCGAGTACCGGTGTCTTCTCTTCACTTGCCTTCCTGAGTGCCTCGCCCTTTTCCTTGGCTTCAGCTCTCTTCTTGGAGACAACTACCTGGCCGCGACCATTGTCGAGCTTCAAAATAGTCAATGCTACCTTATCCCCTACTTTCGGGAGTTCGATAAACTCATCAACTGGAACTTGTCCCTCTGACTTGTATCCGATGTCAACCAGGACAGTCTCGTCATTTGTCTGTACTACAGTACCGGTTACGATCTGACCGACTTCTAATTCTGGAATTGACATATAATGCTGTTCTAAATATGACTGCATCACTGATTCCTTTTCCATGCCATTTTCTCCTACTACTAAATTACCACGCTTAATGCTTTTGCATAGCACTGTAAACTTTCTCACAAACGTCATCTATAGTCAAGTTGGTGGTGTCGATATAAATGGCATTTTCAGCCCTTTTTAAGGCTCCAACTTCCTTTTCCATATCATTTCTGTCGCGTTTTCTGATGGATTCGAGAATTTCCCCGTACGTTACTCCGCTCTGCTGGGCCAGCCTTCTCTTTGCTCTTTCCTCGATTGATGCATCGAAGTAGAACTTGTATTCGGCATCGGGGAAGATGACAGTTGTGGTGTCACGTCCCTCGGTGACGATGTTCATCTCTCCGGCAAGCCTTCTCACTTCCTCAGTGACTATCTCCCTCAGTCTCGGATCGGATGAAACCTGGCTCGTGAAAGTGTCGACAACTGGTGTATGTAGCCTTTCTTCGGCATTGACGCCGTTGAGACAGATGTTGCCGTCCTTTACTGTAATTCTCGTATCCTTCGCAGTCTCGAGCACACTGTCCCTGTCGAGAGGATCAAGTCCCTTCTCGAGCTGCGCAAGTGTATATGCCCTGTAGAATGAGCCGGTATTGAGGAAATACCATCCAAGCTGAGATGCAATCTTTCTTGCTATCGTGCTCTTCCCGCTTCCAGCAGGTCCGTCTATCGCTATTACCATATCAGTTGTCCGCCTTCTTCCTTATGGAGACCGTTCTAACCTTCTTCGGGCTGATCTTTCTCGAGTTGTCCCTGCCGCTGATAAGGCCCTTTATCTCATCTTCCCTGAGGTTTCTCCATTCACCCGGCTGCATGTCTCCCAGCTCCACGCATCCTATTCTTATTCTCGTGAGGCTTTTCACATCATAGTTCAGGAAAGAGAATATCTTTCTGATTTCCCTGTTCTTCCCCTCTGTGAGTGTGACCTTTATATAATCCTTTGTCCTGGGAATGAGGTCGTAGCGCTTTATTCTGTACGGAGTCGGCATATCGATGTAAAGTCCGTCGAGTGCCCTGTTGAGATCGTCGATGTCCACAGCCCTGTTGAGCTTTACGATGTACTCCTTCTCTATCTCGTATTTCGGGTGCATCATCCTGTTCGCGAAGTCCCCGTCGTTGGTGAAGAGCAGCAGTCCGGTCGACTCCTTGTCGAGTCTTCCGACATTGAAAAGAAGCCTGTTGTCCCTGATGCCGATGAGGTCCCTTGCGTACCTGTCCTCCTTGGGGTCGTAGTTCGTACAAACGAATCCCTTCGGCTTGTTGAGGGCTATGTAGTAATGCTTTTCGCTGAGTTCTATCGTGTCACCGTCAACCTGGACTATGTCGTCCTCGTTTACCTTGACTCCCATCTCCCTTACTGTCCTGTTATTCACCATGACCCTGCCCTGAGCAATCAGGTCTTCACTGGCGCGTCTTGATGCTACACCGCACTTTGCCATGTAGGCCTGCAGTCTCATCGGAAATAATGTCTTGTCTTCACTCATTCTGGAATAAATCCCCTTCGTTCTCTTTCATGAATTTCAGTCTGTCCGCCTCACTGAGCTTCGGAAGTTCCGCTATTGATTTGAGTTTGAACTCGTAGAGGAACTTTCTCGTTGTGCAGTAGAGACACGGATGCCCGGGCTTGTCTGCCCTTCCGTTCACCTTTATGTAATCTCTTTCTCTCAGAAGTCTTACGATGCTGTCAGACTGTATGCCCCTTATCTTGTCGATTTCGGAGCGTGTTATGGGCTGCGAGTAGGCAACTATCGAGAGTGTCTCGAGAGCTGCACGGCTGAGCCTTCTGTCGACCTTCCTCCCGTAGCTCTGCCTCAGTCTCGGATAGAGCTCGCTTACCGGCTGGAAGGAATATAGGTCTTCCTCCTCGAGCAGGAATAGGCCGCTGTTACGCTCCTTATAATTCTCCTGAAGTTCCCTGAGGGCGTCGACGACGTCCTCTTCCTCCACCCCTGTCAGCTGACTTATTCTCTCCCTGCTCAGAGGTGTGTTCTCGATGAAGAGAACAGTTTCAACTATCTTTGCGTCTTCGCTCAGCTTATCACCAGTCATCGTCATCTCCAAGTTCGACATCGTCCTCTTCGCCGGTGTACTCGATACTCTCCTCTTCCTTCTCCTGTAATTCCTCTCTCTGTGTTCTCTTCTCCTCGGCCATTTTCTCCAGGTCAAGAGAAGCATCCTCCGTGAGGATGGAGAAGTCCGAGGCGTCGGAGAGGTTTTCCTTCTCGTAGCGGTCGGCTTCCCTGTCGTACTCGTCGGCCTTCTCCGGATCCCAGTCAATCGGTCTCTTTGTGATATATATGAGACCCCACTGACTGTCCTGTCTGAAGAGAATGGTATGATCCTTTGCGGCTTCCAGGATAGAAAGGAAAGAACAGATTACATGAAGAGGGTTCGTGTAATCAACTATGAGGTCCTCGATTGTTATCTCATTCCTTTCGTCGAGGAGTTCACTCATTAGAGCTCTCTTCTCCTTTACCGATACACTCTGATAGATGTTGAATATCTTACTTGGCGGAGTCTTCGCAAGGATTGATGAGAACGTTCGGCATAAATCCGCCAGCGTCACTCCCTCGAAGAGCTCCTTGTCCTCGAAGGGAATAGCGAAGAAATTCTCAGGCCTGTCGAAGTAGAGCCTGCCGTCCTTCCCTTCTCCCGTCAGAAGATCAGTGTACTTCTTGTATTTCTGGTAGTCGATGAGTCTGTCGACGAGGTCCTGTCGCGGGTCCTCGTACTCTTCGTCGAGTTCAGTCTCCTGAGGCAGCAGCAGCTTCGTCTTTATGTAAAGAAGCTCCGCAGCCATGCGGTAGAAGTCCGCCAGGTCCGCGATGTCAGTTTTGTTCTTTTCTATGTATTCCAGAAACTGTTCAGTTATGAGAGATATCGGGAGGTCGTATATGTTTGCCTCGTTTTTCTGTATGAGGAACAGAAGGACATCCAGCGGCCCGTCGAAATCCTTCCTGTCATTGAGAATCCCGGGAACGTGGAAATTCGTCTTTTCCTTTCTGTCGAGAATTGCATCAAACGTATCGCCCATGAACACGATTATATTTTAAATGTCTCTCTTTTTTCTAGACAGCACAGGACTATCGTGCTATTTTGTTGTCAATGGGATTTGTACTTCTGCTTGCAGCCATCTAATCTGCTAAAGGAAGATTGAGGACCATGCGGTCTCTTTTTTTTCGGCACAAGTCTGTCCCACCGGACGTGGATTTGTTCCGTATTGCCCCGTCCCTGAAGAGGGCTAAAAAGGAGACTGTATGAGTTACAGAAAAAGAGACGGGAGAGTCGTTCTCTCCATCCCGCATTGTTCTTCATTCATTCCGGATGATATCTACCGCAGTGTTTTCCTCCCCGTAATCGACACGGATGATGACTGGGAGAAGATGAGCGACATCAAGAAAAGCCTCATTGTCAATCACGAGAAGTACATGATGACAGACTGGTATACCGACGAGTTATTCGATTCCGGTGAGTATTCGTGCATCACCGGCGAAGTCTCGCGCCTTGTGTGTGATATCGAGCGCTTTACGGAGAACGAGGATATGGAAGCTGTCGGCATGGGCTTCTGCTATACTTCATCGTTTGACGGCAGTGCCCTCAAAAGTGTGTCTGACGAACACAGGGCATTCGTCTACGAACACTACTACAGACCGTACCACGATAAACTCGGAGAACTCGTCGAGAATGCCCTCGAGAAGAACGGCGAATGCGTCATCGTCGACTGCCACTCCTATTTCCCCATTCCTCTCAGTTACGAGAAGCGTAATCCCTTATCAGGCGGGGAATACAGAGCCCAGGTATGCATCGGAACCGATGACTATCATACAACGCCGGTACTGGAGGCTTTCACCGAGGATTTCTTCAGAGAGTTCGGATACACTGTATCTCTCAATACACCCTTCTCGGGAACAATGGTTCCGATGAAGTACTACCATAAGGACAGGAGAGTCAAGTCCATCATGATTGAGCTGAGGCGTGACCTCTATATGAAGGGACTAACGACGGAGAAGAACGGGAGATTCGAATTCCTTACCAGGTTACTTCCCTACTATGAGAAACACCTTTCCGACAAACTGATCCCCTATTGAAAAGAATTCCCCATATGTCGCCATATGGGGAGAATGTCTCATTCTTCTTCAGAATCAGAAAGCGTATGCTGCGCCGACGTAAGG
>CAVFYD010000052.1:0-15377 GCA_963626615.1 Sphaerochaetaceae bacterium
TTTCTGAAAACAAAACAAAATAGGATAATGCTGCATATTTCCGGTAACATAACGGTATCAGATGGAATGCAAGTATGCAAATGGAGTAAAAGTTGACAATGCGCAGGTATGAAAAATGCTCAAATGTTGACAATGCGCAGGTATGTGGTACGAACTTCTTACTAAAAGAAAGACTTTTTTACCAGGTAATACGTAATTTTCCCTGCTTTTCCGCTGTCTTATTCCGACTCTCCGGGACGTAAGAGTCGAAAGAAATGTCCTCCCGGAAAGGAGGACGCTTTACTATGATGCGTGGTGATGATTACATAGCCTCGAGGAACGGAACACCGATTGTTTCAAAGCCGTTCTTCATTGTCTGGAGTACGACTTCACAGAGCGTGACACGTGCCGTGACAAGTTCTTCACTCTCGGCATTGAGTATTCTGTTGTCGTGGTAGTAATGACTGAAAGTCTTCGCCATCTCGTAGAGGAACGTTGTGACTACCGAGGGGTCGAAACCGTCTGCAGCACGCCTGAGATACTCGGGGAAGGATGCAATCATCGTGAGAAGTGTCTTCTCGTCTTCGTTCGTAAGAAGACTTCCGTCAAACGGAGTATCCTTCTTCTCCTCTCTGTACTTTCTGAGAATTGACGAGAGT
Source organism: Sphaerochaetaceae bacterium (assembly GCA_963626615.1). Classification (GTDB taxonomy): domain Bacteria; phylum Spirochaetota; class Spirochaetia; order Sphaerochaetales; family Sphaerochaetaceae; genus Ornithospirochaeta. Next base: position 639 of record CAVFYD010000052.1, read on the forward strand.
CTTGCTCCGGTGTACTGAAGATACGGCCCGGTATTTCCGTTGAAGGAGATGGACTCCTTGGGATTGAACGTCATGTCCTTTGTCGGAGAAACCTGCAGGAGATAGTAGTTGAGAGCGCCGAGGGCAATCTTGCGGCTTGTCTCGTCGACATCGTCAACCTTATCTTCTCTCTCCTTCGAGATGATTTCCTCCTTTGCAAGATCCGTAAGCTGCTTGAGAAGATCATCTGCATCTACTACAGTCCCCTCCCTGCTCTTCATCTTGCCGTCGGGAAGATTGACCATGCCGTATGAAAGATGATGGAGTTCCTTTGCCCAGTCGTAGCCGAGGAGTCCCAGACAGTAGAAGAGAACCGTGAAGTGGTATTTCTGCTCCGATGCGACGACATATGTGAGAGAATCGAACGGCCAGTCCTCATGGCGTCTTATGGCAGTTCCTATGTCCTGCGTCATATAGAGCGTCGTGCCGTCCTTTCTGAGGAGGACCTTCTTATCGAGTCCGATGGGAGCAAGGTCGACCTGTACCGAACCGTCGTCTTCCTTCTTGAAGACTCCGCTCTCGACACCCTTGAGAACCTCATCCTTACCATACTTATATGTCTCCGACTCGTAGTAGTACTTGTCGAATGATATTCCCATGTTGCGGTAGCTCTCCTCGAGGCCCGAGAGAGTCCAGTCGTTCATCTTCTGCCAGAGAGCGCGAACATCTTTCTCGCCGTCCTCCCACTTCTTGAGCATCTTCTGTGCTTCCGCACCGGGATCGACGAAGCCGGGTGTGTTCACGATATCGGGATTGGCTTCCTTCTCCGCTTCGACTTCCTTCTCCCACTGAGCAAAGCGCACATAGTAGCGGCCGACGAAATGGTCGCCCTTCTCGCCTGTAGAATCCGGGGTCTCGCCGTTACCGAACGTGAGGTATGCAAGCATGCTCTTGCAGATATGGACGCCGCGGTTGTTGATGAGGTTCACCTTCTTCACTTCAGCGCCCTGTGTCTTCAACAGCTCGCTGACAGACTGTCCGAGAGAGTCGTTTCTCATGTGGCCAAGGTGCAGGGGCTTATTGGTATTCGGACATGAGAACTCAACCATCATCTTCTTGCCCCTGAGGCTGTCACTCCAGCCGTATCTGTCGCCCTTCTCCTTGACGTCGGCAACGATTGAGGAAGCAAGGGATGCCATATCTATCTGGACATTGAGATAAGGGCCCGCGAGGATTATCCTGCCCTCCGGGTGGTCATTTTCCAGGCGGGAAGCTATATCTGATGCAATCTGTGCAGGAGCCTTGTGGGCTGCTTTGGAATACGGGAACATGGGGAATGCGAGGTCTCCCATCTCCTTCTTCGGAGGAACTCCCATAGTAAGCGGAGCTATCTCATCTGTCCCCAGATATGCCTTCAATTCTTTTTCTATTCTGTTTTTCCAGTCTTCTTTGAGCTTTGTTAACATTTCTACCTCAAACTTCTGCTATATTATCTTTTTCTTCTTGAGAGAGTGAAGTCCCCCTTTCTAAAGCCTTATGCTTATTTCCCCGCTCGAGAGGGCATCCTCCCTTCCGTCCTCATAGCGCACGAGGAGGTGTCCGCACTCGTCAATGCCGTATGCATGGCAGGGTGTTCTCACATCGCCCTTCACTTTAAAGACATCCTTACCGAGGACAAAGCACTTTTCCCTGTAACGGGGAAGGAAATCCTCATTCTGGATGGAGATTATCCTCTTCGAGCATTCGGCTATCACCTGAGCCCTCGAAACACTGCTCTTTCCGTCGGGATAGAACGAAGTGGCAATTTCCCTGAGGGAGGTGCTGAGTTCACTCTCCTTTGTCCTGAGATTTATGCCGACTCCGATTACGACCTTGTCGAGCTTTCCCTCCTCCATGTTTACAATTCCTTCCGTGAGGATTCCGACAGCCTTCTTTCCTCTTATGTAGATATCATTCACCCACTTGATGGATGTCTCTATTCCCGTAAGACGCTCCATCACTTCACTCACAGCGGTAGCAGAAGCTATCGTCACAAGATCGGCTGATGCAATGTCATGGCCGCTGAGAACGAGGGAGAAGTAGACTCCCCCCGACGGGGATTCGAAGCTGCGCCCGAGTCTCCCCCTTCCTCCTGTCTGACTCGTGCATGTGACGACATAGGGAAGCGCTGCTCCTTCTGATGCGATTATCTTCGCATCCCTGTTCGTCGACTCAGTCGTATCGAGGTAGTACACCCCGATGCCATCCGATCCGAATGCGGATGTGAGAGTCTCCCTGTTGAGGATGTCCGCCATGCCGACAATCCTGTAGCCGTAGTGCTTGCGGCTCTCTATCTCCATACCGTCTTTCTGCATTCCCGCCACGGCCTTGCTCACCCCCATGCGGGTTATTCCGAGGAATCTGCTGATTGTCTCTCCGCTTACATACTCGGGAGAGTGTTCCTCGAGAAGGGAGAGAATGGTTTCTCTTGTATTCATGGAAACGAGAATAGTTAGTAAACCGGAGTAAGTAAAGTAGTTGACAATGTTTTTCCACCTCTTTATTCTCGCCTCTATGACAATACTTACAGCTCTCTTCACTGCGCTCATCGCAGCAGGTTCATTCATAAAGGTGCCCGTCGGTGCCGTTCCCGTAACGCTCCAGACGCTCTTCGTGTTCATGGCAGGACTTCTGCTTCCGCCTTTCAATGCAACGCTCTCGGTGTTCATATTCATCGTTCTGGGACTTATCGGGCTTCCGATATTCACTTCAGGCGGCGGCATTGCGGCATTTGTTTCCCCCACCGGCGGCTTCATCATCGGATTCCTCGCTTCCGTGATTGTCGGCTCCCTTCTTTCCAGGAGAAAGCATGACTCGATTATTTACAACGTATCCGTCGTCCTCGTCATGGAGGTAATCATATACCTCATAGGACTGCCATGGCTGAAGATCAATCTCTCCACAACCTGGACGAAAGCTTTCGCCGTGGGCCTTCTGCCGTTCATTCCCGGTGACGCCATAAAGATTGCCTGTGCCGCAGTATCTTCCAAGATACTCTACCCCGAGGTGCAGAAGCTCTCTCTCAAGCTCCGGGAAAGGGAGAAAAGCGAAGAGGAAGAGTGACAGCTGCAGCCAAAACTCCTTACGAGACTTTCACTCCAGTAAGGCTTTGGCTATAATCGTGCCATGAAATTCGATTCGTCCCCGTTTTTAGATCAATATGTTTCATCATTCTCCCGTGTGAAGAATGAGAGAGATACCTTCCAGAATGCACTCCTTCCGTCACAGAGCGAGATACGAACGATGATGGAGGAGTTCCGCGCACTCCTCTTTCCCGACTATGAGGAGATAACTTCCCGGGGCATGCTCGGGACCGTTGTCTCGAGACACATGGAGAAGGCTTCTGACATACTCTTCCATGAAGCCTCTCTTGCCTGGGCAACAGTCGGACTTGAAAGGGATGAAGCCGAGAAGAAGGCCGAAGAGACGACGTCCTCTCTTCTCGAGGAACTTCCCCGCATAAGGGAGGCACTCAAGAAGGACGGCGAAGCAGGCTACGACGGTGACCCTGCGGCAAAGAGCGTGAGGGAGATTATCCTTACATATCCAGGCTTCAAGGCCGTGACGGTTCACCGTATAGGGCACTTTCTCTTTCAGAAGGGGCTTCCGCTCATTCCGAGAATGCTCAACGAACTTGTCCATTCAGATACGGGAATCGACATACATCCGGGTGCGACAATCGGGGAATACTTCTTCATCGACCACGGAACCGGCGTCGTCATCGGAGAGACTACAGTCATCGGTGACAGGGTCAAGATCTATCAGGGTGTTACGCTCGGCGCACTCTCTTTTCCGAAGGACGGATGCGGAATGCTCCTCAGAAACCAGAAGCGTCATCCGACAATCGAAGACGGAGTCACAATCTACGCTAACGCATCAGTACTGGGAAACATCACCATAGGCCACGATTCGACGATAGGTTCGAACGCCTGGGTCAAGGAGGACATTCCCCCGTACTCGAGGGTAGTCACCCCCGACACGACAAACAATATCAGTCAACGGAAACCACAAGGGGAAAAACAGAAGTGACCTTCCCCTTATAGAGGCCGCCTTCCACTATCGGGGAAGACGAGAGAGAGACAATCTTTGCCTTGAGGTAGTTGCCAGTAGTTCCACATCCGTCTTTCTCGGCGATTATCTCCACATTCTTTCCCTTCTGCCGCTCTGTATAGAAGCGCTCCTGACGCATAGAGAGCGTACGCAGTCTGGAAGCTCTCTCATCCCTTATCCTCTCCTCGACGAAGAGCTTCGAGTTATAGAGGGGAGTACCCTCTCTCGGGGAATACGGGAAAACGTGCATTGCCGAGAAATCGTTGTCAACCATGAAGCGGTATGTTATCTCGGCATCCTCCTCACTCTCTCCAGGGAGTCCTGCAATCACATCGCAGGCGATGAAAGGATCGTCCTTGATCTGACGCAGTGTCTTTATTATGTACTCGACATGGCTTATCGAGTATTTGCGTCCGATGATCGAGAGAACATGGTCGGATGCTGTCTGAATCGGGATGTGAAAATGCGGGAAGACACGCCTGTCTGCAATCTGCTCGAGAAGAAGGTCATCCACACCGTCAGGTTCCATGGACGAAAGTCTGAATCTTATATCATCACCGCACTCGGAAAGAAGTCTCTTCATGAGACCGCCCAGTCCGTCACCGTTATGGTTGTAGTTCGTGAGATTGACGCCGGTAAGCATTATCTCATGCATTCCTTCCTCTTCCAGCTTCAGCACTCTCTTCACGACTTCGTCAGAAGCGAGGAATCTCGACGGACCCCGGACTATCGTTGTCTTGCAGTAGCCGCATGAGTTATCACAGCCGTCCTGCACCTTGATGTATGCTCTGGAATGGTAACTGAACGTGGAGGGATTATAGGAAAAGGCATCACTGTCGCGCTCGGTGAAGGAACAGACTCTCTCGAAAAGATGTCCTTCTTCTGTCGTGGAAAGATACGGGGCAATCTTAAGTAAGGACGGCTTATCTTTAAGGGAGAAGACGACAATGTTCTTCCCGAGCTTCTCTATTTTCTCCCTGTCGTTCTCGGCATAACACCCCGAGACGATGACGCACTCGGCACAAGAGGAAAAGAGACGGATCATACGCCTTGCCTTCTGTTCTGCCTTACTTGTTACTGCACATGTATTTACTATGATTAGTCGGGCATCCTTACTTTCCTTTTCGACACTCCAGCCGGCCTCTCTGAAGCTGTCTGCAACAGCTTCGCTCTCGCACTGGTTAAGTCTGCAGCCGAGGGTGTAGATATAACAGCTGTTCACTTCTTCTCCCCCTTCTCGAGCATGTAGCCGACGTTCTCTATGGCAAGCCTTAAATCATGACGCATATCGCGGGTGTACGGATTATAGCGCTGGAGATCGCAGAAGAGCGAAAGGGGGTCATTGCAGGTCTGCCCGACTATCTCCAGAAGTGCCTTGTATCCCTTTGTCGATATATCGCTCGGCTCGAGGTGCATTTCGGAAAGAATTCTTCCGATGAAATGCGTGACACCCTGGCTGAATGCAGCTTCCCTGTCATGCTCATCCGGCGTCATTTCGATGACATCAAGTTTCATCGAGAGAAAGAGGTTCTTCACTCTTTCATAACGTTCGTCCTTTTCCATCAGCGGACACATGACAAGAGGAAGATTTTCCAGTCCGTTTCTGCCCGAATCGGGACCGAACATCGGGTGTGTGGCTATGAGATAATTATCTCCGTCAAGGTGTTTCTTCATCCACGCTGAAGGATACGTCTTCACGGAGCATGTATCACAGACAATCGTGTTCTTTCCGATTCTCCCCTTCACTCTTTCGAGGACACTTTCGAAGTGGGAAATCGTGACACAGAAAAAGAGGATGTCGGAGGACAGGACCTCATCTTCCGTCGCTTTTTCTACACCCTCGGGGAAAGTATGTTCGGAGCGTGAATAAGCTATTACGCTGTTAGCTGTGTGAGCAAGGCATCCGGCCCAGAAGGAGCCGAAACGTCCCATTCCATATACACCAATCTTCATAGTGGAAGAATAACGCCTTTGAAAAAGGTCAACAAGGGGATGATGTCTTAATAGTTCACTTATGTGTCGGTGCATGGTGTTGTTTAAGAGGCGGTTTTGTACGATAATCAGACAAAAGGAAAAATTCACTGGAGGAATTTAATAAATGGCTAAAGAATTCATGGTCGAGACAAGCGCCAGACACGTTCATGTCACACAGGAGACTCTCGAAGTTCTCTTCGGAAAGGGTTATCAGCTTACAGTAAAGAAGGAGCTCTCCCAGCCGGGTCAGTTCGCTTCCAACGAAAGAGTCACAGTCGTAGGAAGCAAGAAGGAACTCGCTAACGTTTCAATCCTCGGCCCCTGCAGAAAGGTCAACCAGGTTGAGCTCAGCGCAACAGATGCACGCTCCATCGGTATCGAGGCACCCATCAGGGAAAGCGGCGACGTAAAGGGTTCAGGAAAGTGCACACTCGTAGGCCCCAACGGTTCAGTCGAACTTGAGGAAGGCGTCATCGTTGCAAAGAGACACATCCATATGCAGCCGGAAGATGCCGAGGCATTCGGAGTAAAGAACGGCGACATCGTATCTGTTCTCATCGAGAACGGAAACGGCAGAAAGACAATCTACGGCGACACAGTCATCCGTGTATCTCCTTCCTACCGCCTTGCTATGCATGTCGATACAGATGAGTCCAACGCTGCTTCCTGCGCAAGAGGCCAGATGGGCACAATCGTAAAGTAAGAGTTTTCTTATCTTATCAAAGGCACCGGTTCCCCGGTGCCCTTCTTTTTGTCAAACCTGTCTAATTCTTTCTAACTTCAGACGATAATCACTTTATGTTGGTCTGGATTACCTCAGCCAGTTCAACTATCTTCTCCACACTGAGCACCTCTGCCCTTTCGCTGCCGTCAAGGCCGGCTTCCGTCAGAACAAGCTCGACGAAATCCTTGCCGCTGTTGCCGTAAAGCGACGACTGCAGGTTGTTCCTCAAGGTCTTCCTTCTCTGCGCGAAAATTGCCCTCAATAAAGTAAGGAAAGTTTGTCTGTATTCATCGCTGACAAGGCTGTGCTCTCTCCTCTTCATGACAACGACTGCGCTGTCGACATTGGGCTGCGGCCAGAAACAGCCGCGCGAGAGCTTCAGGGAAAGCGTGTTCTCATAGTCAATCTGCGTCAGGACGGAGAATGAGGAGTAGCTCTCGCTTCCGACTTTCCCCACCATTCTGTCCACGACTTCCTTCTGAAGAGTGAAGATCATCACAGGAGGAAGGTAGCTCTGCTCTATGAGCTTCGCGATTATGACCGATCCGACATTATACGGAAGGTTCCCGATAATTCTCTCGGGAAGAGGCAGAAGTCTTTTCTTGAAGAGAGTCTTCAACGCATCACCCTCAACAAGAGTGAAGTTCTCCTCATCGTTGAAAGCCTGCTCATTCAGAATCTTCACGAAACCGTGGTCGATTTCAAAGGCTGTCAGATTGACGCCGTCCTTGAGGAGCATATGCGTGATGGCTCCGAGCCCCGGGCCGATTTCCCAGACCTTCATGCCTTCCCCGACTTCCATCAGCGAAACAAGTTTCTCTCTCATGGGACCGCTTATGAGGAAGTTCTGCCCGAACTTCTTCGTCATTGCAAGGCCGTTTGCCTTCAGAACCCTGTCTATCTCCACAGGACTGTCGTAATTAAGATTCCACATAAGAGAGAGAATACCCGAAAAGGTGAAAGAGAAAAAGACTCAACGTCTTCTTCTCCCCAGAATGAAGAGAACGGTGACAGAGACAGCAAATATTCCCGCAATAGGGTAATAGGCACCAAACGACGCCGTCAGCGGAAGATAGCGCGAGATTGAGCCGGAGTTGTTTATAAGCCACAATATTCCATCGATAATTAAGTCCGATTTCGGAATTATGAATCTTATAACAGTCATCATGAACATCAGAGTTATGAGGGGCATCCCGACAACGGAAAATAGAAAGGAATACGGTTGCCATTCTCCGAAAACGGAAAAAACTATCGGAGAGGAAGCCACAGTTGCGGCAACGCTCGTCAGCATGCCGGTCAGGAGTGTGGAAATGATCGGAATTTTACCCTTTTCAAGGATTTTCTGAGGTTCGGCAATGAAGAGGATGCCTCCCAGTGAGGTAAAACTGAGAACAGTCGCGACTTCGTCCACATAACAGGGAAAAAGTTTCAGGAGAAAAACGAGAGAAAGTATGAAACTGTTCTCGATACCGAAGAATGGAATAAGGAAAACAAAAATAAGAGACCGCACGAGTGAAGTCCGCATTCCTGCAAGATACACAAAAGCAAGGAGAATGAGATTCTTCACACATCCTGCTTTTCTCTTCGGGAGAAGCAGGCAGAGAAATGGCATGACAATGGACGTAATGAACCCTAAATGCATTCCGGAGAGCGAAAGCATATGACTCAGCCCCAGTTCCCTCACCCTGTCTGAAAGCGAGCTGTCTCCGTCAAGCGTCGTACCTGTCAGCAGCAGCGATATTATATTTCCCCTGTCTCCACGAGGCAGGGAAGATATGAAGGCAACATTAACTTTTTCTCTTATTCTGCCCCATCGTCCCTTCTCCTTCACAGCTCCGCCTGAGGACAGGAAATACGTATCCTTAATCCGTCCCTCGACGAATACCCTGTCGCCTTTAGTGGCAGAGAGGTCGGGACCTATGACATAGACTTTACCGGAAGCGGAGAAGAAGTCTCCACGGCTGTTCGTGACGCTCTCAATCATCACCGAGTACCCGACCCATCGGTGCTTCTTGCGGTTAGGGGCAGTCACAACAGTACCGTAAATCCCGCATAATTCCTTTTCATCTATCGGAATATACATAATAGTCCTGTCAAGTGAAGAGGAGAATAGCGAGAAAAGAAGAATGACAAACATAACAGGGATTCTTAATTTCTCCCGCTTCCTGACAACAAAGAGAACAAGCGTCAGCAGGACAATGCCGGCTGTCCTATAGCTGAAAACAGAGGGAACAAATGTCTGAAGATAGAAGAAGAGAAGAACGATGAGGTAGAGCATATCACAGTCCCCCGTCATTGACTGAAGCGTCAGTTAGAACGATAATATCCTCAGGTTGGGGCAGGTCACCCAGCCTGGTCAAGGGGACTCTCACGAGAGTTCCGTTTTTTATTTCCGAAAACGCACAACCTTCATCCTTGACAGATTCGGAAACCGATGCGATATTATTATTGGGTTGGGGCAGGTCGCCCAGCCTGGACAAAGGGACTCTTTCGGGAGTTCCATTTTTTATTTCATAGATTTCAAGATTTTTTCCTCTGACAGATATAATAACTTTTTTGCCATCATACTTATCCTTTCCTTTAGTCTGTCCATATACAGAATTGAATATGGATTTCTTTTCGTTATTATCAATTAAATTGTTATCTTGAAGATCAACATATACCAAATCTGCTTTTGCCAATCCGTCCTTCAACTGTTTTTTAAACTGTGTATATTTAACCGACTTCAGGTTCTTGAATTCCAGCAGCATTCCATTCATAAGAGCATCAGGAATCTTTCCGTTGTACTCTGAGTCTGCAAGAATGACCTTCTCGGGAAGAATCAGGACGATATACCCCTCGGAGCCGAATATCTCGGCATCCTTGATTTCAATCTCCAGTTTTGATCTGAGGTCGCTGTTCAGAGCACCTAGCAGATACTGGCAGTAGTACTCTCTGAATACATACACATTACCGCTCTGTGTCGATGCTATGGTGTAAAGGTCAGGATCAGAGTAGTTCTCAAGTATCTTTCGCCTTGTCTCTCTGTAGTCATTAGAAAAACGCACTCTGCGGCAGAGTTCCGGCGCTGCTGACGTTTCCCGAATAGCTGTTCTGATATCTGAAAAATTTCCGTCCATATATATAAAGCACGGAAAAACTGGATTTTGTCAAAAAAATCTGACAAGTCTTTGTAAAATCTGCTCAGAGACAGGCGGAAAGAAGTTTTTCCATGAGAAGAGATGGAGAGTCAACTGTATTTTCAATCCCCCTGCTCTCAAGTTCTTCCTTTGTCCTGAAACCATAACTGACAATGAAAGAGTCACAGCCGGCATTCTTGGCAGTCTCATAGTCGACTTCACTGTCGCCGACGTAGATTATGTCATCGGAAGACAGGGAAAGTTTTCCGATTTCAGTGAGAATTCCCTCGGGATCCGGCTTCAGAGGATAGGAGATGCACTGTCCGAAGACGAAGTCGAAAGAAAATGACGGCAGTACGTTCCTGACGATTTTCTGAACTATCTCATCCTTCTTGTTGGAGGCTATTGCAATCCCGATGCCGTTATTCTGGAGGACTTTCAGAAGCTCCGGTATTCCGTCATAAGGGACGGTGTTGTCTGACGGATGCTTCATGTAGGATGAAACAAGAAGCTCATTCATGAGCGAAAAGTCATTATCTTCGAGGAAGGCGCCGCTGTTGTTGACTGCCGCGATAAGCGCATTCCTCAGTCCTCGTCCGACATACTTCCTCGTATTATCAAGGGAGATTGGGGCAATATCATAAGCGGACAGGGCATAGTTGATTGCCCTTCTTATGTCGGGAAGCGTATCGAGAAGAGTTCCGTCCAAATCAAAGACAACAAGTTTCTTTTTCATGAAGAAAAGTATAATCTTAAGTAGAGCGATTATCTAGTGACAGGAAGTGTGAGACATGTACAGAATAACGATAAGGGAAGGTAAGGAAAAACAGCTTGAGAAACATCATCCGTGGGTGTTCACGGGTGCCATCGAGGACGTGAGCCCCGTCTTCCGTGGAGCTGACTGGGCCGAAGTGTATACACACTCGGGCTCTTTCATCGCAAAGGGCTGGTACGACGAAAAATCCCACATTGTTCTTCATCTGCTGACATGGGAGAAGGAGGAAGTCACCGACGATGACTTTGTCTCGTCTCTTGTAAGGAACTCGATAATGAGAAGAAAGAGCTTCTTCTCACTTCCCGATACGAACTGCTTCCGTCTCATCCACGGAGAAGCAGACTTCATACCCGGTCTTGCCGCAGACTGCTACGGCAGGGAAATACGTCTGATTCTCTCCTCACGCTTTGCGCTTCATTTTCTTCCCGTTATAATCTCCACACTCGAAGATGTGATGCACCCTTCAAGAATACAGGTCACAGCAGACCAGTTCTACGCATCAAGCGAAGGACTCAGCGAGAATACACGCTACTTCATCGGAGGTAAGGAGACAAAGGAAAGCGAGATTCCAAGAGACAACACACTTTTCATGGAGAGCGGAATCTGGTATGAGATATCACCAGGAAGAGGTCAGAAATCAGGATTCTACTGCGACCAGAGGGAGAACAGGAAGATCAGCGAGAAATATACTGCAGGTAAGACTGTACTTGACGTCTGTCCGTTCACAGGGGCTTTCACGCTCCATGCACTGCGCTCGGGAGCTCTCTCCGTTGACGCCGTTGACAGCAGCGAAAGTGCACTCAGACACCTGTTGTATCAGATCCATCTCAACGAGAACAAAGGAGTGCTTCCCGCTTTTAGCCGTGACAGGGTCACGACAACGACAGCTGACTGCTTCAACTATATGAGAACAGTAGAAGAGGACAAGTACGATGTAATCATTCTCGATCCGCCGAAGCTTGCGCAGACGAAAAGCAAACTCGAAAATGCGATTAAAGCCTACAAAGACCTCAACAGGGTCGCAATGACGAAGATTAAGAGCGACGGAATCATAATAACGTTCTCATGCTCGGGAGCTCTCACAAGGGATAACTTCCTTCTTCTCCTGAGTTGGGCAGCAGCGGATGCCGGATGCGAGATTCAGGTTCTTGAGACCCTTTCTGCCGGATCCGACCACCCGGTGAGGATATCATTCCCGGAAAGCCAGTACCTCAAGGGCTTTGTACTGAGAGTCATAAAGTGAAAAGAGAGCCTCCCTCAGTCAATGAGGGAGACTCAGCAAACACAGATATATAAGAAAAGGAGCCTAATCAGTTATCCTCTGTTCCGCTGTTTTCACATGAGCCGCAGTCATTCTGACTCTTTTCTTCCGTTTTCTCCTTCTTCTCATTTCTTCTGCACTTTCCACACGGAATGGCAAAGAAGAGCACAAGCCCCCAGAATGTTCCCATTGCAGTAAGGATTATGGCTTCAAGATTACCGGTATCGAAGTAGCCGGAATAATGCTGTGTGTATGTAGATCCCCATACACGGTATGTTTCAGTGTACGGCAGAGAAACTGAATAGCAGAGTAACAGGACAAGTCCGAAAAAACAAAGTCCAGCAAACACAAGTGAACAGATTTTCAAAACAGATTTTTTCATTTCATTTACCTCTCTGACTGTAATGTAATACCCCTGAAAGAGGAATACAACTCCAATTTCTCAAATGACAAAGAGTCTCTCCCTATCCTACACAGAAGCAACAAATTGTGAAGAAATAATCCTATTTTCCGGGGTCGTTGAGCCACGTTATCCCGTCAATTTTCTCTCTGAAGTACGGTGAACTCTGATACTCTGCATAAGACTCATGGAAGACGCCGTCCCAGACTGCCTCTCCGCTGTCGGGGACATAGTCGCCGTCAGTATCGAGAGCGTATGTATGCTCAAGTTCCTCACCGTCCACAGTAAACGTCGAAGTATCGAATACCTGGAGTTCTCCTGATATGATTTTCTCCACTGTCTCGTCGATTTTCTCCTGTGTCCCCTCAGCCGCGATACTCTCGTTGAGAGGAGTCAGGACAACATCTCCTTCCTTCATTGTTCCCGTCCAGTCTGACGGATTATCAACGCCGTCAAGGTAGTTTCTGATGAACATATAGAAATATCTTGTCCAGTCGATACGGCAGGAAATGAGAGATGAAAGCGGAGCCACTCCTGTCATGTCAGTGTTGTAGCCGGTATGGTAGACACCCTTCTTCTGGGCAGTGAGAGCCGGAGTAATCGTATCACTGTGCTGGCTGATGATTACGGCGCCGTTATCTATGAGCGAGTCCGTTGCGGCTTCCTCAAGCGTCATATCTCCCCATGTATCGACGAAGAAGACTATCATGCGGCTGGAGGGACATACGCTTCTTACCCCGAGATAGTATGCCGTCATTCCCGACACGACTTCTCCCAGTGAGTATGTTCCGACATAGCCGACAACAGCCTCATCCTTCCTTATCTCGCCCTTCTCTATCATCTCGTTGAGTTTCATCCCTGCAGCAACACCTGAGACGTAACGTCCTTCATAGATTGCGGCGAATGCATTATATGTGTTATCCCTGCCGTCACTCTGGCTTTCACAGTTCGTAATAGAAACAAAGAGAGTGTCGGGGTAGCTCGAGGCAACGGAGAGCATATAAGGTTCAAAACCGTAGCTGTTGTTGAATATGATTTCGCAGCCGTCTGATGCAAGTTCGCCGTTGGCATCCCTTGCACTGTCGTCCTCTCTGACTCCCTTCTTGGTGACAACTTCAACATTGTAACCGTCATCGGCAAGACGCGAGACAGCGTTATCCATACACTCAAGGAAATTCATCGTATAGCCCTGGTCAGACTCGTCGCTGATAACGACAAATCCGACTTTTGTGACATACCCTTCTTCGTGTACTTTTATGCTTCTTGATGCCGTCGCCAGAAGTCCAGTTGTCTTCTCTCTCATGAGACAGAGAATCTTCTTCTCCCCCGTTCTCTCAATACCGCTGAGAACGGCGGACGACGAAGTGCTGTCACTCCTCCTGCCGTCAATGTACCACTCATAGCTGTATTCTCCCCCGTCATCTTCCGCCTTCACCGTTACGCTGTCACCAATATGGACAACAGGATCCGAAAGCGATAATGCGAAATTCCCGTATGGAACAGACGCATCCACAAGTATCAGCGTTCTGTCCCCTGTCACTGAATACGAGAACGAAAGCCTGTCTCCATCACCTATTCTTATCTTCTCCGAAGCAAGCACATTGCTGTTGTTGTAGGACGAGAGAATCATGAAAGTGTATGTTCCGCTTTCAAGATTAATCTCAGCTTTTGAATAAGGCATGATTCTTGCTTCATCAATGAGTTCAGACATATCGTGGGAATAGACACGGAGAACATAGGAGCCGTCACCGTCGATGGCGACAGATAAAGAGCCGTGAACAATATCCATATCCTCGACAGGGACCGAGATGGAGACTGTTCGGCCTCCCCCGACTACAGCAACGGAAACTCCGCGCCCGACTGTAACACCATCTGCGTTCAGAGCTTCGACAACAACAGTCCATGCCCCCTTCACAGAGACTTCTCTCGTCGTTGCCGTGATATCTTTCGAGAGATTCACGACTGTCTGCTGCCTCGCCGGAGATATGAGAGTAAGCCGGTACGAGAAGACTTCATAGCCCTGACCGGAGGATGAAATGCGATTGTCAAGAGAGATATTCATTTCCCAGCTTTCCTTCGCGTTCTCTTCCCGATTGAGCAGTACGGAAGCTACTGCTGCTCCGGAGATGAATAGAACGATGAACAGAAAAAGAAGATATCTGAAAATCTTATATCTTTTCTTGACCATAACATTACCTTTTACAGTACGAAAGCGGCGGAAAACCCGCCGCCTTCTGTATCTTCAGAATTCAAATCAATAAGCTGCGTTGAGCCATGTGATTCCGTCGATGACTGCTGTGAGGTAAGGAGCAGACTGGAATGCTGAATATGATTCGTGGAATACGCCGTCCCAGACAGCCTCGTCCTTGTCAGCTGTGAAGTCGCCGTCGGAGTCGATAGCGAATGCATGAGTAAGAG
>CAVFYD010000053.1:0-15066 GCA_963626615.1 Sphaerochaetaceae bacterium
CAGATTGTCCTCGACATGGCAGATGAACAGAGAGAGAGGACGGCATTCATCCAGATTACATCATCGGACAACATCAGATCTGTCAACTCGGCTCTGACTGATTTAGAGGAAAAGGGGTACAGGTACGTATTCATCGACGAAGTCACCCTGATGGAAGACTTCATCGGCAATGCCGCTCTCTTTTCAGATATCTATGCGGCAAGCGGAATGAAGATAGTGCTCTCCGGCACAGATTCCCTCGGTTTTCTCCTTTCATCCCATGACCAGCTCTATGACAGGACAATCATGCTCCATACGACATTCATCCCGTACCGTGAATTCGAGAATGTACTCGGAATAAGTGGAATCGAGAACTACATCCGTTACGGCGGTACGATGAGCATGGGAGGTGTCCACTACAATACACTCTCGTCATTCGCGACAAAGGAGAACGCCGATGAATATGTCGATTCAGCGATTGCCCTCAACATACAGCATTCCCTGAAGAATTATCAGGACGGCAGTCATTTCAGACTTCTCTATGAACTCTATCGGAATGGTGAGCTGACAAATGCGATTAACAGGGTTGTGGAGGACCTCAATCACAGGTTCACGAAGGAAGTACTGACAAGAACATTCACTTCTTCCACGCTGTCACTCACGGCAAACAATCTTCTTCGGGACCGCACATCCCGTCTCGATCTCATGAACAATATCGAGTACGAAGAAGTCATATCATCAATGAAGGATGCTCTCGCCATACCGGAAAAGGAGGAACAGACTGTTTCTGTCGACGATGCCACGGCTCTCCAGATACGTGAGTATCTTGTGCTTCTCGATCTTGTGAGGGAGATAGATGTAATCCACTTTCCGGATATTTCTCACAGGAGCAGTAAGACCGTTCTGACGCAGTGCGGCCTGAGGTATGCCCAGACTGAAGCTCTTGTCTCGGCAATCCTCGGCGACAGCAGATTCAACGGCATGAGCTATGATGACAGAAAACGTGTCATCTCCTGTCTCAACAGCATGATAGAAGGACGTATGATGGAGGACATTGTACTCCTTGAGACTGAAGCGGCATTTCCTGAGAAGAAGGTCTTCGTCCTTCAGTTTGCGATAGGCGAATTCGATATGGTTGTCTTCAGCCCCGAGTCGGGGACCTGTGAAATATATGAAATGAAATACAGCAGGGGGATATATCCGGAGCAGTATCAGCATCTGAAGGACGAGGAGAAGTGCCGTGAGACCGAGCACCGGTGGGGAAGAATCACGGGAAAATATGTGATATACCGCGGGGAAGAGCGCGAGGTTGAGGGTATCAGATACATCAATGTCGAGGAGTATCTCAAGGGATTAGGGAGTGGAAACTGAAGATAAAACGAAGGCGGCAGTCTGAAAATTTTCCGATCACAAACATTATTTCAAACATTTCTGGTGTTCTCTCTCCGGGGAGGACACTTTTTTCATCCCTGAATAGGGGAAAAATGGGGCTGATTTCAATGGAAAAGAATATAAGAAATATAAGAAATTATATAATTAGAGGGGAAAAAGTGTTGAAAAGTGGGGTAAAGTGGGATAAAGTGTCATATATAAACGGGTAAAAACCCATTGGAAGGCTAAATGACGCAGTTTCTCACAGGAATGTACGATGGAAAGATAGACGACAAAGGCCGTCTGTCTCTGCCTGCACGACTGAGGACTGCCATCGGCGCTCAACAGGTGGTGATTCTTCCGGGTCTGGACGAAAACCATCTGATGCTTATGACTCCCGACTATTTCGAAAACCAGTTCTGTAAGCAGATACTCTCAACCCCACTCGCGCTTATGGACAGGGAAAAGAGACAGCTGGTGAGAAAGCTCATATCTCCGGCACAGTATGTCGACATAGACTCCGCCGGAAGAATCAGTATCCCGCAGCGTGCGCGCACTTCCCTCAATCTCCTCCCGAAAACAGAAGCACTCCTGGTCGGAACAGGCTATGCAGTTGAAATCTGGAATCCCGAAACTTACGAAGAAGAGGAGACGAGGGACGATGTGTCAATCAGTGAGCTTGCTCAGAAGATTTATGACGGGGAGGGCAGATAAGATGGAGTTTCTGCATTATCCCGTCATGCACAGCGAGGTTCTTGAAAACCTGACACTTCCCGCCGACAGACCTTCCGTACTCATCGACTGTACGACAGGAGAAGGCGGTCACACGAAGCTTTTTCTGGATAAATATCCGCTTGTGACCGTCTTCGGCCTCGACAGGGACAGCGAGATACAGAAGAAGGCAATCGAGAGAATGAAGGAATACGGCGACAGATTCCGTCCCGTCAACACCTGGTTCAACGACTACCTTTCCGAGCGTGAGACGGAGTCTGCTGACGCAATTCTCTTCGACCTGGGTATCTCGATATTCCACTACGAGGAGAGCGAGAGAGGATTCTCCTTCCGTAAGGACGAGGAACTCGACATGAGACTGGATTCATCTCAGTCTCTCTCTGCCGAGACGATTGTGAACGAATACGGCGAAGAAGCACTTGCCGATGTAATCTACAGATACGGCGAGGAGCGCTATTCGAGGCGCATTGCCAGGACTGTGTGCGAAAAACGCAGAGAAAAGAGGATTGTGACAAGCAAAGAGCTTGCCGACATCATATGGTCCTGTGTTCCGCGTGAATACAGATACGCTCACCTTCATCCGGCCACGAGGACATTCCAGGCCCTCAGAATCGAAGTCAACAGGGAACTCGACAGGATAGAGCCGGCCCTCACGGAAGCACTCAGGGTGCTTAACAGGGGCGGAAGGGTAGCTGTAATCACATTCCACTCCCTCGAGGACAGGATTGTGAAGTGGACGTTCAAGGACAGGGAACAGAAATACGGCGACATAAGGATTCTCACGAAGAAGCCGATTGTTCCGACAGACAGGGAATGTGACGAGAATCCTCCGTCACGTTCGAGCAAACTCAGGATCGTGGAGAAATTATAATATGAAGTACAGGGAAAATGAACGCACACAGCTTGATTTAAGGGCAAAGATAATCATCATCGCATCAATCATAGTCTCGTTCTTTGTCGCACTTGTGCCGGTATGGCAGAAGGGTGTCACGAGAAAGACTCACTATGAACTGGTACTTGCCCAGGAAAAACTCGAGAAGATGGAGGAAGAGGAGAGAAATCTCATCGCCTACATCGCACTTAATGGCAACGGGGAAAAGGAAAACACAACTGATCTTATTGCAGGCGTCTGATCTGCAAAGGGGTTTTAGGATGTACGGGGAGAAGAGCGGAACAAAGAACATCGGGGCATACGACGACTATGCTCCTCTCGAGACAGCGGAGGCCGATACTGACGGCCTTCTTTCGCCGTTCACGTTTCTCTGCTTCGCTGTCATTCTCGTACTCTTCGGGGCCGTCACTCTCTTCTCCGCGTCGTATGATACGGCGCTGAGGGGAAATGCGGCATTCTATTCGACATTTCTGAAGCAGACAGGAGCACTCGCCATCGGCCTTGCCTCGGGCACTGCTCTCTGCTTTCTGCCGCAGAGGATACTGAGAAAATCATATTTCGTCCTCTTCCCGGTATATCTTGTTCTGTTAATTACGGCACTGAGCCTGAAGAGTTATACACCATCATTTCTCTATACCTCCGTCACGGGTGGATTCGGGACTGTCACGCTTCTTTTCCTGCTCTCTGACATAGTCCCGATGATTCTCTCCCATGAGAGGAGGGGAGTAACACTTATCGGCCTCGTAGCCGCAGTTATCTTCGTCCTTGTGACGGAGGCACTTGTCTGCGGCTCGGGCTGGTATCTTCTGTCGGGAATCGTTATTGTGTCGACACTGATGGCAGTGAGGGTAAGGAGATCTTACATCCTTTATTTCTCTGTCGTGATGTTTGTCGCCTTCGCGTTTCTCATTCTTACATCCAAGAGTCTTCTTTCGTCGTTCACACGCTCTGCGTTTCCCCTTTCGGATCGGGAGTACTACTCATCCTCCCTCTATCTTTCCCGTGAGGCAATAAGCGAAGGCGGTGTCATCGGCGTCGGAATCGGTAACGGACTGTATAAGCTGGGACTCATCAAAGACATAGAGGGAGAATATATCTATGCATCCCTCAGTGAGGAGACGGGAATGATTGGTACCATCATAATCATCTTCTGTCTCCTGATGATTATGGTAATCGGATTGAGAAACAGCAGCAGAGCATACAGAAAGAACGAACCTTTCATCTCGTCGTTCACGCTTGGTGCTGTCGTTTATATATCATTCTCGCTCCTTCTGAACATGCTTTACGTATCGGGACTGCTCCCGTTTGAAGGGGTTCCGCTCCTTCTGTTTTCCTATAATCCCGTAAATGAGGCTCTGTCGGCAGTTCTGTTCTGCCTTCTTTATAAGTTCATCTACCGCGTGGGAAGGGAGAAGAACAGATGAAAACGAAAAGCAGCATCACACTGATTGCGGTCTTTTTGGCCACACTCGTTCTTCTTTATCTCTCGTACGGTCTTGTGGGTAAATTTACGCTCGAGGAGTGGAGTCTTGAGGGACTGCCGCAGACTTACTCAATCGAAAGCGTTCTTCTCGGTGCAATGGACAGAAACAGACTCTCGGTATCTAAAAGGGAAATAGCAAAGACAATCTCGGATCTTCCCTATGTCGAGAACGTATCGGTGAAGACTAAGGGAAAGACACTTTTTGTCGAAGGAGAAGAGAAGGAAGATTCACTCGTCATTACGGACGGGGAGAAATGGTACCTCTGGTCGGATGGGTTTTCACTTCTTGACAGAAGGGATGCATCAGCTCTCAGCGGATATCATGCGGTTCTCAGAGTCGACAGCGATATTCTTTCATCTGCTCTCGACTGCTCCTTCAGCCGTACAGAAGAGCAGATGATAGCTGTTTTG
The DNA here is from genome assembly GCA_963626615.1 of Sphaerochaetaceae bacterium. Taxonomy (GTDB): domain Bacteria; phylum Spirochaetota; class Spirochaetia; order Sphaerochaetales; family Sphaerochaetaceae; genus Ornithospirochaeta. The sequence goes on from CAVFYD010000053.1 coordinate 4,869, forward strand.
ATACAACTCACACAGTCATCCAACTTGATAACAACGGCAGAATATGGCAATAATAATTCAGGTGTATATCCGCTCTCCCTTAAGCTGGGACTGGACTCTCTTTCCTCCACTCTCATCCTCGCTGATGCGGGGGATGCAGAAAGGCTTGAAGAGGCTCTCGGAATAATAGAAAACGAATATGCACAGAGAACAGACAGACTCAGCAGCGTGAGTACGCAGTACGTTCTCACAGGCGGAAGGCTCATAGAGACGAGGTGACAAGGTGGCAGCAGACAGAACTATTGTAGGATTGGATATAGGAACGAGCTCCACCCGTGTCGCAGTGGGCTCCGTTTCACGTGACGGACAGCTCGTCATCGAGAGTGTTACCGAGAAGCCGAGTGTCGGCGTCAGAAACGGCTCCATTGTCAATATCGAACAGACGATGAAGGTCCTGGGACAGGTCATCTCCGATGCGGAGGTACAGGCGGGATGTGAAATCACATCTGTCATCATCGGCCTTGGCGGCGATCAGATAAAGGGTATAAAGTCCAACGGCGTTGTCGGCATCAACAGTAAGGACCAGGAGATAACGAAGGACGACATCAGACGCTCCATCGATGTCGCGAGGAACATCCAGCTTCCGCAGAATATGGAGATTCTCCATTCTCTTGTGCAGGACTTCTATGTAGACTCGCGCTCGGGAATAAAGGACCCCGTGGACATGCTTGCCCACAGGCTGGATACGAAGATTCTCCTCGTGCTCGGCTCTTCTCCAATAATCCAGAACCAGAAGAAATGTGTCCAGAAAGCAGGACTCAACATACAGAAGATTGTCTTCCAGACACTTGCCGATGCGGAGGTCGTGCTCTCGGCTGAGGAGAAGGACATGGGTGCCATCGTCATCGACATCGGTGCCGGTACTACGAACTATATAGCTTATTCCGCTGGCTCTCCCGTGCATGTTGGGGGAATCAACAGGGGCAGCGATCTTGTCACAAGCGATATCTCGTACCTTTTCCAGCTGCCGAAGACTGCTGCCGAGTCACTCAAGCTCACTGACGGCTCATGTTACAGCCCCGGAGTGGGGAAGGATGAGACAGTTGTCACACCGTCGTTGGGAGGTAAGCCCTCGATAAGGATGCCGAAGAAGGAGTTTGCCAAGGTGATCGAAGCGAGAATGGCCGAGATCCTTCTCATGGTCCAGCAGGACATGCAGGAGAATAACGTTCAGGGAACATTCGGAGCCGGGATAATCCTCGTCGGAGGCGGTGCCCTCATGAGCGGAGTTACGGAGCTTGCTGCCGAGATATTCCGTCTTCCGGCACGTATCGGCTTCCCCGAGGCGATAAGCGGGCTCGACAGGGCTTACATAGACCCCAGGTATGCGACGGTCCTGGGCCTCTTCAAGAGTGAAGCCAGAAGAATGAGAGATACATCCGATGTCTCCTCCCTCAAGGAGAAAAAGGGAATAGGACGGAAGATTAAGGGATTTTTCGGAAAATTGTTTTGAGGTAAAGTATGAGCTTTAACTTGTTTGATATTGAAGATACTACTACAGGCGAACAGACGACTCCGACCATCATCAAGGTCGTAGGTGTCGGCGGCGGCGGTGGCAATGCCGTGAACAGAATGATTGCCAACGGCCTCAAGAAGGTCTCCTTCATAGCACTCAACACTGATGTGCAGGCTCTGCAGCGCTCGAACGCACAGACGAGAATCGCAATCGGGAAGGAGCTCACCGGAGGACTGGGAGCCGGCGGACAGCCGGAAATCGGGGAGAAGGCCGCTCTCGAGAGCAAGGAGGAGATAAAGAAGGAGATCGAGAACAGCGACATGGTATTCATCACTGCCGGCATGGGCGGCGGAACGGGTACCGGTGCAGCAGCGGTCGTTGCCGAGATAGCCAAGGGCTGCAATGCCCTCACTGTTGCAGTAGTCACGACTCCCTTCTCGTTCGAAGGCAAGAAGAAACTGCAGCTTGCGGAGCAGGGGATTGAAAAGCTCAGAAAGAGTGTCGACACACTCATAATAATTCCGAACCAGCATCTTCTGAACGTCGTCGAGCAGAACACTCCAATCAAGAAGGCATTCCTTCTTGCTGACTCTGCTCTTCTCCAGGCTGTCCAGGGAATAAGCGACCTCATCACGGAGCCGGGCGAAATCAACATCGACTTCGCAGACGTCAAGACAGTCATGAAGGGGAAGGGCGATGCTCTCATCGGACTGGGCTTCGGAGAGGGTACCGACAGGGCTATAGAGGCTGCAAAGCAGTCGATAAACAATCCTCTTCTCGAGAATGCATCGATTGAAGGCGCAAAGGCAGTTCTCGTAAACATCGCAGGCGGTGACAATCTCACGCTCCAGGAGTATCAGGATGTCGTTGAACTCATCACGAAGAACGTCGACGAGGAGGCTCTCATCACTGCCGGTCAGTCCTATAACCCCGCTCTCGGGGAGAGAATAAGAGTAACGGTCGTCGCCACGGGCTTCGAGCACAGAAGCGTCTCCACTGGAGCCAATGCAACCGACATCTTCGGCACAAAGGCCCAGAAGCAGGGAGCTGAGGAAACACAGGAGAAGCCGAGAGAGAGCGAGAGGGTGTCCTACACAAATGTTCAGAATACCCAGCAGAGTGCACCTCAGAAGGATGCAGGCGTCATCAACATCAACAGGTGGACCGATCTCAAGAACCAGCTTTCCCAGAGACAGGGCGGAAGCAGTGACTACACGACGCCGTCGATTCTCAGAATGAGAAATGATGACGACGAATAATCTCAGTCAGACGGATAAGGATCTCATCGTATCCTTCTCCGATTCCATCACATATGTTTTCCGCCTGTCGGACAAGACGAGAGAGGTTTACACTCATGAAGCCTCTCTCTTTCTTTCATATCTCACTTCTGAAAATATTAAACTCGAGGATTGCGTGCCGCTCACGATAGAAAGCTACATCGTGAAGAGAACGGATGAGGAGAAACTCGACGAGAGGACAGTGAGCAAGATTCTTTCGGCCCTGAGGTCCTTCTTCCGCTTCCTCACGACTGAACATATCGTTTTCCGCAATCCCGCAAAGGAAGTGAAGAAACCCAAGGAAGGCGTACATCTTCCACGTACCATCAGCGAAGACGAAATCGACGAGATAATGGCTTCCTTCACCGACGACGAACTGGGACAGCGCGACTGGGCCCTCTTCGAGCTCATCTATTCATCGGGAATGAGAATCAGCGAGGCGGTTGCGCTTGATGTATCGTCCTACAGAAGGGATGAGAAGAGCATGCGGGTAGTCGGGAAGAGAAACAAGGAGAGGATAGTATTCCTTGGGGATGTGGCAGTCGGTGCCCTCGACCTCTACCTCACAGAAGTCAGACCGAAGCTTCTTTCGGAGAAGAACCGGAAAGAGAAGGCACTCTTTCTCAACAGGCGCGGAGGGCGTCTCACGAGGCAGGCCGCGCACCTGAGATTCCACTCTGTCGTCGATTCCCTGGGACTTGATGCAACCATTCACACACTCAGGCATTCCTTTGCTTCCCATATGCTCAAAAACGGCGCCGACATAAGAAGCGTGCAGGAGATGCTGGGCCATGCCGACATCAAGACAACTCAGATCTACACCCAGCTCGATACCGCATCACTCCTTTCAAACTTCGACAGATATTCGACCTTGGACGAATTTTTTGACAAAAAGGACAAGTGACGGCGTTATATATAGTGTGAGAACACTCCTTTGCACTGATACTTTTGACTACAACGGCATAACCGTCCGTTCCATCGGTACAATCCCGGGGGACAATACGGTCTTTTTCCACTTTACGGGCGGGGGAACGGAGAGGGACGCGGAGAGCGTCTACATAAGCGCTGTCGAAGCACTCCTTAACGGCTATGACATTGCCTACATCCCCCATATGTATCTCAGTCAGGCCGTGGAGAAGGCCGTACTGGATACGACAGCAGGCTCTCTCTACTCGTTTCTTCCGAAGGGGCTCGGGAGCGTATCGCATTCGACACTCTCGAGAGCCCTCGTGACGGGAGGCGGCGCCCTCAGCATTGTCGAGAATGACGCTTTCTATTCATTCGAGGCACTCCTGGGGGTGACATATCTTGCATCATCCATGTCGAAGGCTTCTCTTCTGTGCTTCTTCAGGGGAAAGAGAGTGCCTCTGTTTGTCGACAGCGCACTGGGGGAGGGAAAGAGCGTGGCAGTTCTCAGAAGTGCGCTTATCTCACACCCCATGAGAGAGCTCGTGAAGGAAGGAGCGGAGAGTGTTGACACATTCTCCTCGTTTCTTTCCTCTCCGAAGGCGGTTGCCTATCCCAGGGACGGCGGAAGTTATGGAATTTTCTCATCCCGGTGGGATATAATGAGACTCTAGACAAATGGAAAACAGAGAATACATCACTCTTTATCTTACATATCTCGAGAAGGTCAGGGGACTGAGCCGGCACACTCTCGTGTCATACGGCGAGGACCTTGACGAACTCGAAGAGTATACCCGGAAGCTCTCGCTATCCTTCTCGGATTTTTCTCCCGAGGACGCGAGGGAGTATGTGAGAGTGATGAGAAAGAGCTACAGAGAAAAGAGCATCCTCAGAAAGCTCACATCCTGCCGCACCTTCTTCTCGTACCTCGTGAAGGATGATTTCCTCTCTTCCAATCCCTTTGACGGGATATCACTGCGGACGACAGAGACGAGACTGCCGTCTGTCCTGACGGAAGATGAAGTGAAGGATCTTCTCTCCATCCCGAGAGAATCATTCATGGATGAGAGGGACCACTTCCTCTTTCTGTTTCTCTACGGTACGGGAGCAAGAATCAGCGAGGCACTCTCCGTCAACGTCGGTGACATCGAATGGAGTGAGAGGAGAATACTCATCAGGGGAAAAGGTGACAAGGAAAGATTTCTCTTCCTTTCTCCAGTTCTGATTGACGAGATGAAGAATGTCTATCTTCCCCAGAGGGAGCAGTATCTCCTGGAGAAGGGGAAAAGCGGCGAGAAGGCCCTCATAATATCCGAAAGGGGATTGAGGTTGCCTTCTTCCTCGGCTCATATTATCTTTGATACATACAGGGAGAGACTCTCCTGGCAGAAGGAGTTCACACCTCATACCCTCCGTCACACTTTCGCGACCCATTATCTTGACCGCGGAGCCGACATAAGGATGGTACAGGAGCTTCTGGGGCACGAGAGTATTTCCACAACCCAGATTTATACGCATGTCTCGAGGACGAGACTGAGAAACGTCTACAACTCGTCCCACCCTCATGCGGAAGGAAAGAAGAAATGATTGATATCCACGGAACGACCATCTGTGCTGTCAGAAAGGACGGGAAGGTAGCCCTTGCCGGAGACGGCCAGGTTACGATGGGACAGAGTGTCTGCCTCAAGGGCAACGCCCGCAAGGTCAGAAGAATATACAATGACAGGGTTGTCATAGGATTCGCAGGTTCGACTGCCGATGCGTTCACGCTTTTCGAACTCTTCGAGCAGCAGCTCCAGTCTTATAACGGAGACCTCGTCAGGTCTGCAGTGGAGCTTGCGAAGAAGTGGAGACTCGACAAGCAGCTTAGAAACCTTGACGCCATACTTCTTGCTACCGACGGCGAGAGGATTCTCATGATTACGGGTGTGGGTGACGTCATCGAACCCGAGAACGATGTGCTTGCAACGGGAAGCGGCGGTAACTTCGCACAGGCTGCGGCACTGGCTTATCTTGACAGCGGCACAGATCTCACGGCCGAGGAGATAGCAAAGAAGGCAGTGGGTATTGCTGCAGACATATGCATATTCACGAACCACAACATAATCAGCGAAGTCTGCGAAGGAAAGAAGACAAGATGAAATCACTTGAAGTACAGAAACTCGACAATATGACCCCTAAAGAGATAGTCTCTGCTCTCGACAGATACATAATCGGACAGAACGATGCGAAGAAGACAATTGCGGTGGCGCTCCGTAACAGGGTGAGAAGAAAGAGACTCTCTCCCGAGCTCAGGGATGAGGTGAGTCCGAAGAACATTCTCATGATAGGACCCACAGGTGTCGGTAAGACAGAGATTGCAAGACGTATCGCAAAGCTCGCTTCCGCTCCTTTCGTGAAGGTCGAAGCCACCAAGTACTCCGAAATCGGCTACGTCGGAAAGGATGTTGAGTCGATGGTCAAGGATCTCATGGCATCTGCTGTCTCGATGGTGAGGGAGGAGATGGCAAAGAGCCGGGAGGAGGAAGTCGAGAGGAAGGTTGAGGACAGACTTCTGGACCTTCTTCTGCCGTCACTCAAGATAAATCCCAATGACAGTGCAGCTTCCGAGACAAGGGAGAAGTTCCGCTCGATGCTCAGAAACGGCACTTTCGATGACAAGGAAGTCGAAATGAATGTCTCCGCACGTGCCAATGTCAATATAATGGGCGGAGGAACCATGGAGGATTTATCCGAAGCGATGAACTCCATCAACGCGCTTTTCTCCGGAAAGGGCGGAATGCATACCCGTAAGATTACAATCAAGAGAGCAAGGGAGATAATACGGGAAGAGGAGATGGACAGGGTAATCGATCCGGACAAGGCCGTGGACGAGGCAAAGGAGAGAACCGAGGAGATGGGAATCATATTCATCGATGAAATCGACAAGGTCGCTTCCCACGGCTCCACGAGCAACGCCGATGTTTCCCGAGAAGGTGTCCAGAGGGACATTCTCCCGATAGTGGAAGGTACGAAGGTCAGCACGAAGTGGGGTGTCATCGACACGACGAACATCCTCTTCATTGCAGCAGGTGCTTTCAGCATGTCGAAGCCCAGTGACCTCATCCCCGAACTCCAGGGAAGGTTCCCGCTCCATGTTGAACTCAAGGACCTTACGGGGGACGACTTCTACCGTATTCTCACAGAGCCCGACAATGCGATGACGAAGCAGTACAGCGCGCTTCTCGGAACGGAGAACGTCAATATAGTCTTCGAGGATGCGGCTCTCAGAAAGATTGCAGATATCGCATACACGGTCAACCAGACCAACGACAACATAGGAGCGAGAAGACTTCACACGGTAATGGAGAAACTTCTGGAGGAGCTCAGCTTTTCGGCTGACGAACTCTCGGGGCAGACCATCACGATAACACCTTCCTACGTCGACGAGAGACTGAGCGGAATCGTGAAGGACCAGAACCTTTCGAAGTATATCCTCTGAGGAGGGGTTATGCAGTACATAACAGTTGTCGCCTCTTCATACGAGGAGGCTGTGAAGGAAGCCAAGGCAAAGTACGGGGATGCCCTGAGGGTACATTCGAGGCGTGACTTTGTCACCCCGGGCGGCCTCTTTACGCGGCGGCAGAAGAAGTGCGAGATAACGTGCTACATCTCCTCCACAGTGAAGAAGGATGACTCGAAGGAGGACATGAACGAATTCGAGAAGGAAGCTAAGACTCCCGATCCGCTGTCTCTTTCGCAGTCGGAGAGGCTCAATACCGAAATCCACAGGGGAACGAGTGCCGGACTGAGGGAAGCGGAGAGACTGTTGAGCCTCAACTACATCTACGGCCCCTTGAGAGAACACCTCCTGGAGAATCTCTCATGCACTGCCGAAGACTGTCCGAGAGTCCTCTCGGAAAAGATCATCGCTTCCACGCACATGGACTATGACGCACAGATTCATCCCTCGCGCGTTGTTGTCTTCCTCGGCCCTACGGGAGCGGGAAAGACGACGACTCTTGCCAAGGTTGCGTACATGTACAAGACTGCCGGAAAGAAGGTGGGACTCATAACTCTTGACTCCTACCGTGTCGGCGCATTCGAGCAGATAAGCGCATTCGCCACTGCTCTCGATATCCCGGTAAGCATGGTCGGAAGGGAAGACCAGCTTGTCTCCGCACTCGAGAAGTTTACTTACTACGACCTCATACTCGTCGACACGATGGGCCTCTCGAGCAGGGACCTTGAACTGAATCTGAGGCTGAAAGGCATGGCGATGCAGCTGATGAAGATGAACACAACCTTCTCCCTTATCGTATCGGCATCGATGAAGGAGGAGGACATGCTGAGGCACTGGGAGCGTTACAGGGACGACTTCACGATAAACTCCATAATCGTCACAAAGCTTGACGAATCCAGAACCATCGGAAACGCACTCTCTTTCGCCTACCGTACGAATCTTCCGATTCTGTTCTTCACGGACGGACAGAAGGTTCCCGAGGATCTCGAGAAGGCTTCGACTGATGTCATTGTACAGAACCTCATCGGCTTCGGCCTCGACAGACGCGCATATCGCGGCCAGCTTTAATTTCCAAGGGCCCTTCTTATTGAGGAAAGGGCCTTTTCATCAGGAGAGGAGAGCCAGAGATGGAACGAGGAGACTTCCTCGCATTCTTCTGTGAAGATATAGTCTTCCCTGTCGAAGAGAACGGTCGCTTCCTTTGTTGAATGCGAATAGCATATATTCCTCAAAAGCTCTTCCGTCACTTTTCCGTACCATGCGATGATTTCACCCCGTCTGTTGAGAATGGCCGCATCATCTGTGTAGCCCGCCTCCTTGAGTGCGGAAGAAAGAATCTCCTGATAGTTTCTGTCAATCGTGAGTACGAGGTCCTCTCCGTAGACAGCGTCGGTATATAACGTGGGCGTCGATGAAAGATACGAATTGTAGAGCTCCTCGATTCCGTCTTTTCCCCTGTTGATGGCATCCGATGTCCCGATGATGGATGAAAGGGAAGAGTAGGGACAGCTTCTCTCTCTTCTGCCTGTCAGCATCACAGTGCCTATGAGATTGTTATGGATGAGATACTCCCCGGCTTCCTCTCTCTTCTCCATTCCCTGGTCGGAGAGCGGGAAGAAGGTGGTTCCCCTGTCGAAAGCTGATGTTATCTCGAGAGGAGTCAAGTCCGTGAAAGGTGCAATCTCTGACGCCGCCATCTGTGCCCTGTCCTCGTCGAGGATGATGAAGCCGTATGCGACGGTGTCGAATGCAACAAGTGTTCCGTGTCTGTCGTAGACTGTGCCTCTGACGTTCTTCGAAGAAACCTCGGGGTCAGAGTAGCCTCCGCTTCTGTCCGCTCTGAGGGAGATGGAGTGTATGACGGCCGCAGCGGCAAGAATCACGAATAATAATAGAAGAATAAAACTGCCGCTCTTGTTGCCTTTGTTTTCCATATTGGTATAATAAATTCCTGTGCGAGGTTTTGTCGAGACATGGGAAGATATGATTATGATGATATGCCGGAGAGGAACAACTCAAGAGGCGGAAAAGGCAACCGCAGAACTGCTCTTGCAACGGCGTTCTTCATACTTGTCGCCCTTATCGTACTTGTAATCTACCTTATCGCTAACCCTTCAGAAAAAATTGATGTGAGGGAAGAGAATGCTGCAGCTGAGGAAAAGAGTCCGGTCATCATTCCCGTAATAGATGAAACTCCCGTCGAGAAGAAAGCGGAAGCTGCGGTCACAGAAAAAACGGAGAAAGAAGAGGAACCTCAGCTCATCATACTCACTCCACCTCAGGAGAAGGCTGAAGATCCAGAGGAAATTTCTCCCTCTGCAATAATTCCCGAAGCGCCTGATGAAAGGCAGGGGACAGCAGAAGAATCGGCAGTTCGTGAAGTGGCTGCCGTCACACTTTTGGAGTCTCCGTCAGTGGAAGCTGAGCCGGAAAAGGAAGTTGCCGAAAAGATTCCAGAAGAAGTTCATGCTCAAGGTGAAACTGTCACTTCTGCCGGGATTTCCGTCGAAGAAAACATAACAGAAGAAGATGCACCTGAGGAAGAGACTGTTCCAGGAGTCGAGATTTCCATCGTTGAAATCACAGCGGAAGAAGACACTCTTTCTGCCACAGGGGAGACAGTTCTGATCCCGGGAGATATTTCCGTCATTGAAGATACAGTAACTGTTGAAGATATCTCGCAGCCAGAGAGCGAAACCGTGACAGAAGAGGAAACTCCTTCTGTCGTCATTGATGAGAAAGATGATGAGATAATCATACCCGAAACGGATGTTTCTGCTGATGTGTTCACCGTTGAGGATGTATCTGTCAATGCCGAGGAAACAGTCTCCGTTGAGGAAATTCCTGCTTCCGCTGAAGTCATCCCTGGCGAAGCAGAGGAAACAGCACCCGCTGAGGAAATTTCTTCTATCGAAGTGGAAGTTGCTACAGCTGAATATCCTGTCACAGAGGAAAAACCTTCACTTGCGGAAGAAATGAATTCACCGGAGGAAGTAAGTGCTTCTGATGAATCTTATA
>CAVFYD010000054.1:0-14607 GCA_963626615.1 Sphaerochaetaceae bacterium
CTATAATCAGTGCCTTGAGTATGCAGAGTACGCATACGGGAAAGATGGATTTGCCTGTCTCATTACAAGAATGAAGGACATTCCCGAATACAGCTGGATTAAGAACGCTGACAGCACGTCACTCCAGAGTGCAGCGAAGAATGCTCATAAGGCGTACCTTAATATGTTTGCCGGAAAGGCAGAGCGTGGGATCCGAAAGAGATCACAGGCAGAGATACGAAACGATGAATAACGGAAAGAGAGGCTTTTCTTAAGTTATCAGTTTCTGCTGACTGATTTATAACTTTAAATATTATAATTAATTTAAAATCCATAACACATTCTTCATTTCTGGTGCGATAATGAAGACGACAGGGGAGGATGCGTATGTACATTCATCAGGTCTTCATAACAGTTGACAATCTCACGAAGAGCATCGGGTTCTATTCGTCGCTTCTGGGGGAAGAGGCAGTAAGAACAAGAAGCAGGGCAGAGTTCCCTTGCGGCCTTGTTCTCTTTACAGAGGCAGGCTGGAAGGAGGAGACGGGACTTCCGAAGGACTTCGAGACAGGACGCTCTCTCTGTTCGACTGCCGTCTTCGAGACTGACGATTATTATGCCGTTATCAAGAATATCGTGGACTCGGGACTTGTCGGGAGGGTACTCAACATAGACGAGGAGAAGATGACTGTCGTCGACAGTGATCTCAACATGATCATCATCCGTAACAGTCACAGAAAGCATGCTGCAGTGACTGATGAGGAGAATGTGGAAAAACCCATTTCCGTATATCCTCTCAGGCTCTGAAGACAATTGGAAAAATCAGTCCTTTCTGCTAGAGTAGATGACATGCTGAAGGACAATATAGACAACATAGATAAATACCTCTCACTTGATGTTTCTCTCACGGGATTCAGAAGAAACGAGATGGAGACGGCTGAGAAATGTGAGTCATTCGTCGTCGACAGCGACAACACGACGCTCTTCCTTGTAGAAAAGGGAGAGTGTTCGTTTGCACTGAGCTGGAGAGAGAACGAGAACAACAGGGAGGTGCTGGCAGTCATGAAGGCGGGAAGGGGGGAATTCGTTCTCTATCTTCCGGGTGAGCCTTTTACACTCAGGCCATCCGATGATGCCGTAGTAAAGGTGTGGGGAAAGGTATGAACTCGAAACGCAGTGCTTATGTCAGGGGCCTCGAAATCGGGGGAAATGCCCCGGTCAGAATCCAGACCATGTATGACGATGTCATAAAGGGCATAGACCCGCAGAGAGTCGTCGACAGAATATATTCGCTCTCGTCCCAGGGCTGTGACATCATCCGCTTCAGCTATGTATCTTCGCTTGATAAGGAGAATTTCACATATATCGTGAAACATTCCCCGATTCCCGTCGTGGCAGATATCCACTTCGACTACAGGATGGCGCTTGAAGCTCTGGAGTGCGGTGCCGACAAGATAAGAATAAACCCTGGCAACATCGGGGAAAAATGGAAGACGAAGGAAATCGTACAGCGTGCGAAGGACCTCGGACGCTGTATAAGAATCGGCCTCAATACCGGCTCTCTCCCAAGGCACGATAAGGGCGTCGATGAAGCTGCGCTTATGGTTGATACGGCTCTCGAGTACATCTCGGACTTCGAAGCCTGGGGATTTGAAAACACGGTGGTATCACTCAAGTCGAGCGACATCGGAAAGACATTGCGGTCATACAGACTTTTCAGCCAGAAGTCAGATTATCCGCTGCACCTGGGTGTGACTGAGGCGGGTAACGCAATAACGGCATCCGTGAGATCTGCATGGGCGCTTGGAAATCTCCTCAAGGAACATATCGGTGATACAATCAGAATCTCGATAAACGGCTCACTCGATGACGAGGTGCTTGCCGCATCCGAGATACTCAGGGCACTCGGCCTTAAAAAAGGTGGCGTCAGACTTGTCGCATGCCCGCGTTGCGGCCGTCACACATTCGACTCCGTCGGCTTTGTCGAAAGAGTGCAGCACCGTCTTCTTTCCCTCGACAGGGACATTACGGTCGCCGTCATGGGATGTTCCGTGAACGGTCCTGGAGAAGCTCACAGTGCTGACTATGCAGTGACAGGCAACGGACGCAAGGTCTTCATATATAAGGGAGGAGAGCTCTGGCGCACACTCGATTGTGCAGATGATGCCGAGGACGCTCTCTTCGAAGCTATCGGAATCAGTAAATGAACGACGAAATAATCATTAAGGGTGCCAGGGAGCACAATCTCAAGAACATAGACATAACACTGCCGAAGAACAGTCTCGTTGTAATATCGGGACTGTCGGGTTCAGGTAAGAGCAGCCTTGCCTTCGATACGGTATTCGCCGAAGGTCAGAGAAGGTACATGGAATCCCTGTCCTCATACGCAAGGATGTTCCTCGGGCGAATGGAGAAGCCTGACCTCGATTCAATCGAAGGTCTCAGCCCGGCCATCGCAATAGAGCAGAAATCGACGAACCGCAACCCCCGTTCAACTGTCGGGACTGTCACTGAAATCTATGATTACTACAGACTTCTCTGGGCAAGAATCGGAAAGATCTACTGCCCGCGCTGCGGACGCGAAATCGAGGAAGTATCTGTTGACCAGATAATCGACTTCATATTCTCGCATCCCGAGAACGGAAAACTCATAATCCTTTCCCCGGTTGCACGTAACAGAAAGGGAGAATTCAGATCCGTTCTCGAGGACGCGAAGAAGGCGGGATATCTCAAGGCCGAGATAGACGGTAAGATGTACAGTCTCGATGAGGAGCTTCCCTCCCTCGAGAAGAACATCAAGCACAATGTCTCAGTTGTTGTCGACAGGGTGAAGAACAGCAGAAGTGCAAGAACAAGAATAAGCGAAGCCGTCGAGAAGGCCGGGGAGATGAGCGGAGGACTCATCGAGGTGAATTACCTTGATGAGGGAAAGAGAGAGCTCTACAACGAGAAGAACAGCTGCCCCGACTGCGGTATTGCGGTTCCGGATCCAGAACCCAGGCTATTCTCCTTCAACTCTCCGCTCGGAGCATGCCCGGACTGTAACGGACTGGGATACAACGAGGAGTTCGATACGGACAAGATAATTCCTGACAGGAGCCTCAGCTACCTCGAGGGTGCAATCGCAACCCATTCACCGACGGCAAAGACCTACAGAAGCGGACTCGAGGCACTCTTCAGACATTACAACTTCGATTTCAACACACCGTTCTGCAATCTTCCGGACTGGTTCATGGACATAATGCTCTACGGCGGCGGAGACAAGCTCGACTATTCGTATACCGCATCCTCATCGTCTGGAAAGACATATGTCCAGCATAAGGAATACGAGGGAATAATCCCCGAGCTTACGCGGCGCAAGAAAATGACCGAGAGCATGGGGATGATGACCTTCTACGAGCAGTACATGAGCGAGAGAACATGTACTTCATGCCACGGTGACAGGCTCAAGAAGGAAGCCCTCAGTGTAAAGATAAGGGGGCTCAACATAATCGACGCAACGAAGATGAGCGTCAGGGAGTCCCTTGACTGGTTCAACTCCCTCGAGCTGAGCGAGAACGAGAAGACCATATCGAGTCAGATACTCAAGGAGATAATGTCACGCCTAGTCTTCCTCGACAGGGTGGGACTGGGATACCTCACTCTCTTCAGGTATGCCGAAACACTCAGCGGAGGAGAGAGTCAGCGTATAAGACTGGCGACCCAGATAGGCTCTGCCCTGTCCGGCGTCCTCTATGTTCTTGATGAGCCGTCAATCGGACTTCATCAGAGGGACAACCAGAAACTCATCGATACTCTCAAGCGGCTCAGGGACCTTGGAAATACGGTTCTTGTCGTCGAACATGATGAGGATACAATCCGCGAGGCCGACTATGTTGTCGATATGGGACCTGGAGCTGGAGAGCTCGGTGGAGAGGTGATTGCAAAGGGAACTCCCTCCGAAATCGAGGAGAACCCCGATTCCATAACAGGACAGTTTCTTTCGGGTAAGCTCACAATCGATGTACCGGAGAAGAGGCGGAAGGGAAACGGGAAGAACATAAAGATAACAGGCTGCTCGAAGAACAACCTCAGGAATATCGACGTGACGGTTCCCCTCGGAAAGTTCGTCTGCATAACGGGAGTGTCGGGATCGGGAAAGTCGACATTTCTCAACGAAATCCTGCAGCCTGCAATCAAGCGACATCTCATGAGGAAGAAGGAGAAGAATGACGGTTACAGGACAATCACGGGACTGGAGAACATCGACAAGCTCGTCGCCATCGACCAGAGCCCGATCGGACGCACGCCGCGATCGAACCCAGCTACCTACATCGATCTCTTCACCCCCATAAGGGAGCTCTTTGCTTCGATGAACGAGGCGAAGGCGAGGGGATACACATCCGGTCGCTTCTCGTTCAATGTCCCGGGAGGCAGATGCGAGAACTGCTCGGGTGACGGAACCATAAAGATAGAGATGCACTTCCTCTCCGATGTCTATGTGAAGTGCGACGTCTGCAAGGGGAAGAGATACAACAGGGAAACTCTTGCCGTAACGTATAAGGGGAAGAACATCAGCGAAGTTCTGGACATGACAGTCAAGGAAGCCTACACGTTCTTCCAGAACCATACGAAGATAAAGCGTAAGCTCCAGACACTGATGGATGTGGGGCTTGACTACATCAAACTCGGCCAGAGTGCCCTCACTCTTTCCGGCGGTGAAGCCCAGCGCGTGAAGCTGGCACTGGAACTGAGCAAGGTGCAGACTGGAAAGACGCTCTATATCCTCGACGAGCCAACGACGGGACTCCACTTCGCGGATGTCAAGAAACTCCTTGAGGTACTTTCCCGACTTGTCGACCAGGGAAATACGGTAGTCGTAATCGAGCATAATCTTGATGTCATAAAGGAAGCCGACTGGATAATCGACCTCGGGCCCGAAGGCGGGGACGGAGGCGGAACGGTTGTCGCTACCGGCACTCCCGAAGAAGTTTGTCTTTCCCCGGAGAGCTTTACGGGTTATTATCTGAAGAAGTATCTGAAAAAACAGTGAAAAAGAGAGTATTGACCTTATTGCTTCTGTCTCTTCTGCTGCTCCCCGTATTCCCGATGAGTGCGGAGACGATTTACTATGCGTCTCACGATATACTCCTTTCGATGGCACAGAGCAGGGGACTCTCCTCTGACGGGAGCGATGACGAGATAAGGAAAAGACTCTACGCCTACTGCGGATTTGAGGAAGTCTCGATTACCGCGGACGAACCGGAGACGGATTCTGACTCGGAATACACTCTAACCATCAGCAATGCAGATACCGTCTCCTCATCGGAGGGTGTCGTCACACTCGAGGGAAACGTCTCCATAGACTTCGACTTTGCAGACAGGGCGACGAAGAGCCTCACTGCCTCGACTGTCATCGTCGATTCGGAGAGGGCCATACTCACTGCAATAGGAGACGCGAAATACACAGACAATGCTGAAGACGCTGCAATAAAGGAAATAGATGCCGATATCCTCACAGTTAAGTGGGAGGTCATGGATATACTCCTCACTGGAGGAAGCACCAGCACCGAACGTGAGAACAGCGAGAAGAAGAAGGTCACGTTCTCGACATCGGGAGAAAGACTTGCGTATCTCAATGAGGGCGCCGTAGTATTCGACGAAGGTTACATCACCTCCAATCCTGAGACAGCATACTCCTCGATTTCGGCTCAATCCATCATGATTCTCCCCGGACAGGACATGTTCCTTTCATCGGCAACGTTCAATATAGGACGCGTCCCGATTTTCTATCTGCCGTTCTTCTTCTTTCCCGGGAGCCGCATACTCGGTAACCCCTCATTCGGTTTCTCCTCCGACAGGGGAGCATTCGTCAACACTACATTCGAACTCATCGGAAGCTACCCCGGACTTGAGAGCACAGACGAGTCCTCGTCGTTCTCCTCGCTTCTGAAGAGTACGGAGAGCAGGGGAGAGGAGAGCGTCACCGGCTATTACTATTCTGAAACAGAAGAGAAGAACTCTCTGGAACAGTTTGCATCTTCCACATCCTCGTATCTTGTTCTCAAGGCCGATGCCTATAAGGGCGGAAGAAACGCGACGCTTCTCAGAAACGGAGGCATCCATCTGGGACTCGAGGGAGCATTCAACCTCTTCGAGAAGAAACTGAAGCTCGCATTCTCCCTGGGCCTTGCAACACCTCTTTCGACCGGACAGAAGAACCTCAGATACTATGGAAACACTTCGCTCTCGTTCTCGCAGTGGGGGCTCAGTGCCGAGATGAAGGTTCCCTTCTATTCGGATACGAGTGTG
The DNA here is from genome assembly GCA_963626615.1 of Sphaerochaetaceae bacterium. Taxonomy (GTDB): domain Bacteria; phylum Spirochaetota; class Spirochaetia; order Sphaerochaetales; family Sphaerochaetaceae; genus Ornithospirochaeta. Next base: position 6,271 of record CAVFYD010000054.1, read on the forward strand.
CTCTATCATTACGGAAACAGACTCACGGGCTTTTCCTACGGTCCGCTCCTGGGGGGGACATCAGTATTTCCATCCGACTATCCGTCATCGGGAATCACATCGTTCACGCGCTACCTCAGGCTCAGCTATTCGCTTCCTTCCTCTGTGAAGATTCCTCTCGTGTCATCATTCTCAGTGAAGAATCTCTCACTTGAACAGAGTTTCTCTGTTCCCTCGTCAGGATCCGCACAGTCGAAGGCTGTCCTCTCGTCATATACACTGCCGTCGTTCAGCATATCTCTCTCGGGAAACATACTGTCGCTCGAGAGCCGGGAGAAGAGCAGTGTGACAGGAACGGAGAATGAAGAGAGCACACAAAGCGTTGATGAGAAAGAGGAGAAAATCGACATTCTTGTCACTTCTCCGTATGAGAAGAAGACAGAAAATGTGAAGAGTAAAAACCCATCTTCGAGCACGAAATCGAAACTCAGTCTCACATATACTTTCACCGAAGACTTCTCCAACAGGATAAACACCGGTACCGTGACTGAAACGAAGAAGGACGGTAAGGTAACGAGCACGTTCTACTCGCGTCTCAACGCCGAGGGGAACATCGGGAATATAATCACGGTATCTGACGTATACACGAATACTCTTTCATATACTGACAGTGAGGACTTCACTTCCTCCCTTTGGACAAAGAAGCTTGTCTCCTCTCCGCTCAACACGTTCACGCTGAAGATTCCGTATGCGGGACTCACTTACTCCCTCTCATTCAAACCCTTCGACTACACGTCAGAGGAGAAGAAGGGAGAGGAGAAGAGTGTCACATCATCTTCAGTCGAATTCACGAAGACATACATCAAGACACATTCGCTTTCGCTCGGAAAGTCGTTCAGCACTGCAGCGGGCACATTCTCCGCAGATATCTCATACATCCTTCCTCCTCTCGACGGAAGCATAACCCCGGCGCTCAGGTGGAGCGGCTGGGGAATGTCCGCTGCTCTATCGTGGCTTTTCCGGGAGACTGACAGCATCTACAGTAAGGATCTGCTGAAGCTCGTTCTTTCCTCTTCCTGGAAATATTTCACATTCTCGTCAACGCTCACGTACCAGACAAAGGATTACCCTGAATCTGATTTCTGGAAGCCTTTCAATATGACGGGTGCGGCGAGAGTGAAGACTGCGGACGGAAAGTATTACGCCGAGGGCAAATTCACGGGAGACGGCTTGACTGACGGCTTCTTCTCAAGTGCCTCTGCAACGCTGAAACTCAATGAAGTCTCAGCCGTGATGACATTCAGGAATAATGAGGCAAGACTCGATTTCGACAGCATCAGCATAAACACGGCTCTCTCATCGAAATCCTGTCAGATGTGGAAGGGAAGAATCTATCTGTCCTTTGCTCTCGAGAGCACTCTCTTTCTCTCGCACAGCGACAGGACACGTTCTTATTTCAGCATAAAACCGTCCCTCACATTTTCTGTTGCCGAGTTCCTTGACGTCACCTTCTCCTTCAGAAGCCAGAACAGCAGGCTCGGATCCTACTACGACGGAGATGCGTTCTCGTTCGACTCGATGTGGAAGGACCTTCTGAGGAGCGTCGACTTCTTCGGCAGGGGCCGTTACAGCACGAACTTCGTACTCCAGAACGTATCACTGGATGTTGTTCACTACATGGAGGACTGGAACCTTAACTTCTCCTATTCTACATCCTTCCAGCGAAGCTCTGCCGGAGGAAAGACCATATATACACTACAGCCGAGTTTCTCTGTATACTTGGCATGGAATACGATGCCGGATCTGAAGGTCGAGGAAAACTGGACAAAGGATTCTTCCGGCAGCTGGACGAGGAAATAAGTGGCAGAAACATATATTTTCAACCAAGAGAACGCCGAACTCATACTTGGTCCCAATGACCGTAATCTTTCATACCTGGAACTCATCATGGGTTCCGACCTAACGGTGAAGGGCAACACACTCACTCTCTGGAGGAACAACGGCGCGTTCATCCCCCTGATGAAGGCACTCGAGAAGACTGCATCCGAGCGCGGAGCTCTCTCGGAGGGCGAGATATACATGGAATTCCAGAGTGTGAAGAGTCTTGTCGAAGAGGAAGAGAAGGAAAAAACTGAAGACAGTTCTGAAAAAAAGGTAAGGGAGAGCATCTCGGTACTCGGTAAGACAGTCTGGCCGAAGACTAAGATCCAGAAGGAGTTCATATCTTCGCTTTTCACCAATCAGCTTGTTTTCGCCTCCGGTCCCGCAGGATCCGGCAAGACCTTCCTCAGTGTGGCATTCGCCCTCGAGGAGATATTCTCCGGGCGCCGGAACAGGATCGTACTCACACGACCGGTTGTCGAAGCGGGGGAGTCGCTGGGATTTCTTCCGGGAGACCTCTCGCAGAAACTCAATCCGTATCTGAGGCCACTCTACGATGCGATGGATCTTCTTCTCAATCCCCAGCAGATCAGGAGGCTCGAGGAGAACGGTACAATCGAGATAGCACCTCTTGCATACATGAGGGGACGCAGCCTCAACAACTCAGTTGTCATACTCGACGAAGCCCAGAACACGACGAAGGGGCAGATGAAGATGTTCCTTACGCGTATAGGAGAATCAAGCACAGCCATAGTAAACGGAGACCCCACGCAGATTGACCTTCCCAGAAAAGGGGAGTGCGGATTTACCGAAGCAATAAGAATTCTGGATGGAATAGACGGCGTCTCTGTGGTAAGATTCACACATCGGGACACTGTCCGCTCGCGTCTGGTGAGGGACATTGTCAGGGCTTATTCCCTGGAGGAGAACGATTGATGAAAGAGCAGAACAGATCAGGGAGGGTGAAATTCAGATCCTTCACCAAGGCCGGTAAGACGACCCTCTTCATTCTCATGGCTGTGACCATTCTCCTGGGGGCCGCCATACCTGTACTGCTTTCATCGAATATGCTCTTCTCCATAAAGACGAGCAGAGCATACCAGGCCAACGAGCTCAGTGACGAGGATCTTCTCTCCCCGATATCATTCTCATACATCGACGAGGACAAGACAGAGGAGATGAGAGAAAGAGCTGCTGACGGCATCGCACCTTATTTCACATACTCCTACACTGCCTCGATAACAATGAGCAGCAAGGCACAGATGGTATATGACTATCTTGTGAACGGCACCGAAATAACTGATGAATCACTTTCGCCGATAAGAGCTCTCCTGGACAAGCTCAGCAACGGTAGCGCATATTCGTCATACGCATCGATAATCAGGGAGACCGTCAACCATTTTCTCAAGGAAGGAATCTTCTCCTACGAGGAGATAGCATATCTTATCGAGGAGAGGGAAACAAAGCTCCATATCAATGCATCTCAGGAGCTTCCGTATACATTTTCCGGTAAGGACAGACTTGTCGACGACGTTCTGACCGACAATGCGGCATACCCTTCGATATACCAGTGGCTTGTCACAAGCTATCCCGATACTGACTCCTTCGAGCTCCAGATAATCGCAGAAGTCGCGCAGGAGATAATCCAGGCCAACATCTTCTATGACGAAGTCTACACGGAGGGACAGAGAGAGAATGCGAGAAACATGGTCGAACCTGTCGTCATCAACATCGAGAAGGGTGACTATATCCTGAAGACAGATACTCTCGTCACACAGAATCAGCTCTATACACTCTCCGTACTCAACTCGAAACGTGTAATTAGCATGTCGTTCTTCTCGGCTCTCCCGAGGATAATCCTCGTCGTATTCATCCTCGGAGTATGGTTCTACTATTCCGTGGGGCTCATCCAGTACGAATACAGAAAGGCGCAGTACACGATAATCTCGCTGTCTCTGATTGCCGTATGTCTCGCAGTCGGATTCCTCTTTGCATGGAGGATAATCTCATACAATTTCTATTCGTTCGATTCGCTTCTTCCGTTCCTTCTTGTCGGCATGATCGGCGTCTCGATAACCAACAGCATTCCCTACGGCATGTCGAATATTCTCGCTCTCGGCGCAATGTACACGCTCTGGCCGAGTTCGACCTTCTCGTCGATCTTCTACTATGTTCTCTGCGGCTTCGTCGTCTGCATCCTTACACTCAATAACCGCGGCCGTTATGATACGATTTCATCCTGCTTCAAATGTGCGGGGATCCTCGTCGTCATAACTCTTTTCTTCTCGCTCCTGAACACGACGAAGGTCTTCGAAATACTCTTCTCGTGCTCTGCAATCATCCTCAACACGATTTTCGCATTCATTCTCTATTCGGTATTCCTCCCGATGCTCGAGAAGATGTGCAACATACCGACGAAGCAGAGACTCATTGAACTGGCATATACCGACAACGCAATTCTCAAGCAGCTGAGCCAGGTTGCACAGGGTACCTACAACCATGTCAAGAACGTCGCGGACCTTGCATACGGCGCTGCACTTGCCATCGGCTGCAATGCAGAGCTGGCACTTGTGGGAGCGAGGTATCATGACATAGGAAAGATGGTGCATCCCGAATATTTCATCGAGAACCAGAATGACAAGAATGCCCACGATCAGATTTCATCCCAGCTCTCGCGTTCAATCATCAAGTCTCACGTGAGACTCGGTACCGAGAAGGGTAAGGAGATAGGACTTCCGAGAGAGGTTCTCGACATCATCGGCGAACACCATGGAAATGATATAATAAAGTACTTCTACAACGAGGCCATGAAGAACGCAGGAGAGAATGACATAGTCGTCAAGGAGGACTTCATGTATGACGGCAATCCTCCTTCAACGAAGGAAAGTGCCATTGTCATGCTTGCGGACTGCGTCGAAGCTGCAACGAGGACAATCAAGAAGCCGAACCACCAGAAGTATCAGAAATTCATCAACTCCATAGTATCGGAGAAGATATCACACGGACAGCTTGACAACTCCGGTCTCACGATGACAGAGCTCAAGACTATCAAGGAAGCATTCATCACGCCTCTCATCGGACGTGACCACCACAGAATCAGCTACGACAACGACAGCGATAAGGATTAAAGGATGTATACAGTTGAACCCGAGGATTTTCCCCTCATTGAAGAAGTAAAGAAGAATCTCGACTCTTTCCTTGAATATTTCCAGGAGAAGGGAGACTTCTCCGTGACGTTCGTCTCAGACGATGAGATTCATGCCCTCAATAAGGAATACCGTGATATTGATTCCCCGACGGACATACTGACCTTCCGCCTCGCAGACGGCGATGATGATTTCCCCCTCTATGACGAAGAGGAGAACACGGAGCTGGGGGACATATTCATTTCCATCGAAAGCTGCCGCCGCAATGCCGAAGAGTTCGGCGTCGAGTGGAAGGACGAACTGAGACGCCTTCTTCTTCACGGCCTCATGCATCTAAGAGGCTGGGACCACAGTACAAACGACTTCTCCACAGAGCCTATGCTTATCGAGCAGGAAAGAATACTTACGATAACCAGGTGAAAACCTTAATTCAGCTCCCGGGAGGGAGCTGAATAAATTAAACTACCTTGCTCTCTGAAAATGATTTGTAAAATTAATTTAACATTTTGAAAACATCTTGATTTTCCTTTATTCTGAAAGAAATACGGATAAGTCGATATTTAGTTTTTTAATCATTATGTCTTTTTATAAGGGAGAGGGGCAGATATGAAAAGCATCATAGGAAAAGTGTTTTCGCTATCACTACTTCTGTTGGTTCTTGTTTCCTGCATGGTCCATGTAGAAGAACCGCAGAAAATAATAATCACATACAAGGGCACTGGACAATCAGAGTTTATTGTTCATGAGAACACAGTAGTGAATACAGCGCTGACTGTTGATGATGGAAAGCGTTTCAATTATGGGTGTCATGTAATCGAATCCTGGAATACGGCCTCTGACGGCTCCGGTGTTTCCTATGAGCCCGGAAAAGAATATGTTTTCACCTCAGATACCGTCCTCTATGCCGAATGGGGTATACATCATTTGGGCCTGACTACGAAAACATCATTAGAGCCGACATGTACAAAAACAGGTATTCGTATAGAATCTTGCAGCGTATGTAATTATGAGAAAAAAAGTGAAATACCGATGACTGAACATCAGTATATAGAAAACTATAGTGAAGATTATATTGTCCGGAAAGCGACCTGCACCGAGCCTGCTGTATATTACAAGTCCTGTGCCAACTGTGGAAAGAATTCTGAAGAGACATTCTCTAGTAAGAATATCCAGGGACACATAATGAGTGACCATAAAGGAAAGGAAGCCACATGCACAAGCGACGGCTGGAAGCCTTATGAGATATGCAGTATCTGTGGCTATTCAACCTATGAGGAGATTAAAGCATACGGACATGACAAAATAACGCATGAGGCATCTCCGTCAACCTGTACCGTCAGAGGCTGGACCGAATATGAAACATGTTCAAGGTGCTCATACAATACCCGGGAGGATCTTGACCTTCTTCCCCACACTTACGTTGAAGTTATTGACAAGAAGTACCTCAGTTCCGGTAATCCCTGTGTTGATAATGCACTCTATTTCAAGAGCTGTTCTGAATGCGGCATAAAAGGGGAGGAGACATTCACTCTTGCAGAGCCGTTTGGTCACGATTATCAGAACTACAGGTGCACGCGATGCACTCTCTGGAATAAGGGCCCTGCAGGCGGTTATGTCTTCTATGACTGCGATGCCGACAATACGGATACCGATCCTGACGGTGCGGACAATCTGAAGAGTTCGGTTTGCGGCTGGAGATTCCTTGAAGTTGCTCCGAGTGATATTTCAGGCAAATATCGTTTCGGTTACTACAGGGAGACTCCGTCTTCAGAGCCTTCAATATCCGATACTCGAAGTTCCATAGGATCAGGAAAATCCAACTTTGATCTCCTTTTACAGAAATACGAGGGACATACATATAATGAAACTGGCAATACTCCCTTAAGTGATTATGCTCTTAAGGCATGTGACGAATATTATGTCGTGGTTGATGGCGTCAAATATGATGATTGGTTCATACCGAGTAAAGATGAACTTCTTCGAATTTACGAAGATCTGTACAAGAACGGTTTGATTACACTTAAGTCTGGTAAAAATGATAATTACTGGTCCACTACGGAATTCAGTCATTTAGACATGTATTCTTTGTTGCCTTCTATTGATAAAGAGGGGATACCATCTAGATGTAATCAGGAACTGATCAGACCGGTCAGAGCCTTCATTTAAATGAAATCAGGTGAAAATTCTTATCAGGCTCCCCTCGGGGAGCTGATTGATGAGATTACAGAAACAGGGGATTGCTTCATCTCAAGACCAGATGGAATGGATTCTTTGTAACATGGATTTTTGTATAAATTAAAAAAATGTGTTTTTTACTTTGATATCTCTTTCCCTTTATTGCAATTTTAAAAAGAATATGCTAAAGCATTATAGCTTGTTAACGATAGTTTATTATCGAATATCTTTGTTCTATTATAGGAGTAATTAAAGATGAAAGTTGGTATTAACGGATTTGGAAGAATCGGCCGTTTCGTTTTCCGCGCAGCTATGAACCGCTCGGATGTTGAGATTGTAGGTATCAATGACCTCTGCCCGGTAGACTACCTTGCATACATGCTCAAGTATGACACAATGCACGGTCACTTCGAAGGCACAATCGAAGCAGATATGGAAAACTCCCTTCTTATTGTCAACGGAAAGAAGATCAGAGTCACAGCATGCAAGGATCCTAACGAACTCGCATGGGACAAGGTCGGTGCAGAATATGTAGTAGAGTCAACAGGTCTCTTCCTCACAAAGGAGAAGGCACAGGCTCATATCAACGCCGGTGCCAAGTATGTCGTCATGTCAGCTCCCAGCAAGGATGACACTCCGATGTTCGTCTGCGGTGTCAACGAAGATACATATGTCAAGGGCACACAGTTCGTTTCCAACGCTTCCTGCACAACAAACTGTCTTGCTCCTATCGCAAAGGTCCTCAACGACAACTTCGGTATTGTCGACGGCCTCATGACAACAGTTCACTCAACAACAGCTACACAGAAGACAGTTGACGGACCTTCAATGAAGGACTGGAGAGGCGGCAGAGCTGCTTCCGGCAACATCATCCCGTCATCAACAGGTGCTGCTAAGGCTGTCGGAAAGGTCATTCCTTCCCTCAACGGCAAGCTCACAGGTATGTCAATGAGAGTTCCTACTCTTGATGTTTCCGTTGTTGACCTCACAGTCAATCTTGCCAAGCCTGCTACATACGCAGAAATCTGCGCAGCAATGAAGAAGGCAAGCGAAGGCGAACTCAAGGGAATCCTCGGCTACACAGAAGATGCAGTTGTCTCTTCCGACTTCCTCGGTGACACAAGAACATCCATCTTCGATGCAAAGGCTGGTATTG
>CAVFYD010000055.1:0-14590 GCA_963626615.1 Sphaerochaetaceae bacterium
GCCATGATCAGGTCTTCCGGCTTGATGTCGTCGAAGATGCTCCTCTCTCCGTTGTATGCCTTTTCGATTTCAGCGAAGAGGTCGACAATCATGTCTGTCTCTCCGAAATCGTTAAGGATGTCCAAGTCGACAGCCTCGACTCCGTACTTCTTAAACTCGTTCTTGAACGTGCCGGACTGTTCAAACATACAGTACACTTTCATTTCCTTTGCTTTCCTCCAAGAAGAGAGACGGCAGTTAGACCGCCTCTCCCGAACGTTCAACAACCCTTAGAAGGGAACGTTGTCGTAGCTCTCGTCGTAGCCGTTATTCTGTGGCTGTGCCTGCGGCTGATTCCTTCTCGGCGCAGGCATTTTGATTTCGTCATAGTCCGAGACAGAGAACGGGCTGTCCTTCTTGAACTTTCTGCCCCTGAGAGCAAGAGCCGTGCCGAACTTGACCTCGGTTATCTTCTTACTGTATGTTTCGCAGACGATTGTCTGCACTTCGCCCTTGTAGTTAAGACAGTCCAAATCGAAACTGTAGACCGTGTAGCCGGACTGTGTCTGACTGTTTCTTGTGTTGTAGAGCCTTCCGCAGATGATGTAGTCGTTAAGCATTCCCTTTGTCCTCCTTCTTTCTAAAAAGAATCCCTCTGCACTCTTCGATGAGATGCTGTCTGTATGCGATTGCGCCTCTCTCTGTTGCGATATCGAATGCGAGTCTGTCCTTCTCGCAGTCGTCAGTCGCATCGGCAAGCTTGGTCTCGTAGTCATCAATAGCTACTTCGCTCTCTTCAATCTCAGTGACAGCACCGTCGATGATCTGGTTTAGTGCATCCGTAACACTGAAAGAAAGCTTATTGCTTACCTCGTCTTCCGCCGGGTTTGTGAGAGCATCGACTTTTTCGTCATGCGACTCCCAGTTGTCTTCGTGCAAGAGAATCGCATTTGCGATTTTCTTCTTCTCCTCGGGAGTGCCGACACTTCTGCCTTCCTTGTACCGCATTTCCGTGCAATCATGGACGGGTTTGTTCTCGATGAGATTCATGTACTGAAAGTCCTCGACCGCTCCGCAGTAGACTTTCCATGCCTCGTTAAAGTCGCAGTTTGTCTCGCAGAAAACCATCGGAAACTTGATGCCGAAGTTCTTTCTGTCGCTCTTGATGACATAGAACTTGCCGTCTTTAGTGACGAGTTCACATGACTCGCCCTTGCCGTCCTCGTTTACGAAGGACAGCGAGGATAAGATTCTGATTTCGCTGTTGTTGTTTTTCATCTGTATTTCTCCATTTCGCATAATTCGTCGTTTCTGCCTGCCCATGTGATGTCTCTATCGGTCTTCTCATAGCAGTCGTCATCGTCTCTGTAGTCCTCTTCGTGTTCGTCGTACTTCACGATTTCCTTGACCTTTGCCCACTCGCACGGATGACCGCTCTCTTCGCTATAGAACGGACAGTCTTTCTCGGTGTACGCATACGGGCATTCTTCGTAGCAGTCCATCGCTCCGCAGGTGTGTGCCATCTCTGCGACCTGATCAACGAGGTTCAGACTCTGAGTGAGCCGGATACTGTTGCTTGTGTGAGCGATGCGGATATACGTTCCGCCGTGCATAGCAACGAGGTCGTCGTAAGGTATCGAGAAATCAAAGTAGATAGACTTGATACTCACCTTGTCGTAACCGAGCCGGAAAGACATCGCTCCTCGTTTGTACCACTTCATGCCGTAGTTATCGGTCTCTCTGAACCCGTGTTTGATGAGGACTCTTCTCAACGTTTCTTTCTCAAGCATTAAGCACCTCCTTTATTGCCTTTGCTTCCTGTCTGTATCTTCTTCTCTCTGAGATCTGGTACTGTACGCTTCCGCTCTTGTAGAGCAGAGAGGCATACTTCACTGTCAGCTTCTCACGCTCATCTTTTGTCATACGCATCCGGCAACCCCTATTCTTAACTCGTCTTTGTTAATCGCAATTGCGATACCGCTGATGCGGTCGATAAGGCGCAGATATGAGTGACAAGCGTTGAAGATCAGGTTCGTGACTTTCACGCAGAAAACCTTGTAGTGCGAGATGAAGCGAACCCATTCTCCGTCGTTGTATATCTGGGCAGAATATCTGCTCTTCCCCGAAGACCACTTGTCTGCCTTCTTAGAGTGCTTCCAGTTCATCCTTACAAGCCATGCCTCAAGTTCTTCCCGTGAGATCTGGTGCGCCGGACGGATGTCCATGCCTTCCGTAACCGGGTTAGAGTCCGCATTGCGCTTCCACTTGTCAGCAACGTGTGCCTTCGTGAAAACCATCTCATAGACTCTCGGAATGTGAGTGCATCTGATGTGTCCACGAGTTGCCCAATTCCGGACTGTCTGTGTCTTGACTCGGAACATCCCTGCAATCTCTTCCGCTGTGTAATACTCTTCGTTTTCGTACATATACATCGTTCTTCATTTCTCCTTTTGCTCTCAGACGAAAAATTTGACCCCTCTGACGCATTTTTCGAGCGAGATGGTCTAATTTCCCGTCCGGCTCTCAAACCTCGTCCTCAGACTCTTTTTTCGCAATCTCGCTGTTGCGGAGTCTTTCTCTGAGCGCATAGCACTCTGCTCTTGTGACTTTGAAGTCCTCCTGAAGCGATTCCATCCTCCCCTGCAGAAAAGACTGCTCCCTCATCAGCTTCACTACGATGACTGAGTACAGAGTCACCAAAATCGTTATCGCTATCGCGTAACATACCCATTCCATTTGTTTTCCTTCCTTTACCTTCTTGGTATCGCAATTGCGACTCGCAATAGTGAATCGCACCTATTCCTATTCCTTTTCCTATACAACTGCTAAGAAGAGATAGATAACGTTGTTCTTGTACGAAGAAGAAGTTGTATATACAGTTCTTATATAAGTTATATTCTTTATATAGTTGTATTTAATAAGTAATCTCATCTTCGTTTCCAGTTGTGTTTGTATCCTTCTTTCCCCATCTGATTTCGTTGCCTTTTCTTCCGGCTTCACTTCTGCGCTCGGACTTCACTTGCCAAGTTCTAAGGTCAAGCTGTCTCCTTTCCGAGTAGATGTACTTAATCTTGTCTACCTCGTCTTGATAGACTTTGAACCATCCAAGCTTGATGCAGTAGTTGACCAGTTTCCGGAGGTCTTCTTCGGTTGTCATGAGCGTCCTTCTTGCTATGACTGCGAGAAAGTCCATTGGAATCATGAAGTCTGTGCTTCGATAGTCACGCATGATCAGGAGCAGATGTATGTAGTCAAGGAAAGCAGCCTTGCCCAACTCTTCGATGAAGAGTTGCACCTCCGGGTCTTCGAAGATGTCTTCATCAAGCGGGAGGTAGTAACTGTACTTTCTCATTCCTTCTCCTCCTTCTCGCTCCGACGAGCAACGTAACAGACAACTTTCTCCGTGTTGCTGTACTTCCGTGAGACTATGACTTCAGACACATAGCGGTCGTCTTCGATGACAGAGCCGGTGAGAGCATCTAAGTAAAGCTTGAGAACGTTGTCGAGGTCGGGTTTGCCGAGCGGTCGCCATTCCCCTCTCGCTATCTCCACAAGCTTCTTCTTCGTGTAGCTCTTGGGCGGAACAACGTTGACTTCAAGAATGATTGTGTAGCCTTCCTTCCCAGGTTCAATCGGGAGCGTCATACCGAGCTTCTCAGCTTCGTCTTCCGCCTTGAGCCGGATGAACGCCTTGTTGTTGCGGTTCTTTGCACTGTCGAAGCGATGTCCGTTCGCTGTCTGTCTTGAGCGGTCGAGTCCCTGAGCTTTGCCGATTACTTCGAATTTCAGAATCATCAGAAATCCTCCTTGACGATCTGGTGCAAAGCTTCTCTCTGCTCAGTCAGAGTCAGTTCTGTCAGAGTCTTCTTACGACCCCGACAGAAAGCCTTGAGCGAACAACTACGACAGTTGATGTGGCTTCGGCAGTATACGAGGATAGCCGTCACTCTCCAGTCGTTAGTGTTCGTCACGCTCTTTCCGTAGTTCAGAATTTCCACAATGCACCCTCCTTCGTCCGTTCTTAGAAATCAAAACTCGGCATTTCTTCTGCACTCTCGTCCGCTATCGGCTCGTCAGACGAAGAATACGGCATCTGTGGCACGTTTTCGGGCTTCGATGCGGTAATCTCACCTTCGGGCCTCTTCGGCTTGTTCTTAGGCTGAATTTCATCGAGCGACTTGAAGAAGTTCTCGACGACTCCCATGCCGTCTCTGAGCGATGAGTAGATTTCTCTGAGTCTCATGTACTGAGGAATCGTGATTGCCTCGACCTTTCTCTGAATGAAATCTTCAATCTGCGGGCGGGTAACACCGAAGTCTCTGAAAGAGTCGAGAAGCTTGTTGACTGTATCAGGAGTAATCTTGATGTTATCTGCGACAGTCTTAGAACAGATATCGAGAGCGTAGTCAACGATGTCAGAAGGGATGACTGCAAGAATGCACGCTCTCACTCTTCTTGCTGACTGATTAGCGACCATCTCATAGATGTCTCTCGGGTCAGTGAGCAGAGTCTTTCCGTTGCGAGTAGAGCGGTAGTGCGATACCGGGAACGTTCTCTCGACGAGAGTGTTGCTTTCCATGTCGAATGCGTAAGCTCTGACTGTCGAGCATTCCGTGTTGTCGTCAATGATCTGGAAGCCGTATTTGACGCTCCCGTAAGCTTTGACGAGTGCTTCGGCGAGACGGATGCTTGCGCCCTTGATTTCTGTTCCGCCACGGCTGAAAACGTACGTTGACTGCTGAGCGAGAGTGAGACGAGAGCATGAAGCTTCGATGTTTCTGTAGACTGCGTTGAGGTCTCTCGGATACATCTTAGCGATAATCATCTGAGACTGCACTGTCGCAACCTCTCTCGCTACTGTCGGGTCTGATGCGAGCATGGGATTCATGTTCATGTTCGCAGATGCCGGAGCATTGTTGCTCACGGGATAAGCATCCATCTGTGCATTGTTTCTGTTTGTGATTGCGTTCATATTTTTTCCTCCGAAAATCACTTGTATTCTTTAATCTGACGGCATGAGAAACCGTGTTCCTTGAGATATCCGACAAGGGCGTTGAAAGCCTTCATGTCAGTGTGCGAAAATTCAACGCACATTGTGTATACCTTCTTATCTGTTATAGGTTTAACGACTTCGGCACTTCTCTGTACTTCTCTGCGTTCCGGCTCTCTCTTAGGCTCGTCGAGAGGGAGTGTCTGCTGAGTCGGTTCTGACGCAGGAGCGGACTTCTTCATCATCGCTTCTTCGGCTTTTCTCTGAGTATCTCTTGCATCGAGAATCTGTGCCTTTTTTGCTAAAGCTCTTGCGACGGAAAGACTACTTGAAAGATACTCTGCATAGAGCGCATTCCAGAGCTCGCTGTCGAAGTTGTCTTTGAGCGAATAGAGCATTGCATACTCTTTTCTGACAGTTCCGAAGTAGTCCGTGATGTCTTTCTGAATCGTCTTCATCGACATCGTTGTGTTGAGCCAGCGCTTGTTGAATGGCACACCGAGAATCTTTTCCGGTTCAGTGTTCTTTGCGTTCGCTTCTATGAGAAGTTTGAGGTCGTTGTATGCCGTATCAAGCTGACATTTGATGAAGTCTTCAATGAGTTGCTTTTTCTTCTTGTTGTCGGACTCTTCGAATGACTTGATCTGGTCTTCAATCGGCTTCTTGACGCCTTCGATGATACTCTTGAGTTCTGAGCATTTTCTTTCGAAGTCCTCAAGCGGAGCTTCCCACTTCTTCTTCGTCGCTGTCCTGATCTCGTCAATCTGCTTGATAGCTTTATTCAAGTCCGAGCGAGTGTCTTTCGCTTTCTTCGCTGTCTCTTCTGTGAAGACAAGCCCTTCGTACTTCTTAGATGTAGCAGTGATGCTCGCTTTGACTTCTTCAAAGTTCGTGACAATATCGCCGACTGTCGGCACTGCACTCAGAACGACTTCGGCAAGGTCGACCGCTTGTGGAGGCACTATCGCTTTCTTCTGCATTTCGAAAAATGCAGGAATAGTCTGAGAGATTTCAGCGATATATTCTCTGCACTGAGAGTATGTAGTGAAGAAGAATCTCTCGTCATGCTCGCACTGAGCAAGTTCTCCCGTGATGTTAGCGTGCAAGAGATGCTTTCTGATGCCCGTACACATCATCTGAGCGACGGCTTGATAGACATAGATGTTCGGCTTTGTTTCCCATTTAAAATACGCTTGACGACTCTGCGGAGCGGGATTCTTGACTTCGTATATCATCTTCTCGCCGACATGCAACTCGATGTCTACACCGCCGATATTGACGACTCCGTCGACCTTCGATGTAAGAATGCCGTCTAGGGTAGCGAACATGGACGGATAGTCCGTGTTAAACCACATGCCAAATTCGTTGTACTGCAAATCGAAGAACTTGCCGTACATTGACATAAAGCGGTCACGGACGACGGGTTCAAGCCGATGTCCTCGCTCCATGTTCTCGTTCGTCGGAGTCGGAGACTGCATCCCCGTCCTCTTCTTCCACAGTTCTGTGCTACTCTCATACGGATTAGCACCGCAAGCGGTCGCAACTTCGCTTGCACCGATTCCGGCATCTTTCCTCGCCTTGAGCCATTCCTCTCGGTTCGGATAATCTTTCATGTAGATGCTCATGCTCTTTTCCTCCGTTTTACTGTTTCCCTTAGACTTTGGAGATACGCTTCGTACCGCTCGTTCGGGTCTATCGCTCTCCATCTCAGATACTCTTCGACATCCCATCTGACTGCGCCCGTCGGGTATCCCGACCGACCGAATCTCGGCAACAGATAACGCTCCTTGCCGTTCTTCCGTATCTGCGACACAGAGACTCCCTCAAGCCGTGCTATCTCGCTCGGCGTGATTGTTTTCTTGATGCTCACAGATGTAGCGATGATGTGATTAAATTCAGTCCGTAAACGGGCAATTTCTGCCGTCAAGGACTCGACTTCGGGTAGACTTACAGTCATCTCTTATTCCCGTTGTCCTTCTTCTCATAGACGATGTATTCGCCGTCGATGATTGCCCATCCTTTGCCTTTAATGTTGATAGACCTTAATGTTCTTGTTTCCTTTTTCATTTCCTTGTTCCTCTGCCTCATCTGTCCGAGGCTTTTTCTTCTGCTCGGCTCCTCTCTATCTCCGACTTCAAGAGGTAGTCATGGAATCCCGTGAGATTCATCCCTCGCTCTTTTGCAAGCTTGCGGATGCGTTCTCGCTCAGACTTCGTAAGCCGGGTGCGGAAGACTCCGTTGTATGGCTGCATATATCCTCCTTCACGTTGATTTTTTCAACGTCTTACCCTATCTTACGTTGAAATTTTCAACTTGTAAACATTTTTGCATACATTTTTGTAGACTTTTTCTACGGGATTCGGACAATGAGCAGCTATGAAAGAAGATGAACAACAAGATGCATACGACTTCTGGAGGAGAGTCGATACAAAGAGGGATAAGATAACACTCGGTGAATTATCGAAAGCTTTGGACTTAAAAGAGCAATCAATCAGGGCGATGCGGTCGGCGTGCCGTATTCCGAAGATGCCCGTCGTTAAGGCTATTGCTGATTACCTCGGCACAAGCACGGACTTTCTTCTCTCTGGCAAAGAGAGTCAGACTCCTCCAGATCGTTACGACTTTCCCGAAGTAGAGTTTGTCCGGAAGTCGCCCGAAGCCCGTGCGCTGATAAGAGCCATCATGCAGGACGAGACCCTTCTTCAAGCTTTATCGGCTGTTGTACTGAGCATGGAGCGACAGCGAGTGCAACCCGGTAAGACAAGCTGATTCTGTTGCTTCCCGTCCGAGTACGGACTATAATCTATATTAATCACATATATATACCTCCTTCGTTTTCCACTTCCGCCGTAATCGACGGAAGTTTTTTAATTCTCCTGTTGACAATAGATGTATATCGGTATACAGTATAACCATCATAAGGAGAGTAAGATGACTTACGAAGAAATGACAGTTGCAACAAAGAAAGCCCGTGAAGAATGGGAAGTTCTGAACAGGAAAGCGAACGAACTGAAAGAAGAAGCAATCAGTTTTAAGTCCGAGTTATACAATACTGATAAATATAAAAGTATGTCCGGAATTAAAGCATTCGATGCAGAAGAAAAAGCAAAATGGAGGGAATACTACTCAGCGAAGGGCGTAGCTGATGAAGCAGAGAAAAGATTCAGAGAGCTTGCAAAAGCAAGGAAGGAAGCGAGAGCGTGATAATCACGAGGCAAGGAGGTCATCAGTGAGGACTGAAGCGAGAAAGCGTGCGCAGAAGAAGCACGCAGAGATGCTCAAGCGTGTCGAGATAACGTTCACTCCGTCAGACATCTATCTATATGATAAGTTGAAGACGAGATGCGAAGAAACGGGCGAGAGCGTGAACACAGCAGTGAAGCGTCTTATCGAGGAAATGTGAGAGTCGGAAGGCTCTCATTTTTTTTGAAGATTTGCGGGAATAGTTGTTGACAGTGTGATGTATATCGGTATACACTCTAGTCATCAAATAAGAAGGAGCGTAAAGCATGAGTAAGTTCTATTTTATCGACAGAAAGGAAAACGGATTATTATTCCTCACGTCGCACACGAAGGAAGAAGCCATCTCGGAGATTCCGAGTCTGAGTAGCATTCTGGACACAGAAGGCACTCTCGTCGAGTTTACAGTAACCGATATCGAGAGGTTTGCATTCATCGTTTTCTCGATGGACTGCACTGTCTCTAATGCGATTGAATATTGGTACACCGAGAAAGAAGATGTGGATTTCGGATATTTCCGCATCGAAGGAGAGGAGGAAGAGATATGAGAGCAAGATTTGAACACATCGACCACGGCTACAGATGCAAGCCGAGCTACCGAGGATACGGCTACATCATCGAATGCGAGAGCGACATGGATAACGTACCTCGCTATGATGTCTATCACGCAGAAGACCTCAGAATCGACGATGATAATTACATCGAGACATACGGAGTCGAGGTCGTGAAGACTTTCGATACACTCAAAGAAGCGAGAGAGTTCTGCTTCACACACGCAAGGGAGGCTTGCTAATGGACGACAGAATTTACGAAACACATGAGAAGGGAGTCAGAGACTGCGTTGGGATGCTTATGCATCTCATGTGGAAATACAAGAGGCTCGGCGACAAGGACTGCCTTCGGGAGTTCAACGAATGGTGTCCGTGTGTATCAGCACTCTTCGGCGACGAGATGATAACAGTCACAGAAGAAGAGCCATGTGAGTTCTCGGCAAGATACGGCGACCACATTGTAGCCATCTGCAAGATGCCTTATTAGATTTTACAAGAGGGAAGAAATTCCCTCTTTACTTTTGCCGGATTAGATAGTATTTCTAAAGATGTCGAACGATTAGGAAAGACTCTCTCCCTTGACCGTTCCGAGGTTGCGCACAGTCGTCTAGGACAACCCGTGTACTGCATGGCACGAGAGACGACTCTCGGAGGAGAGAGCCTTTTTATTTGACTTTCTTTATCTCAAGAGGCTTAATCCCTCCATCTTGCTCTGCTCCGAAAATCCTCGCTCGCTCGTTCTCTAACTGTGCGATGAGTATAGTAGCAGTCCGATGGTCGTAGTCGTTTCTTACGCCGTTCTTATGTCCCATCGCAAGCGCAAGACTTCCCTCTCCGACTGCTCCTCGGCGGTACGTTGCGAACGTGTGTCGGAGCGAATACTGCGTAACGCCGGATATGCCGTGCTTCTGACAGACTGACTTGAAATGCTTGTTTGCTGTCTCATTGAAGACATAGCTGTCCTTCCTGCATCGCTCAAGAAGAAAAAGCGGTTCTGCCTCATCGATCGCTTCGATTTCCTCAAGGAATAGAATCATCATTTTCTGTGTGACGGATGACAGCAAGCCGACACGGGCTTCCATACCCTTGCCTGATGTCTTTACTCGCTCCTCGATCTGGTGTGTTTCTGCGTTGACTGTATGAGCCGTGTAGACAGCAAGCCCGTTGTCAGTCGAGTACACGTTGCCGACGAGGAGTCCTCCGACCTCGGACGGACGGAATCCGGTGTCGTACATGATGCTGAAATACAAAGCCCACATCGACGACCCCCATAGCTTGTTCCGTTCTTGGGCATCTTCAGGAAAAAGTGTGTGTTGCTCTTCGTAGGTCAATGCTCTACGACTGTCAGTTCGCTCGACGGGAGGTTTTATCATTCTAGCTGCGTTCGTTGCGATATAGCCCTTTCTCATCGCATCATCAAGGATGTAGCGAAGGCAGTCGAGTATCTTTCGCTTAGTGCAAGCGGAGAGTATACCGAATCTCTGACCTTTAATGCCGACAAGCCATGCCTCGACGGCGACGGGCGTGATAGAGTCAATCAGATACTCGCCAAAGCGAGGAATGATGTATGTGTCGAGAAGTGCTTCCTTGTCGTCATACCACTTTTCTCGTTTGCTTCGCCCGAAGGCTGTCTCCCGTGCATAGAGAGAGTCGTAGTCTCGGCGGTTGAAGAAGTCCTTTGCGAAGTCCTTCAGTGCCGGAATCCTCTCACCCGTTATCCCGTCCGCTTCCAGATACTTCTCGCAGAATCGGACAGCTTCTGCGATATCCTTCGTCCCGGTCGACACACGCTTATGCGGAGCGTGAGCAAACACGGCTTCGATGTTGCGACCTTTGTGAATGTGCAACTTGTATAGTTTCGTTTCTTTCATCGAAAATCAGCTTATCATCGCTTTTGCGCCGAAAACAACGACTTTGTACACAGCTTCATACACAAATAAAGGCTTGCCATTATCGACAAGCCTCTACTGCATAACGAGTTATGAAATTTTCTCTATGCCGTCTCCAAGTATAGAGCAAATCTCCACAAACAGCGAAACCGATGTTTGCAGTGAAAATTCATTCTCTTGGCGCATCCGATAGAGAGCCTCTTTCCTGCTTACAGCCTTACACAGAACATACACAGAAAAGAGAGTTCCCTCTGCGAGAGAACTTCAAAAAACTCGCAAAGGGAACAGATGATGAAAAGAAACGACACGACGGAAGACCGGAGGAGTCAGACCGCCTTCCGGTTCGTCAGAAAGTGAAGACGAGTCCGGCTGTGACGACCAGATCGTCGTAGTCGGAGAAATCGAAAGTCGGCTTCTCGATTCCGACGGATAACCCGATACCTCTGTAAGTATAGAGAGTATTGAGACCGATTCCCCATGTCTGCGTAGACGGAGCGAACATCGCATACGGGTTCAGTGTCACTTGAAAAGCTTTAGCTTTTACAAGATTGTTGTAAGCATTCTCTGTCTTCGCATGATTAGCGACTTCAGCTTCGTAAGCTGTTTCCATGAGCCATGCACCTTCGACAGCGTTATCAATATACTCAGATACCTGTGTGACCGCTGCCGCTTTTGCTTTGAAGTCTTTCAGAGAGTTTACTAAGCTCGCTCCCTGCGCTTTCAAGGTTTCGCTGTACGATGCGCTTTCCGGCATCGAAGGTATCTCTTGTGCTTCCGGCTCGGTTTCGCTCGGAGTAATCTCCTCCGACGCTTCCGAGACTGTCTGAGTTTTCTGCGGTAATGCTTCCGGTTCTGCCACTGCTTCCGTCACTTCTGCTGTCTGAGCCTTTTTTCCATAGACCCAAGCAGGATAGCACCAGAGCGAAGAGACCGCCAGCAGAGATACCAGCAAGAAGATAAACGATTTTTTCCACATCTTTGCCTCCTTAGAGTCCTCTTTGGGCGTAGACTCTGCGCACCATCTTGTTGAACCAGACTGCCGTCAGAACGATGAGCAACCCGGTAACAGCGACGAGAATGAAGAACGGCTCTGTCTCTGTCTGCTTAGATGCACAGAAGAAACAGACATCGCAGGCGATGATACCGAGTTCGCCGACAATATACTGCCAACACAGATAGTTCTTAGGTTCGTCAGCATACTTCAGTTTCAGCTTTCTTACGAAATCGTTGCTTGCCTGCAGAACAGCTGCTAAAAGGACGAGGTTTGTAACCCAATCGATAGCGTAGCCGACTCCGTAGGGAAGAGCGATGAGAAAAGCGATGACGATGCCGAGAACAGTTCCGAGTAAGTATTCTAAGAATGTTCCCATTCTCCCGAAGTTAATCTTGAGTTTCATTTAGTTGCCTCCTTGTCAGAGCAACAGATTTTCCTCTGTTTCAGAATCCCATGCACCATGTCGTAAATCGCAATTGCGATAATGCCGATAAGCGCACCCTGTCCTACAAAGCTGAGAATAGATACCGCGCCGAGTGTTGTGTCTGCATACAGTGCAAGACCATAGAGCAGACCGATTGCTCCGCCGAGACCAACCTCGACGAGCGGTATCATAGTGTTCGGAAGCTTCGTGCAGTGCTTCAGGGCATACCCGATTCCGATGAGAAACGGAATCCAGTATAAGAGGGTTTCGTCGACAAAGAGGATAAGTGTAGATATGAGTTCTGTCACGTTATGCTCCTTGGAATAGTTGTTCCACCAATACTTTAGCAATACTTGCAAAGGTAGCATTAACCACGGGAAGAACAACCCTTTGAAGCTGCTCACTCTTCTTCCTTTTTTCTTCATCGGTCAATGCCTTCTTGTTTTGCTTAGTCACGGGAAACACCTTTTCGTACACAGAGAATAACACGATGCGTTCTCAGACTCCGCTGCCGATTTGGACATCAGAAAAGGAGCGTGTTACCGCTCCTTCAAAATCTCCCGTGCTTCCGCTTCGGTGATAGCTCCCTTCTCGACTGTCGCTAAGACCTGAGCTTTAGTCCACAAGCCGGACTTGTAATAGCTCTTAATCTTCTCATACCATGCGCTCATTAACTTCACCTCCTGTTGCCATCTCTGTTGCCATCTCTGTTGGTATCTCGATACCGCTCATGATCTGGATGTAGTCCAAGTCCGCTCTGAGCCTCGCATTCTCGGCTCTCAGATAAGCCTGCACACGCATCTGTTCGACCTTTTCCTTATCAAGCTTTTCCATTTGTGTATAACTCCCTTGCGAGTCTTATGATGAGTCCGTGAGAGTTCCCTTTAGACAAGAAGCCGATATAAGACGGGAACGACGGCGGATACTTCTTCAGCCTCCTCCTGATCTCCTTGACTCTCTTGGGATTGACTCGCATATATATCTTACCATCAGACTGCAAAGTGTAGACAAAGCCGAGATGGATGACGGGTTCGCTTAACGAAAAGATGCGAGTCTTGTCTTCATTCAGAGATAGACCGAGGTCGGCAAGCTCTTCTTTGATTTCACACAGTGCGTTTTCAAGCACCGCCCGGTCATGATGAATCAATAAAAAATCATCCTGATAGCGGATGTAGTGCTTGATACGAAGCTTTTCTTTAACAAAATGGTCGATGCTGTCGAGGTATGCGATGCCGAGAATCTGGATGAGTTGGCTTCCGGCATAGAACGAGTCTTGATACTGAACATCAAGAATCTCTTCAACGTGCCGAAAGAGGTTCGGCGGAAGCTTCTTGCGGAAAAGTTCAACGGCTTTGTCTCTCGGTATCGTCTGATAGTAGTGATGTATGTCTATCTGCAGCACATAGCCGTCGTTGCCGTGATGCGTGTAGTAGTTCCATAGATACTTCTTCAGCAAGTCTCTAGCTTTATCCGTGCCCTTGCCCGTCTGTGATGCCATGTTCGCCCATATAAAGGAACGTGTCATGATGGGATAGATATATCGGTCGTTCAGATAGCCTTGCCACACTCTATCACGGAAAGTAATCGACATGACTGTTCGCCTCTTCGGGTAATAGATTTCGACGGGAATCGGCTTGCGTGACTTGTATGTGCCGTCTATGATGCTCCGTGTCAGTGTCCGTACGTTCTGCACTCCGTTGTATACCCATGCTTTAACTTGAGGTTTCCACATGACGCCGAGCCTGCGCTTAAGCATGGACTCGAAAAGGTCGTTATAAAGATGCCCTTCCTTTGCTTCGGCTACCTCAACCATAGAATGAGGCTCCTGAGTGTGAAGGGCGGAATTGTTTTCCGAGATGATGTTGCAGACATCAGCCGGACGGGTTCGGACTCCTTGAGTTGAAGCCTCTGACTCAACGACTGAGTTGCTCTCTATCGTCTTTGCGGTCGATGCTTTATTCAATCGGACGGACTCTATTCGTGTTGTACGCATTGTTGTTGTTGACATTACCCGATGAGTTAACATTGAACTGATTGTAGGCATTGCCCCGGTTGCAAGCGAATGATGTTTACAGCCCTTACCCTTTGCAAATCTTATACTCATTCTCGCACCATGTCATCCATTTCGTTAACTGTTCATGAGCTTCTTTTGTCATATCACTCCAGAACTTCCTCTTCCTCTCACGCCAATGCAGATTCTTCTTGCCGATATACAGCAGCCCATCGAGGCGTGTGCATCCCTTCATTGCGCTTATAATCAGACTGATGCGGTCGTTGTAGTTCTGCTCTGTTATTCTACCTCGTCTAAAAGGCACTCCGTTAGCTTCATACGCATCGAGATATATCTCTTCACTGTATGCAAGTATCTCGTTAGCGAGAGGAGCGTATGCGGATGCCTGTATATTGTCGCCAAGACAGCACTGTAACGCATGATTAAGCAGAGCAGCGCACTTGTCGACGGCATCGAACTTATTCGTTGTCTCTGTTTCTTTGACATTTCTTAGATTGTATGGAACTGACATT
>CAVFYD010000056.1:0-14540 GCA_963626615.1 Sphaerochaetaceae bacterium
GTGAACCTCAGGAGACAAGACACATCGTCATGCACAATGAAGAAGCTGTCATCAACCCGTCATGGTCTATCCACTCTGGCGCCGGCACTTCCAACTACACATTCATCTGGGCAATGTGCGGTGAGAACAGAGCTTACGACGATCAGGACTGGATCAAGACTCCTGACCTCAGATAAGACCATACATATAGAACGAAATCTGAACTGCATTCTCCCGGGAGTGCAGTTTTCTTCTGTAAAAAACGGCTTGCTTCTACGATGGAAACAGGCCGTCTCATGTTTTTTGGGGGGAGACTGATTTACTTTCTGACCCAGAACGGACGGTACTTCACTTCATCCTTAGAGTGGAGAAGA
This sequence comes from Sphaerochaetaceae bacterium, assembly GCA_963626615.1. Classification (GTDB taxonomy): domain Bacteria; phylum Spirochaetota; class Spirochaetia; order Sphaerochaetales; family Sphaerochaetaceae; genus Ornithospirochaeta. Next base: position 354 of record CAVFYD010000056.1, read on the forward strand.
CCGACTCCGGTGAAGTTGAAGATGAGAGTGAGAATCGGACAGAGCATCGGAAGGAAAGTGAACGGAATGAAATCCATGACGCTGATTCCTCCCAGTACAACGCCGTAGCCGATAACCCAGGCATTCCACGGAATGATTGCTGCAAGCATCGTTCCTACATCCTCAAGCGTTCTCGAAAGGACAGCTCTGTTGATATCCATATCGTCACAGATATCCTTGAATGCGACAGCTGTGATTGCGATTGCCGAATATTGACCTCCGATGATGCAGATGATGAATGACGATAGCCATGCTCCGAAGAGAATCGTTCCCGGAGTGTTGAGCTTCTTCGACAGGCTGTTGACAAGTGTATTGAGAACGCCTGAATGAGCGAAGAGTCCATTGAGCATGCCCAGTACAATCATGATGCCGACGAGGGAGAGCATTGAGGAGAAGCCTCCTCTGTTCACGAGCGTGTCGACTGATGCAACACCGCTGCTGCAGCTGAAGCCGTTCATGATATAGCCGAGAAGGGAAGTGAAGCTCTGAGCCTGGAATATCATTGCCCAGATGATGCCTGTGAGAATGCCGATTCCGAAGGATATGAATGCCGGAACCTTCTTGACTGAAAGGAAGAGAACAATCACGACCGGAATGATGTGGAAGAAGCTGATATTGAATGTTGAGGCAATTCCGTTCGAGAGCTCCTGTACTGCTGCGCTGTCGATGTTTCCCGATGCCCGGAAGCCGAGGATTGTATAAATCACAAGACAGATAATCGAGCCTGGTACTGTCGTATACCACATGGACTTGATGTGGTCGAAGAGCGCAACATCCGTTGTCGATGAAGCGAGAAGAGTCGTATCTGAAAGGGGACTCATCTTGTCTCCGAAGAAGGCACCTGAGATTACGGCTCCCGCTGCCATGCCGACAGGAATTCCGAGACCTGCAGCCATGCCGCAGAGCACGACGCCGATTGTGCTTATCGAGCCCCAGCTTGTTCCTGTGCAGACGCTCATGAATGCAGGAAGAATGAAACAGATCGGCAGGAAGAGTTTCGGTGTCACGATTTTAAGCCCGTAATAGAGCAACGTCGGTATTGTTCCTGATGCCATCCATACGGCAACGAGACATCCGACAAGCAGCATTACTATAGCTCCTGTTGCTATCTGCTTGACGCCTTCGGACATCGATTCTTCCACGCTCTCCCATGGATATCTCATGTAGAGACAGAATACAACCATCAGGAACAAGGCAAAGACCGTAGCGATTGTGACGTCGGCTCCGATGAGCAGCATCACGATAAGGACTGCTATGGGACCCAGGAATCCGAAGAGTGCACGTGGAACAGTCATTTCTCTCTGCTGTTTTTTCTCTTTCATGTTAATTCTCCTTTTCCGGACAGGAGTCGTTCTGTCCGTTTTCTTCAATAGCTTTTCTTATTCTTTCCAGGGCTTTTCTCAGAACCGCCCTGGTTACTGCAAAGTTGATTCGGACGAATCCCCGTCCTTCCTCTCCGAAGTTCTTCTCTCCGTCATCGAGGTCGATGTGTGCCTTATCCATGAAGAATGTATCGAGATTCTTCTCTCCAATACCCGCTTTCCTGCAGTCTATCCAGATAAGGAAGGAACCTTCCGGCCTGTATGGTATCAGCGGGAGGCTGTTGTCTTTTATGAAGGAAAGCATTTCTTCGAGGTTCTCGTGGAGGTAAGCGTTCAGCTCTTTCATCCAGTCGTCGGCTTCTCCCTTCATTATTGATGTTACTGCGGCCATGGCGAAGCTGTTCGTGGCATACCCGAAAGAGTAGGCCTGAATCTGCTCTATCCATTTCTTCTGCTTCTCTTCATCTGCGATGGTGATGATGGCGTGCGGAAGGCTCATGATGTTGTATCCCTTGCTCAGACTCATTATCTGCACAGATATTTCCCGGGCCTTCTCTCCGAGAGAAAGAATCGGTGAGAAGGTGTTATCATCATATGTGATGAGGCCGTGGACTTCGTCGGAAATGACTGTGACGCCGTATTCATGGCATATGTCGACAAGTCTCCCGAGTTCCTCCTTCCTGAATACCTTCCCTGTCGGATTCTGGGGGGTGACGAGCAGATAGCATGACGGATGATGATCCTTCACCTTCTTTTCGAAATCATCGAAGTCTATCTCGTAGTGTCCGTCAACGGCTTTGAGAGGATTTGAGAGAAGACGGCACTCGGCCCCTTCGACAGCGTTTTTCAGAGGACCGAAGAGCGGAGTCTGGACGATTATGCTGTCGCCTTTCTCCGCATAGATGCCGAGTGCCATCCTTACGGCCCCGATGGTGCTGGGGACCGTAGAGAGCCATTCTTTCCTTATCTCGAGGCCGTAGTTTCTCCTGTAGAATCCGATGATGGCATCGTAGTACGACGCCGGCCTCTGTCTATAGTTGTAGCAGTTCTCCCCGGCAATCTTTACTAGTGCTTCTCTTATGCACGGTGCGCAGAAATAGTCCAGGTCTGCCGTTCCCATTCCGATGATGTCCTGCGGCATGTTTTCCATCCCCCATCGGTAGGATGAGTTGCTCCTGTGGTCAGGAGTTGTGTCAAAGTCATATTTCATAAGAAGTTCCTTAATCAGTTGCTGTAGTGTTTATTCCAGAAGTTCTTCAGTCTCCCGAGAGCCTTTTCAAGGTTGCTGTCAGATGTGGCAAGGTTGAGCCTTACAAAACCCGTTCCTCCCTTTCCCAGGTCTGTGCCGCTCGTGACGATTATATGTTCTTCCTGATCTATGGCGTATGCCAGCATCCTGGGGTTCATTTTCAGTGCTCTCATGTCGACCCATCCGAAGTAGGTGGAATTTGATGGTGTTACGATGCACCCGGGAAGATTCACTTCAAGATATGATTTCACGAGAATGAACTTTCTTTCGATTTCGGAGTGAAGGACGGCCAGCCAGTCATCGCATTCCGTATAGGCTGCAACTGTTGCCGCCATTCCCATCGTGTTGAGGCCGTATTCAAGATCGAGTTTTGAAAGGGATTCCTCGTATTTCTTGAACAGATCCGGATTCTCGATGACGACAAAGGAATGCTTGAGTCCCATTGTGTTGAAAGTCTTGCTGGTGGAGTAGAGCGTCATTGTCCTGTATGACACCTCTTTCGAGAGAGATGCTATCGGAGTGTAGCGCGTTCCGGGGAACACGAGGTCACAGTAGACATCGTCCGAAAGTATGAGGACATCGTGCTTCATGCAGAGTTCTGCAATTCTTTTAAGCTCCTCTTCCGTCCATGCCCATCCGATCGGGTTATGGGGATTGCAGAGCCAGAGAACCTTTGCTCCTGAGGAGAGGCATGCCTCGAGTGCGTCATAGTCAACACTGTATCTTCCGTTGCTGTTCAGAAGCGGGCATTCAATCGGAATGCGGGAGTTGATGCTCACCATTCTTCTGAAGCAGGAGTGTACAGGGGTGAAAAAGGTTATCTTGTCCCCAGGTTCGGTTACAGCGTCGATGATGTTCCATACAGAAACGTAGATGCCGACATTCTGTCCTATGCTCGATCTGCCGTCGATTGTCCATCCGGCTGTCTTTTCCAGATGATTCTCGATTGCCCGGTAGAATTCATCCCTGACCTTCGGATAGCCCAAGTGTCCTCTCTCCAGTACCTTGGAAAGAGCATTGAGAATGACGTCCGGTGTTCTGAAGTCCATATCGGCAGTGCCGAGAGCCAGAAGGTCGTCGTACGAGGTCCGTTCCTTCTCATATTCCCATTTCAGTCTGGACTGACCGTCAGGTGAGACGAGTGTGAGTCTGGCTGACATTCTTTTTCTCCTCCTGTTGTAAAAAATTCTAGTTGATGAACTTTTGTTTTGTCAATAAAAAAATTTATTGTGGTTGCAATTTTGTTCATTTTATATCTTTCCAGATACCTAATTTTATATATAAAAAACAGTTGAGTTTATATATTCCGGATGATACAAATGTAAATTCTGCATAATCTTCTATCATTTCTTTTTCATTGACACAATTTTTGTTCATTCATTATTGTATATCAGTGTATATTTCAGATAGGGAACAGTTATGATTAAACTAACCAAAACCGATAAGATTATTCTTGATTCATATGCCTCGATGATGGACGGGCTTGCGAGATATCTGGGCAGTGCATACGAAATAAGCCTGCACAGCCTGGAAGATTATAATCATTCGGTTGTCAAGATAATGAACGGCTATCATTCGGGACGCTCGGTCGGTGCGCCGCTTACGGATCTTGCCATCAATATGCTGAAGAGGATAAATGACGGAGGACTTTCCGAGAAGGATTCATATACGACATACAGTGCAGTAACACAGACAGGAGAGAGACTGAAGAGTTCAACGCTTCCGATTATCGGGGAGAACGAAAGAGTCATAGGAATGCTCTGCATCAACTTCTACCTCGATACTCCTCTTTCCGAGATTCTCGGCGTTTTCGAGGACAGAAGCGAGGCTGTCGTCAAAAAAGAGCACTTCTCTTCAGATATGAAGGAAACGATAAAGCAGGCTGTCGCTGAAGCCAGGGTGCAGGTCATGAACAACTCCGATATACCTGCGACGAACAAGCATAAGGAAGTAATCAGGATTCTGAAGAGCAGGGGGCTTTTTAGGATAAAGGATTCTGTACAGACAGTCGCCAAGTCTCTCGATATTTCAAAAAGCACCGTATATATGCACCTGAGAAGTCTCTCCGAGAAAGAGAAGTGAGGAGAATGAGCAGAGCTGTATGATCTGGAACAGGAATAATGGCTTCCGATGCAATACGCTCTTTTGAATTCTTCTATTTCAAACAATATCAATAATTAACATTTCCTCTGTTGGATAATTCCACGAAAATTGCTATATATAAGGCTCGGAGGCATTATGCAGATAAGGCTTGAGAATCTGAAGCGTGTTTATGGAACACTGCATGCCGTGGAAGGAGTATCCCTTACGATACCGTCCAATACGGTCTACGGAATAATCGGAAAGAGCGGGGCAGGAAAGAGTACGCTGGTACGCCTTATCAGCATGCTTGAGAAGCCTGACGAGGGTGAGGTCTACTACGGGGAAAAGCGTGTGGACAACCTCTCGAAGAAGGAACTCATCGAGGAGAGAAGGAAAATCGGAATGATCTTCCAGAACTTCAATCTCTTCTCCTCCCGCACTGCCGGACAGAATATCGCCTATCCAATGGAAATCTGCCATAAGGACAAGGCTTACATAAAAGAAAGGGTTGCCGAACTCATAAAGCTTGTCGGCCTCGAAGGAAGGGAGGATGCTCCTGTCTCGACGCTCTCTGGGGGCCAGAAGCAGAGAATCGCCATCGCACGTGCTCTCGCCACCGAACCCGATATCCTCTTCTGCGACGAGGCGACTTCTGCTCTCGATCCGCAGACCACGCGTGCAATCCTCTCCCTCATCAAGGAAATCCAGAAGAAGATGAATCTCACTGTCGTCATGATCACCCATCAGATGGAGGTCGTGAGAGACTCCTGCGACAGGGTAGCCGTGCTCGACCAGGGTGTCGTTGTCGAGGAAGGGGAAGTGAGCGAAATCTTCTCGCATCCGAAGAGTGAAGTCACAAAGGACTTCATCTCCAACCTCACGAACATCAAGGAAAGCATCGTGAACTTCTCCGACAAGAAGGGACACTATACTCTCCGCTTCAGCTCTTCCACGACTGCAGAACCCGTCATCAGCGAGGTCACAAGAGAGACGGGAGCCATGTTCAACATCATGGCGGCAGGAGTGCAGTATATCGAAGGCAGCCGCTACGGCGTCATGGTTCTCGACATAGGACCGGACGAGAGTGTGCGTGAGAAGGCCATCGCAATGCTCAGAGAGCGTGGCGTTTCCGTCGACAAGACATCATTCGAGGAGGAAAACTGATGAATTCTCAGATAATCAAACTGGTACTCGAGTCAACAGGTCAGACACTCGAGATGGTATTCTTCTCGACTGTCTTCTCCGTCATCCTCGGTCTTCCCCTGGGTGTTCTTCTTCATGTCACTGACAGGGAAGAAAAGGGCGGAATAATCCCGAGGCCTGTCCTCAACGAGGTTCTTAGCCGTATCGTGAACGTCCTAAGGTCATTCCCGTTCCTCATCCTCATGATAGTCCTTATCCCTCTTACCCGTCTCATTCTTGGTACGAGTATAGGAACAAAGGCTGCTGTCGTATCTCTTTCGATAGCCGCGGCACCGTTCGTTGCACGTGTCATCGAGACAAGTCTCATCGAAGTTGATCCCGGTGTCATCCAGGCTGCGAAGGCCATGGGGTCCACCAACTGGCAGATAATCTGGAAGGTGATGCTTCCGGAGGCTCTGCCGTCACTCGTGAGCGGTATTACACTGACAATCATCAACCTCATCAGCTATTCGGCTATGGCCGGAACAATCGGAGGCGGAGGACTGGGCGACCTTGCAATCCGCTATGGCTACCAGCGTTTCCGTACCGATGTCATGGTAGCTGCCGTCATCGTGACAGTCGTTCTCGTCGAACTCATACAGTTCGCGGGAAACCGCATAGCATCCGCTCTTCTCAAGAAAAGATAATCGAGGCCGTCGGGAAACCGGCGGTTTTTCCTTTCTCCGCGGAATGTAAAATATTGTAAAATCTGCTTCTTTCTGTTCGAAAGCCACTGTAATCAGACTTCCTGTACGGCTAGTATCTGAAAGACAAGGGGGAGGAGAAGCTGATGATAAGAAATGAAAACCGTCTTCTGGGCGCTCTTGTAATGAATGTTCTTGTCGTCCTCTTCGAGATGCATTCCCTCTTCGTATCACTATTCATAAAGTCGAACTTTACATTGAGCTATTTCGGCTACTACACTCACATAAGCGGAACTCTGGCTCTTCTCTCGTCCCTTCTCATTGTCGTGGAACTTTCCCGTGAGATGAGCAATTCCCTTCGCAGAACGAGATATGCATTCAGAAAGCTGAGATACGTCTCCGTCTGCATGCAGACCATGACGATGCTCGTTGTGTTTCTGGTTATCCTGCCGTCAGACCTCATGAAAAATTCCTTCAGTCTCTACAGGTATGCCAACGTCGGCGAATATGCCGTCTGCCCGATTCTCTCACTCATTTCGATGATAGTCTTCGGTGACTACCGCGGAGTCACGAAAAGGGATGCCTTCATTGCTTTCATCCCGACCTTCGTCTACGGCTGTGTGGCCGGTCTCCTGAACGCCCTCGGTGTTATCGACGGCCCCTACGACTTCGTCCGTGCCCGCACTCTCGGTGTCGGCTGGTCTGTCTTCTGGTTTGTCGTGATGAATGGCAGTGCCTACACTGTGGCCCGTCTTCTCATCGTTCTCTCACGCCGTTTCAACCAGAAATACGTCAGCGAAACGGAATAGGGACAGGAAAATTTTCATTCAGGCTTATTGCTTCTGTTGTAAGATTATATCCCCGTTAATGTGAACTTTTTTGCGGGGATTCTTCAGAAAAATGTGCAAACTACTTGCATAAATATTTAATTTCTGTATATAGTTTGTTCAACATTAATCAGGAGGATAAAAGAACATGACACAGTTTTCCACACTTTCCATGCGTTCTATGATGTCTTCCATGATGATGCCCTGCCGGGCATAACATTTCTATTTAAACAATTCCATCCATCTGTATCTCTAAACGTTCATACCCGAAGGGAAGAACTCGCTCGAATCAAATTGTCTATATGGGGCCTTGTCCCCGTCAAAGGAATAAAAAATGAAAAAGCTTATCGCATTATCTCTTATCGTATTGGTCGCACTTACATCTCTATTCGCTCAGGGCGCATCTGAAACAGAAACAGCGTCAACCTCCTCAACGACAAAGATTGTCGTAGGTGCAACACCCGAGCCTCATGCAACTCTCCTCAATCTCGTAGTCGATAATCTTGCCGAGCAGGGAATCGAACTCGAAATCAAGGAATTCACTGACTATGTAACTCCAAACGATGCAGTCGAAGACGGATCGATTGATGCAAACTACTTCCAGCATATCCCGTACCTCGAGTCATTCAACACTGAGCACGGCTATCATCTCGTGAATGCAGGCGGCATCCATATCGAGCCTATCGCACTCTATTCGACAAAGTGCAAGTCACTCGATGAAATTCCTGACGGTGCAACGATCGCGATTCCGAACGACCCGACGAACGAGGGAAGAGCACTTCTCCTTCTCCAGTCTGCAGGACTCATCACACTCACAGACAACGCAGGACTCGAGGCAACACCGCTCGACATCGCTTCCAACCCGAAGGGACTCAAGTTCAAGGAAATCGAGGCCGCATCACTTCCGAGAGTCATCGACGATGTTGACGGCGCAGTCATCAACGGCAACTATGCTATTCCCGCAGGATTCGTTGCAACTCGTGACGGTCTCTATGTCGAAGGTGCAGATTCTCCGTACGTGAACGTCGTTGCAGTCAAGGAAGGCAACGAGAACAACCCGGCAATTCTCGCACTCGTTGAGGCTCTCAAGAGCGACGAAGTCAAGACTTATGTTGCAGAGCACTATCCTAACGGAGAAGTCGTTCTCGTCGACTGAGAGATACAATCTCCTCATCATCCCCTCATTACCTTCACGGAGTGAGGGGATTTTTCTTTCCCTTTGGAGTACAATGTGAGCATGGAACGTAAAACAGTTGTTGTCGGAGGCACTAACACAGATCTCTGCGGCGAGTCGTTTTCCCCGATAGTCGCCTCAGATTCCAATATAGGACGCGTCACGTTCTCCCGAGGCGGAGTGGGACACAACATCGCCCTTAATCTTGCCCTACTGGGGGAGAAGGTAAGCTTCATCACAGCCCTCGGCTCTGATGTCTTCGGAGAAGCCCTCAGGAGGGAACTTTCCCTTACACTCGATATAACCCAGTCGCTCTATACGGGGGAGAGAAGCGACATCTATCTCTATGTCTCGTCTCCCGGCGGCGACATGTATGTTGCGGTGAACGATATGGAGAACATCAAAAGGCTGGGGCCGGAGTTCATAAGAGAGAAAAAGAGTGTCATCGAAGACGCCTCATCCGTCATTGTCGAAGCCAACCTCAACAGCTCCACCATCAGCGAAGTCTGCCGCCTTTCTCACGGCCTTGTGCTTGCCGATGCCGTTTCGACACTCAAGGTGGAGAGGCTTGTGCCTTCGTTCGGGCATATCGACATATTCAAACCGAACCTCATGGAACTCGAGTATCTTTATAAGAAGAAGATAGAGAGCAATGATGATGTCATCAGAGCCTCTTACTCTCTCCTGGAGCGGGGACTGGGAGCCGTGCTTCTCACTCTCGGGAAGAGGGGCTCTGTATATATTTCAAGAAAAAAGATAATATACTGTCCGGCAGGAAAGGGACGGTGCGTAAACACCACCGGTGCCGGTGACAGCTTTCTCGCCGGCTTTGCATTCGGCATGATGGAGTGGGGCGACGAGAGAGAAGCCATAAAGGCTGCTTCCTCCGCTTCCGAAATCACGATAGCGAGCGAAGAGACTGTCAGCAGGGAAATGAAGAAAGAGACAATCTGTAAATTGATCAAGGAGAAAGAAACCTATGAACAGATACCTGGATTATTCTGATGAAGTAAGAGAAGCCCTCGAGACGGGTAAACCCGTAGTTGCACTCGAGAGTACGATAATCAGTCACGGTATGCCGTATCCGAAGAACGTCGAGACTGCGCTCCTCGTCGAGGACGAGGTAAGACGTAACGGCGCAGTTCCTGCAACAATCGCGATAATCAACGGCCGCCTCAAGGCAGGCCTGACAAAGGACGAAATCGAATACTTCGGAAAGAAGGGCATGGCCATCACGAAGACAAGCAGACGTGACATCCCGACAATCATCGCGAAGAAGGAAGACGGAGCAACGACTGTTGCTGCAACAATGATTGTTGCATCCCTTGCCGGAATCGACATCTTCGCAACAGGGGGAGTCGGAGGCGTACACCGCGGGGCCGAAACGACATTCGACATCTCTGCCGACATGGACGAGTTCACGAAGACAGGAGTTCTCGTCGTCTGTGCAGGTGCAAAGGCAATCCTGGATCTTCCTCTCACACTTGAGTACCTCGAGACAAAGGGTGTCAACGTCGTGGGCTACCAGACTGACGAACTTCCCGCATTCTATACCCGCAAGAGCGGTCTCAGGGTAACCTGGAGGATGGATACCCCCGAGGAAATCGCGGCATCGTGGAAGGTCCAGAAGGACCTCTATCCGAACACGGGTCTTCTCGTCACCAACCCCATCCCCGAGGAATACTCGATGAATGCCGACTACATCAATCAGGAGATAGATACCGCAATAAAGGAGATGAACGAGCTCGGAATCAGGGGAAAGGAGACAACTCCGTATCTTCTCGACAAGATTCAGAAGCTCACAGGCGGAGAGAGCCTCGAAGCCAACATCAAGCTTGTTCTCAACAATGCAAAGCTTGCTTCGCAGATTGCAGTTGCAATGAAGAAGTGAGCGCTGCTCATTGTCTTTCGGGTCCCTCAGAAATGGGGGACTTTTCTCTGCACAGTCAGAAGAAAAAGAAAACTTGTGTCCCCGCCACAGTGGTAGTATTCTAAGAGAAGAAATAAGTTCGGGGGATTTGTATGAACAAACTTCTAAGAAAAGTATCCGTGGGGATTCTTGTAGTCCTCTTTATCGTTTCCTGTGCCTCCAATGCCCGGGTTACGGAAGAACAAAGGTAGATGCTTATGTAGCCGTAATCAGTAAAACCGGAGAATATGTGCTCTCCAGCAACGAAGATATACGGCCTGAAGTCTTCCGCTGTCTGTGGCTTCACTTCCTCAGTGATGGGGGTGCTGTAACTGTTCTCTTCCCCGGAGGCAGTATTTTCCTGCGTGGAAGGAGAAGCTTCCATCATGCTGCCGGCTGTCGTATCTGTTTTCTTTTCGGATATCCGTCTGACGTAGCCTGTGCTTTCCTCTTCGGTTTTCTCTGTCTTCTCCATGGGAGTAGCCGGCCTTATGTAGCCTTTGCTCTCCGAAGCATTCTCTTCCTTCTTCTCCATTGGAGTGGCAGGTCTTACATAACCTGTGTTCTCTGCCTTCGTTTCCTCTTTCTCCTCCATAGGAACTGACGGACGGATGTAGGAAACACTCCCGGCATAAAGCGATAGCAGTGACAGAGCGAAAAGACAGATAACAAATAGCTTTCTCATATAATCCCCCGAAGCTTCCTTTTCATGATAAATCCAATATTTCAATCTCTCAACGGAAAAAACAGATGAACCCGATACCCTGGTGTGTCCACTGTTGGAAAAGGGAAATAGTAAAATTTATCAAAAAATACTGTAAATAAGAAGTAAATGACTTAGAATCAGACGAGAGAGGGTTAATATGAAGAAAGCATCCATACTTGTACTTTCACTTTCGGTTCTCATTCTGCTGAGTTCCTGCGCGGCAGTCATAGACGCACTGTCCTACAAGAAAACTATTGAGTTCCAGAACAAATCAGCAGCCTGGATCAAGCTCACTGTTTCCGACGGCAATCAGGATGTCGAATATGACATTGCTGCCAATGATAAGAAAACGCTGAAGATCAAATCAGTGAAACCGGAGGTTACAATCACCGTAGAAGGACCTTACTTCTCTGATTACACGGCAAAAATTGATTTTGCCGATAATAATGAGACGTTTGCAATCGAGCCTAATGCCGGCCTTGTCTATGTCAAGAATACTCTGGACTGTACTATATCTGAGGTTTCATTCCTGGATTCGAGAAGCGGAATGTTCGTAGAGTATAACGAAGATCTTACGGTTTCAAAAGGCCGCAGTATAGAAAGCGGGAAAACCAAGGTCATAACCGTAAAGGAAAAAGGTACCAGTAAAGCTGATGTTTTCTTTGAAAAGCCTGATGGAAAGGAATATTTTACAGTCGGAAACAATACTTCTTCCGAACTCGGACAGAAATATTCCTTCCCGAAAGCAGGTGGAAAACTGGAATTGGAAATCAAGGAAGGCCGATACAAGGGAGTTGACGATTACGAGTAATGATGTCTGATTTACGTTGCCTACGGCGGGAGAAAGTTACCGAAAATAAAGCTCGTAAATAAGAAGTAAATGCCATAGAATTGTTTTGAGGTTGATTATGAAGAAAACATTTTTGATTGTACTTTCGCTAATTGTCATGCTCCTGATGAGCTCCTGTCTGACTCTGACAGTGACTGAGGAGCCGACTGTTTATCAGAGGTCGGTTGTGTTCCGCAACAGGTCGAACGGTCCGATTACGCTTACCGTTGACACCGGAGAAGGGGAGAGCACATATTCCATCGAGGCCAATGAAAGTGAGGCGGCAGATATCACGGCAATGAAGAGATATGTCCAGATAAGCGTCACAGGTCCTTACTTCTATGAATATTCGGAGGATCTCGATCTTGCCGACACTTCGAGGGATTGTTTCATCGAGCCCAACGCGGGAATCGTATTCGTGAAGAACTATCTGAGTAATACTGTCACCGACGTTTCTTTCTCGGAACCCATGGACGGAGTCGTGATGTATAACCAGAGCCTCAGCCCATCTGACGGCAACAGCATCCCGAGAAACGAGACAAAGGCAATAACGGCAACCGCTCCTGGCGGAACGAAGGCACACGTCTACTTCAGGAAGGCTGACGGCAAGATGTACTATACATGCGGTAACGGCATGTCGGACAAGGGACTCTTCACGTCTCCCGAAAACGGGAAGTTCATCACTGTCGTACTTACCGACAATAACACGGATCTTTACTGATATTCTTTCCCGTTTATGAAAAGGGGTGTTGCAGGAGACTGCAGCGCCTCTTTTTCTTGGAGAAAAAAACTCGACCTGTGCGGATGGATTAAGCCACGTACCCAGTCTTCATCTCCCAACCAGAGTTTTTTAAATCCATAGAAGCTTTTCTTTCAGTAATCCAAATGTCCAGTGTATTGTTCTTGTACGCAGCATTCAGGACAGCAAGAGAACCACTGCCATCAAAGGACCAGCTCATTCCATTATGCTTCTGTCTGTCAGCAACAACGATGTCGTTGCTTTTCTCAGCTGCATTGGAACTCAGGCGTAGATTGAAAAGTCTCCTTAATGCATGGCAGCAGATGTTTTCCTTCTTCCTCAGTAGGTACGCAATCATCTCCTCCCGGACGTTTTCATTCTTGATGATGGAACTCTTGAAGTCTTTTATGTAAGCTATCGCACCGTCTGTGTCTCCAACCCATAGATAGTTGAGAATCTTCTTGATGATGGGACCTTTCTTATCTTTGTGGAGCTTGAGACACATGGAAATGAGCTCTTTGATTCTCTTTGCCAGATGGAACCAGTCAAGAATGAGGATGTAAGGTCTCCATGAGAAGAACTTCTGTATGTATTCCTTGATCTCCCTTGCTCCGCGGAAAGGAACACCAGCTGTCTGACCTCGAACAGGTTGTTCTCCAGGAGGAACGCAACAAGAATACGGAAAGCCTGCTTTATGCCTACCGCATTGAGGATGTATCCCTTGTCATCTGCCTGAACATGGATGACTGTGTTGGCGACATTCTTCTTTTCCTTCACGAAATCTGCTGTTCTCTCATCTGTCTGATGCTTCACAAGTACATCGTCAATGCTGCTCAGGACTACCTTGCTGCGGAACAGTTCTGGAATGAAGTTGTTCTTTTCCAGAACTTCAGTGACATGCTTGTCTATGACTTCGTTAAGGGATTTACCCGTATGCTCGATGAAGTCGGCTATTGTCCTGTGATGGAAGGAACAGACGCCATCACGATGCAGAAACCGGTTCAGGTGTTTTTCAATATTCCGGAAAGTCATACCAGTGGAGAGCTCGATGGTGTACTTCTGAATACTCCAGCTTAGCATTCTCTCCTTGGGAGTGAGGATTTTGTCAAAATCAGAGAATACAGATGCTTTTGTCTGACAGATCTCTGCATCGAGAATGTGATCCCTTATCTTTCCGGCTTTTTTTAATTTCGTCATTCTCCAACAGAATCGATGTCATAAATTCCTTTTCTGCCTCGCTCCGGGAAGTACGGACTACAGGAAGCGTATCCAGTACCAGAGCTATGATGTCACCGGAATGCTCACAGGAGAGAACATACTCGATGTAACTCTTGCCGACGGATGGTACAGGGGAAGTATCGGGGCATTCGGATTTAGGAATGTCTACGGCCGGATGACGAAGCTCCTTCTGCAGCTTGAAATCACATACAGGGCCGGCAATCGTTGTCAGTCTTGTTGACATGGGCGGAAGACTGAGGCTCATCG
>CAVFYD010000057.1:0-14395 GCA_963626615.1 Sphaerochaetaceae bacterium
ATGAATCAGTAGTTCTCTGCAACAAGCTCGAAGTAAGCCTGGGGATGAGCACATACCGGGCACTTCTGGGGTGCATTCTTTCCGATTACGATGTGACCGCAGTTGCGGCACTTCCAGATCATCTCGCCGTCACGTGAGAAGACAAGTCCCTCCTCGACGTTCTTCAGAAGTGCAAGATATCTCTTCTCGTGTTCCTTCTCGATACCGCCGACAAGTCTGAATTCTGCTGCAATCTTCTTGAAGCCCTCCTCTTCAGCTGTCTTTGCAAACTCTGCATACATGTCAGTCCACTCATAGTTCTCGCCTTCTGCTGCTGCCTTGAGATTATCGACTGTGCTTCTGATTTCGCCGCCTTCGAGGTACTTGAACCACATCTTCGCATGTTCCTTCTCGTTCTCCGCAGTCTCGAGGAAGATGGCTGCAATCTGCTCGTAGCCTTCCTTCTTTGCCTTTGAAGCGAAGTATGTGTACTTATTTCTTGCCTGGCTTTCACCGGCAAATGCCGTCATCAGGTTTTTTTCTGTCTTTGATCCCTTGAGTTCCATATTACTCTCCTTAAAGTTAGTGATAACTATCTAATTAGTATCTATTCCTAATAATGATATTATCTGATATTTCCCCTCTTGTAAAGAGAAGACCACCTTTTTTCGGGTGGTCTCTCATTATTCATGACATATTATCTCATTTCTTTACGGGAATGACTCTGACCTGCTTGTAAAGGCCTTCGCCCTCGCTCTTTGTCTCTACGCCGTCATATTCGTTGAGTGCAGTATGGACAAGTCTTCTCTCGAACGGATTCATGGGGTCAAGAAGTCTGCTCTTTCCGCTTCTCTTCACCTGGTCAGCTACCTTGTAGGCGTTGCGGATGATCTGCTCCTCATGTCTCATGCGGTAGTTCTCGCTGTCGACGACAATCTTCACATCCGGATCGAGGTTACCGGCATACACATTAGTGATGAGCTGGATGGCGTCGAGATTTCTGCCCTTTCTGCCGATGATGTAGGAAGAGTCGGGTGACTCGATGTCGATGCCTATCTTGCTGTCCTTGCGGTAGCTGATGGTGGCCTCTCCTTCGTAGCCCATCTTTGCAATGAGGGTATTGAGGAATTCGATGACCTTTCTCTCGGTGTCGTTCTCGGCTTCGAGATTCTCTTCCTTCACGCTCTCCTCTTCTTCCTCTTCTGTGTCTCTCTCTTCTGTATCTTCACCGTAGTAGACACGGATCTTGCAGCTTGGTTTCTTGAAGAGTCCCTTCTTGACGACTTCTATGACTTCAACGTCGAAATCAGTGCCGTTGAGGTTAAGATCCTCAATGGCCCTGTTTCTTGCTTCTTCTTCTGTTTTTCCTTCAAAATCTTTATACATCTTGTTAAACCTCTTATCTTCTCTTCTTCTTTTCGGCCTTCTTCTGAGCCTTGATTGCATCCTTCTCCTCTATTTCCTTCTTGTAGCCGGCTACCTTCTTCTTGTTGGTGTATACCTGCTGGATAATGGAGAGCAGGTTGGACATCGACCAGTAGATGAGAAGTCCCGACGGTGCATTGTAGAGGATGAAGAAGAACAGTATCGGCATGCCGTAGGTCATGAACCACATCATTCCCTTGTTTGAACCCTGCGACGACGTCGTTGCACTCTGGGTAATCTTCATCGAGAAAATCATCGAGAATGTATAGAGAATCGGCAGAAGATGTATCTTGTTTCCGAGGAACGGAATGTTGAACGGAAGAGTGAAGATTGTCTCAGGAATCGAAAGGTCGGTAATCCAGCCGGGGATGAACATTGCACCCCTCAGTGAGAAGTCCTTGTTGAGCAGTCCGTAGAGACCGATGAAGATCGGGAACTGGATGAGAAGCGGGAGACATGAACCCATCGGGTTGATGCCCTCTTCCTTGTACAGTTTCGATACCGCAACATTCTGTGCCTGCGGGTCATCCTTGTACTTTTCCTGGATTTCCTGGAGCTTCGGCTGGAGAGCACTCATCTTTGCAGTGCTGTCCGTTCCCTTCTTCGAGAGAGGAATAAGCAGAAGCTTGACGAGAATTGTCAGAAGAATGATTGAAATACCGTAGTTATGGGTGATGAAGTTGAATCCTTCGAGAGCCCACTTGAGAATTGTCTCGAGCCAGCTCAGCCACGATACATCCAGTGCCTTCTTCAGGCTGTGGTCCTTGAGGCCGAACACATTGTCCGATGCATTGTCATAGATGCCGAGTGTGGACGAAAGCTGCGGGCCGCAGTAGAACGAATAGATATCCTCCGTTCTGCTCTCTCCCGTTGCCTTTCTCATAAGATATACAGTGTTCTTCTGGCTGATGGTGTCACCGGAATCCTGTATTGTCTCGACCTTTGAGACTGTATTGTCTGTCTCGGGGATTACGAGGAATGCAAAGTACTTTCCGACGACCCCAACCCAGTCGACTGCATCAGTTGTGGAGAGATTGCCGCTCGATACTGTCTTTCTCTTATTCTTGGCATCAAGCTTGTAGTAGACTCTTCTGTAGTCGTAGTTACCGTTGAGTGAATCAAACTCAGGTCCGACCTGAGAGCCTACGGAGAGAGTATAGAGTGTATTTTCTCCGTTGACAGGAATCTCCAGGCCATCGTTCGTGTAAACGGTGACTTTCATCTGAATCATGTACTCGTCGTTGTTAGGAACGGCATACTTCTTCTCGATCGTGAATTCCCGTCCTGTGCTGTCTTCTCTGAACGTGCGTGTGAACACGACAAGCGTTACTGTGTCGCTGTTGCCGCTTATTCCGTTCTCCTGTGTCGTATAGGAGAAGAGGTCGTCAATAGGCTCTGATTTGTCGTCAGCCCAGTAAAGCATGAACGAATTCTCGTCGCCATCTTCCTTCAGAAGAAGGTTGACATCATTCTGTTCATCATGAATGCTTTCGATTGTACCGCCCTTCGGATTGAACGTTACGCTCAAAGACGGTGATGTTATAGTGAAAGGCTTGTCATCAGTGACGGATCCGACGGCAGAGTATGTCGCCTTCTCTTCTGCAGCCATCTCGACTGACGTTTCTGTTTCTGCTGTATTCTCTGATGTCTGAAGCAGTGTCTGCTGGAAAGTCATTCCGACTGTGATGACTATTACACAGAGAATGACTGCAATGATAGTATTCCTATCCATTCTTTACTCCCAAATGGATCTATTCTCAGTGCCTGGAAAGATGGAATAGGAACTCTGCTGATGAGATAGAAAAGGAATTATTTCCGCTTAGACCTGTCCAGTAGCTCAGTGAGGCCGGACTCAAGCAAGGAAAAACCGGAAACCTTTCCAGGATATACAATGAGGACATAGTCCTTAGTGATTTCTTCGGTCTGTTCCTGGCTGGAATGACGGGAGGCGTAGTTACGGAATATCTCTTTGGCTCTGCGCCTCAGGAGATTGCGGTCCACGGCCCTTCCGTAGTGTTTTGCAGGGATGACTATCATCCTGTCCCAGCCAAGCTGGTTGTTTAGACTGATTAATCGCATTCCAGGGCAGGAAAATGACTTTCCTTCCTTGAAAATGCGATCAATATCATTCTTTTTCCTGATAATTTCTGTCTTAGTAAGGCTTCTTCTCATCGCTGACGGTAAGGCTGTATCTACCCTTAGCTCTTCTTCTTGCTAATACCTTACGGCCGCCCTTTGTTGCCATTCTGGCGCGGAATCCGAATTTTCTTGTTCTCTTGGTCTTACTTGGCTGGTAAGGTCTAATTCCTTTTGTGCTCATGTCAAAACTCCAATTTTTTAACGCTTTTCAGCGATGAATTTTCAAAAAATATGGACAACAATGTCCAGTTTCAAAAGTTTAGCAATCTCAACGGTCATAGTCAATAACCTCTTCTAAGGCTTTGAGTTCAAAACAGCTATCTTTTTTATCTTTTTATCAGGAAACATTTCATTCCATCTCGAAATGACTCCCTTCTCCTCCATTTTAAGGAGTGATTTCGCACTGATTGAAGACGGCGTGACGTAGATTTTGCCTTCATCAAGATCCTTCAGGGATGAGAGTTTCGTGCATGAACTGAGCCTGGGGCCGGCAATGACGGGCCATGAGCGGAAATACTCCCTGAAAGAGAGGTCTATGTCCATTTCACCGAAAAGCTCGAGCATCGCATCCCAGAGATTCTTCTCACCCTTCACAGAGCTCACCCTCCCTGACAAGATAGCTTATCCTGTCACTCATCTTCTCATTGTACTCCTCGTTGGGAAGGAATGTGAAGAAAGCCTGGCTGTAATCGGGAAGAGATGAAAGCACCTTTCCCCTCTTAGTGCTGTCGAGTTCAAGAAGAACGTCGTCGATGAGGAGAATCGGGGAGCGTCCCGTCATCCTGGTGAAGTATATCGCTTCAGCTATTCTGAAGAGAAGAGAGCAGAGCCTGAGCTGCCCCGTGGATCCCATCTGGTTGAAGATGCCGTACTGGCTCATTATGGTGAAACGGTCACGGTGTGGACCTCCGGCAGTGGTGCCGAGCTTCATGTCCCTCTCCACTGTCTCCTCAAGATTACGCACGACAGCGTCAACAGTGTCGTCCTTCCACGACGGCTGATAGACAACCTCAAGCTTATAGTCCGTTTCCGATATCTCAGAAAAAAGCACAGGAAAGATAGTGTTGAATTCGGCCTCTGCCTTCTTTCTTTCCCTCATTATCTCGAGGCCGTAGGTGGCAAGACGCTCGTTATAGAGTCCGATTATGCTCACATCACCATTCTTCACGGCGGCGTTCCGCTGAGCAAGCACCGCACGGTAGGAGCGGAGGCTGTCGAAGAAGGACGGAGAATACAGACACATCATCTGATCGAAGAAACGGCGTCTGTATTCAGGTTCTCCTTTTATGTAGTTGATGTCCTCATGACAGAAAACTATGCACGGAAACTGGTATATGAGAGTCTTACGGTCCTTTATTTCCTTGCCGTCAAGGATTATTCTGCGGCTTCTGTCGTAGTATGAGACCGTTATCTTTCCATTTTCACCGTTGTCCGTGTATGTTCCGCTGACTGAGAATCCGTCCTCTCCGTTCTTTATGCATTCCCTGAGCATCGGGGTACGGAACGATGAACCGTACGAGAGTATGTATACACTCTCGAGGATGTTTGTCTTTCCCTGGCCGTTAGGGCCGTAAAGAAGAATATTCTCCGCCTCTGTCTGTACGGAGCCGGAGAATATGTTTCTGAAACTGCTGTAACTTAAGGAAGTGAATCTCATCCCTGCATCGGCATCAGAACGTAGAAGTAGTTCTTCTCGGGTTCTGGAGAGAAGATCATTGCGCCGTTCTGGGTCTTGAGCTTTATCTTCATGTACTCGGTGTCAATCTTCTTGATTGCAGGAAGAAGAAGTCCGGCATTGAAGGAAATCTTCATTCCGGGACCGTTGTATTCACACTTGATGATCTGCTTTGAGTCACCGAAGTCATTGTTCTCACCGCTTATCATGACGCCTTCGACGTTGATGTCGACGAATATCTTCCTGGACTTCATCTCGGTAAAGATGGATGTCAGAGCGATTGACTTCACCATCTCGTCGACGGAGAGTCTGCATTCATAATCCAGCTGCGTCGGGATTACCCTTTCATAGTTCGGATAGCTTCCGGAAATGAGCGTGGAGCCGATTGTCCTGTTGTCGACCTTTGCGTATGACATGTCAGATGTGATTGCAAGTGAGAAGAGTCCCTCGTTTGTGGAAATCATTCCCAGAAGCTGCAGGAACTTCACGGAAAGGATTGCAGGTGAGAACTCAGGTATCTCCTGCTCGAAGCTGTTCTCGACGTAGGCAAGTCTTCTTCCGTCAGTTGCAACCATGACGACCTTGTCATCCTTCTTTTCGATATGCACACCGGTAAGGAAGAAGCGTGTGACTTCCTCCGCGACGGCGAAGCTTGTCTTGTCAGCCATATCGTTGAATGCCTTCTGCGGCAGCGAGAAGAAGAGTTCGTCCGGACATTCCTTTATCTCGGGGAACTTGGATGCATCCATTGTCTTGAGGTTGGTGTTGATGTTTCTCTCTGCACTTACCGGACGGATTGTGAGCTTGTTGTCCTCCTCGTTGAACTCGAGGTCCTCATCCGGAAGATTCTTTAGTACTGCCACAAGCTTGTCGCAGAATACTGTCGTTGATCCCGGAACGACTGTTGAAATGTCGATTGTGGAGATGAAGGAGACCTTACCGTCCTGGGCCTTGATTGTAAGCTTGTCGTTATGGTTTTCCAGGAGGACGTTGCTTGTCATCGACAGAGAGTTCTTCTGGCTTGTAAAACTTGATGCGAATTCGATTTCCTTTCTGATTAATGCGCATGGACAGATGAATTTCACTTTTGTTGTGCTCCTATTATTACGATAATAACACAAATTTTTCTGTTAGTTGTATTAATAGTATCAGAAAAAAATGTTAAAAACTCACAAATTTCTTTCTGACACAAAAATTTATAATGTTAAAAACTCTGTTAAAAACTCCTCCCGGTTTTTAACAATTTTTTTCCGTTGTTAAAAACTCCAGATTTTTTTCACGGTTTTTAACATTTTATACCGCCTTTTTCACACGTTTTCCACATTTTTCTAACTGTTCTTGCTGCTCAGAGTTCTGTTGACAGCATCGATTGCCTTCTTCACGGAATCATCGGTATCGATGAGGCTTTCCACCTGCATTACCGAGTATCTTACGGAAGTGTGGTCCTTGTTGATGTACTTGCCGATGTCGCTCTGTGTGAAATGACCGTACTTGTATGCCACGAACATCGCTATCTGGCGCGGCATCTTTATTGCTCTGCTCCTGTTAGCGCCCTTCATGTCCACTAGAGACACGTTGAAGTAGTTGGCAGTAGCGGTGAACACATCGTTTATCGAATAGTCGACGTTGACGGCAGCAGGAGTCTCGATTATGAGGTTCTTGAGGTTCTCCTTTGCCATCTCCACTGTAGCCGGCGTGTTCACGAGATTTGCGATACCGCTTACGGTTATGAGCGCCCCTTCAAGGTCCCTGACGTTAGTTCTTACCGCCTGTGATATGTAGTCGAGAACCTCGTCGCTGAGACCGAGCTTCTCCTCCTTGTTCTTCTGTCTTGCGATGGCGAGCCTTACCTCGTACTCAGGCGGCCTGAGATCTACGTTCAGACCGCTCGAGAAACGTGTCCTGAGCCTCTCCGTGATGTCTGTCAGCTCCGTTATAGGGCGGTCACATGTGAATACGATCTGCTTTGCGTTGTGATAGAGCTCGACGAAGGTGTAGAAGAGCTCCTCCTGGGTTGTTGTCTTCTTCTGCAGGAAATGGATGTCATCGATGAGAAGAACGTCGACGTCACGGTACTTCTTCTTGAATTTGCTCGTGCTGTTGGAGCCGAGACAGTCTATGAATTCGTTAGTGAAGGATTCGGCCGTCACATATATGATGTTCATCTCGGGGTGCGTCGAATAGATATAGTTGCCGATACCCTGTAACAGGTGCGTCTTTCCCAGGCCCACGCCGCCGTAGATGAGGCAGGGATTGAAGGTGCTCTTTCCAGGATTCAGTGCAATGACCTTTGCAGCCTTGTAGGCTATGTCGGAGTTGTCACCGGGGATGAAGTTGTCGAGGGTGTAACGAGGATTCAGGGTCGGATTTCTCTTTTTTTCCGCTTCCTTCTTCGCAGCCTTTTCCGGCTTTACCTCGTCATTTACTGTCTTTTCCCCGCTTCTTGACTTCGTCTTCGAGAGTGACTTGTCGGTGATGAACTTCACGCTGAGGTTCTCTCCAGCCTTCTCGGAGAGAAAGTTCTCTATTACGGCCTTGTGCTCCTTTATGACCGAAGCCACGAATTCGGATGAGGCTACAAGAGTAACAACTCCGTCCTTCATTTCCCTTATGTCTATGTTGTCGAGAAAGGCCTTTGCATCTGAAGGAAGAGTATCCTTCATCATTTCCTTTGTCTCATTCCAGAGTGTCATTAAATCGTCCATACAGCAAATATGATAATCAATAGATTTTGAGAGAGCAAGAACAGAAAAAGAAAATGAAAGCAAATATTTAACTGCATGTATTTTAAAGACTTATAGAGAGACGATTTTTCCCTCTCAACCTTGTAACCCATACCTTCTTTATGGTACAATGTCCATAGTAATAATAATCGCGCACGCGCGTGCGCAACCCACATAAAGGAAAATTCATGGAAGAAGAGAAGAAAATCGCAGGTCACACTGCCGAGGAACTGGCGGCAGAGAGAATTGCTGCAGAAGGTTACACTTCATCTGGAATCACCGTCCTCAAGGGTCTTGAAGCTGTCCGTCAGCGTCCCGGTATGTACATAGGTTCTACCGGTATCGACGGTCTGCATCATCTGGTCTACGAGGTAATCGACAACTCCATCGATGAAGCCATGGCCGGCTACTGTAATGATATCGAGGTATCGTTCGAGAACGGACCGAAGGGAGAGATATGCACCGTTGTGGACAACGGAAGAGGTATTCCTGTAGATATCCATCCCGAAGAGAAGAAGAGCTGCCTTGAGGTCGTTCTCACACAGCTTCATGCAGGCGGCAAGTTCGACCATAACTCATACAAGGTCTCGGGCGGTCTCCACGGCGTCGGAGTATCATGTGTAAACGCACTTTCCGAATGGATGCAGGTCACGGTTTACCGTGCACCTCATATCTACCGTCAGGTATACTCCAGGGGTATCCCGCAGACGGAAGTCGAAATCATAGGCGACACCGACAGGACAGGTACAACGGTAAGCTTCACTCCTGACTTTGCGGTCATGGAACCCAATTCGTTCGACTACGATACTCTCTCGAAGAGATTCAGGGAGCTGAGCTACCTCAACAGGGGTATAACAATCTCCGTTGTTGATAAAAGAGGCGAAGAGGAGAAGAAGGAGACGTTCCACGCCGAGGGAGGACTCACATCCTATGTGAAATACCTCAACGAGTACAAGACGGTCCTTTCCGACCCGATTTCACTCGAGGGTGAGGGAACAACCGAGAAGAACGGCGGGGATCCCGTCTCGATAGAGGTATCCATCCAGTACAACGACAAGTTCGACGAGAAGGTCGTGACATTCGTCAACAACATCAACACCCGCGAAGGCGGAACACACCTTTCGGGCTTCAAGGCTGCTCTTTCGAGATGCTTCAACAACCAGCTCAAAAACAGTCAGAAGTACATGAAAATCTATTCAGGATCCCTCGACAGCAAGGATATAGCGGAAGGACTCACGGCAGTCATCTCCGTAAAGATTCCGAACCCGCAGTTCGAAGGACAGACGAAGATGAAGCTCGGCAACTCTGCAGTCAAGGGTATCGTCGACTCTCTCGTATACGAGAAGCTCACGAACTATTTCGACGAGTTTCCGGAAGTTCTTGATAAGCTCCTGAACAAGGTTACCCAGGCGGCTCTCGGACGTGTCGCTGCCCAGAAGGCAAGGGACAACATCCGTAAGAAGAATGAGGGCGGCGGACTTCCCGGAAAGCTTGCAGACTGTTCGATGCATGACCCCGCACAGTGCGAGCTCTTCATCGTCGAGGGTGATTCTGCAGGCGGATCGGCAAAGAGCGGAAGAGACCGTAACTTCCAGGCCATCCTTGCACTCTGGGGAAAGATGCTCAACGTCGAGAAGGCACAGGAGGCAAAGGTTCTCAACAACGAGAAGCTTCTCCCTGTAATCCAGTCCATCGGAGCGGGTATCACAAGATACAATGCAGGCTCGCAGAACGATGAGGAGGAAAGCGAAAGCGAGAAGAGAAAGGAAGAGAGACTCTTCGACATCAACAAGGTCAGATATCACAAGATCATCATCATGGCCGATGCCGATGTCGACGGAAGCCACATCAGAACTCTTCTCCTGACATTCTTCTACCGCTATATGAGGCCGATCATCGAGAACGGCTACGTATACTTTGCAATGCCCCCTCTCTACAAGTTCTCAGGCCCCAGGATCAACAAGCCGATCTATGCCTACACAGAGGACGAGAGAGCAGAGAGACTGGCTGAAGCCGTGGCACTCACAGGAGATGTGAACAAGGTCAGCGTACAGCGCTACAAAGGTCTCGGTGAGATGAACCCCGACCAGCTCTGGGAGACTACAATGAACCCCGAGACGAGAATGCTGGGAAAGGTCCATCTCAAGGATGCCGAGGAAGCTGACAGAGTCTTCTCCATGCTCATGGGAGAGGAAGTCGAACCAAGACGTGAATTCATCGAGCAGAACGCAACGTATGCTCAGAATCTCGACATATAAGGAGGATTGAATGGACGATAACAACGACAACACAATCATTCCCGAAGAGGAAAAGCAGGAGACGAAGCCGGGTGCAATCCTGACGTTCGATCTTGCTGACCAGATGAAGAGTGCCTACATCGACTATGCAATGTCGGTCATCGTGTCACGTGCTCTTCCTGATGCAAGAGACGGTCTCAAGCCCGTCCACAGAAGAATACTCTACTCCATGTGGGACATGGGTATCAGATTCAATACGGCCAACAAGAAGTGTGCCCGTATCGTCGGTGATGTTCTCGGTAAGTACCATCCGCACGGAGACGCATCCGTCTACGATGCACTCGTGCGTCTTGCCCAGGATTTCTCCCTCAGATACCCTGTCGTATTCCCGCAGGGTAACTTCGGTTCAATCGACGGTGACCCACCGGCAGCCATGAGATACACAGAGGCCAAGATGGCCAAGGTCGGCGAGGAGATGATGGCCGATATCGGAAAGGACACAGTCGACTTCATGTCGAACTATGATGAGTCCCTCACCGAACCTGTCGTTCTTCCTGCAGCCTTCCCGTTCATGGTATGTAACGGTTCCAGCGGCATTGCCGTAGGTATGGCAACCAACATGGCACCTCATAACCTCAACGAGGTTGTTGAAGGTATATGTGCCCTTATTGATAATCCGAATATCACAATTGAGGAGTTATCGGAATTTGTTAAGGGTCCTGATTTTCCGTCGGCCGGCATAATCCACGGTAAGAAAGGTATCATGGATGCCTTCCTTACAGGTAAGGGAAAGGTCGTTATCAGAAGTAAGTATGAAATAATTGATGCCGATCCTCACAGCCGTGACGATCTCAATAAGACTCATACTGCAATCTATTTCACAGAGCTTCCCTACCAGGTCAACAAGGCTGAACTCGTCAAGAAGATCGATGACTACCGCAAGGACGGCGTAATCCCGGGAATTGCACAGGTCAAGGATCTTTCCGGACGTGACGGACTCAGAGTTGCAATCTACCTCAAGCAGGAGGCGGTTGCGAATGTTGTGCTCAACATGCTCTGGCAGAAGACGGCTCTTCAGTCCAACTTCAACATCTACAATCTTGCACTCTATAACGGTGCTCCGAAGCTCTTCAATCTGAAGGATATGCTCCAGGTATATGTCGACCACAGGGAGTCCGTAATTGAAAGAAGAACACGCTATGACCTCAAGAAGGCAAAGGAGAGGGAGCATATCCTCCTCGGTCTCAAGATAGGTCTTGAGAATATCGATAAGGTAATTGCCATCATCAAGGCCAGCCAGGACAACACAGTGGCAAGTCTTGAACTTCAGAAGCAGCTTTCTCTTTCACAGCTCCAGGCCGATGCAATCATCGATATGAAGCTCGGTAAGCTCAGCCATCTCGAAACGGACAAGATTCTCGATGAACTTGCCGAAATCGAGAAGAGAATCGCGGAGTATGAGTATATTCTCAGTGACAGGCAGCATGTTCTTGAAGTCGTCAAGAAGGAAATCAGGATAATCGGTGAGAAGTATGGCGATAAGAGAAGAACGCAGATTGTCGAGCAGGAACTTGATGATGCTTCTCCTGAGGATTTCATCAAGAAGGAAGAGGTTGTAGTGAACATCACCAAGAAGGGCTTTGCAAAACGTCTCTCCGCTACTGAATACAAGACTATCGGAAAGGGCGGCAAGGGCGTAATCGGTGCCAAGCTCACTGACGGCGACTATGTGGATCATCTCTTCACATGTTCCTCTCATGACATTCTTACGTTTGTCACCAACCTCGGCAAGGCTTATTACATCAGGGCTTTCGAGATTCCGGAGAGCAGCAAGACCAGCAAGGGTGTCAGCATGAAGACCTTCCTCAGAATCGAGAATGATGAGAAGATTACATCCGTCATCAACTTCAAGATGGAAGACATCAATGATGAGACATATCTCCTGATGGTGACAAAGCACGGCGTCACAAAGCGTGTCGTCATGACAGACTTCAAAAATGCAAAGACCAAGGGAGTTAAAGCTATCATTCTTGATGAAGGTGATGAGTTAATTGAAACTCTTATGGTAAAGGAAGACGACGAAGTCATGTTCATCACCAAGAGCGGTAAGGGACTCAGAACTCCTGTCGCTGCCATCAGGTCAATGGGAAGAGCTACTCACGGTGTTACAGCCATGAAGCTTGTAGGTGACGATGAAATCGTATCTGCAGTAAAGGTTGAAGACGACAAGACAATTCTTCTTCTTACCGAACTCGGAAAGGGAAAGAGAACATCTTTCGATAACTTCATGCCTCACGCAAGAGGAACGATGGGTCAGAGAATCTATTCTCTCGGCGATGATGATAAGGTTGTAGGAGCTGTATCTGTTACAGAGAACGACGATGTCATCCTTATTACAATGATGGGACAGGTTCTCAGAGTTGCAGTTGTCAACATCAGTCTTCTGGGTAAAAACGCAAACGGTGTAATCGTTGCCAGATTCAAGAAGAAGAACGACCGCATCAATGCTCTCGATGTTACAGCTCATGAAGACGACGTCGAAGAAGATGCAGAGGTGTCGGAAACAGCAGCAGAAGCAGTTGAAGACGCACCAAGCGCTGAGGAAACAGCCGAAAATACTGAGAAAGAGTGATTTTCACCCATTCTCGACAATTTGCCTGGGGAAACCCAGGCATTTTCTTTTCCCCGAAACAGAAATACACCTTATGTGCGAACCGGCCTTTAAAAACACCCCTGTCTGATAGGAGAGTAAAACGAATACTGTACAGCTGAAACTGTAACTATGGATAGAAACATTAAAGTATAAAAAATCACATAATTTCTTATTGTATATAGAATTATTATATATTTTCGCGCAAAGGGTTTTTTCAGATAATTTCAAATCGCAAATTCGCGGAAGTGACCCTATTCAGGGACTCTTAAAAGCGTAAACTTTTATTCAGAGGAGTTTATCTTCCAGGGATTTTGAGGTTAGAAACGTTTTTAAGTCTTTGAAAATGTTTCTCGTGAAACCTTAATGGTTTGACAACATACTTTAAGATCCAAATCCTCTTGATAGTTTTTACAGTATTTCAGGCTTGTTTGATTCTTAAAGAAGATTATTGTGGTTCCATTGTCGGATTCCGGAAATATTATCTGATCCAATATTTGTATCTCTTTATAGGAAAGAATTGGTGATCTTCTGAAATTCATAATCAATACAAATATTTCCCGGATTCATTCTCCTTTCTGTTTGTTGCTGCCTTTTTGATTGTCTTTTATGTACCTCCATGAGATAAAAATTAGCCCGGAAATATTAAGATGAAGAAAATTTGTTATTAATTTATTTTGAAACTCAGAAATAAAAATATTTTTCGTCTAGTTGTGTTGATACGTGATTTGATGAGAGATGTTTCTGATTGATAGAAGAAGGATAGTTTCTGTATTGTATTCTCGTTGAAACTAAATGTTTCACGTGAATCTTTAGAAACTATCGGGAATTGTGTTTTCGAGTTGAAGTATCAGAAATTTAATTTAATGATTGCAGTTTGAAGTGAAATTATACAGTTTGAAGTGAAATTATATAGTTGATTTGATTTTTTGAGCTGTATTTTTTCTTCTCAGTGTAAATATGCTCCTTTATTCGTGAGTATTTCCGTCTGAAGTTATTGAATATAGCTTTTAGAATCTGATTTTTCCTTGATATAAGTATTGGGTTCTTTTCTTTCAGCATCATCAAGAGCTGGAATTTAGTATCTTTGTCATGATTTAAGTTTCTGTGCATTGAATCTCGTAATTCCTGATACTTTTGATTAAAGTAAAGATTACGAGCTGTATAAATCCGGTGAGTTTCTCCACTTTTTAAACGAATTTGTCTCGACGATCCTTGTTGGAAAAGACAGTTTATAAAATTTATCTACGGTGTTTTTAAGTTCTGGAAAATTTCCGACTTAAAGATGCCGGTATTTCCTCAGTCTCCAGTATAAACAGTAAAATCTTCACATCGATAAGAAGACTTTAAAACAATTTGAAGCTGCATTCATCACAGTTCCTGGATTTGTAGAAGGCAATTTATTTTGTGTTTTGAATTTTTTCTTCTTATAGCGCTTGAAGAAGTGAAATTTAATTTTGAGAATATTAATCTGATAACATCAAAAGGTAATCAATTCTGGTTTGTTTCAGGGTAGATGTTTCACGTTAAACTTTGCTTGAAGGGCATAATTACAATTCAATGATTA
>CAVFYD010000058.1:0-14352 GCA_963626615.1 Sphaerochaetaceae bacterium
AAACTAGAAAAATCTATATAGCAGGCAACTGGAAGATGAATCTTCTTCCTTCCGAAGCGTCAGTCTATGCCGCAAAGCTTGCAGAAGCTTACTCAGCAAACGGCTGTGACTGCCGCTTCATGGTTGCCGCTCCGTTCGTCGATCTTCCCGGCGTCGTCGAGGCAGTGAAGGGAACAGATGTCATCGTTGCAGCAGAGAACATGGCAAACCATACAAGCGGTGCATACACAGGAGAGGTAAGCCCGCTCATGCTCAAGGACCTCGGAGTCAACACTGTCATCATCGGACACAGCGAGAGAAGACAGTACTACGGTGAAACGGATGAAGTCGTCAACAGCAAGGTTCTCCTCGCTCTCCAGAATAATATGGAAGTTGTGATGTGTGTCGGCGAGACACTCGATGAGAGAGAAGGCGGAAAGCTTGAGGAAGTACTCAGAAGACAGCTCGAAGTCGGCCTCAAGGGCGTAGAACCCTACCAGATGAGTGCAATCACAATTGCATATGAGCCTGTGTGGGCTATCGGAACAGGCAAGACCGCAACACCCGAGGATGCAGACAGTGCGCATGCATTTATCCGCGCTACAGTGGCTGAATTATTCTCAAAAGATGTTGCAGAAAACCTGATAATACAGTATGGTGGTTCAGTAAAAGCTGAAAATGTTAAGGCATTGATGGCCAAGGAGAATATCGACGGTGCACTCGTCGGAGGCGCATCCCTCACACTCGAGAAGTTCCTTCCGATCATGGCTTATAACAAATAATTAGAGGTAGATTGAAAATGGGTGTTTTAGGAATCGTCCTGATTGTGGTTTTCTGTATCGTTGCCCTCCTGCTTCTCTTCCTGATTACTATTCAGGGACAGGACAGCGCAGGACTCGGAAGTGTATTCGGCGGCAAGTCGGATTCTGCTTTCGGAAGCGGAACAACATCGTTCCTGACAAAGATCACTGCAATCCTGGCAATAGTCTTCATGGTGCTTTCACTGGTTGTTGCTCTTGTCAACAAGTCATCAAGCGATGAAATCGCTGCAATGACAAAGACAAGGATTCAGGAAAGTGTCTTCGACACAACTACAGAGTCAACAGCAGCTGAAACAGCAGACAGCACTGCATCCAACTGATTGACTTATAATTAATCCGACTCCTCTGACCGGGGGGTCGGTTTTTGTTAAGGAGTATTTCCTTATGAAGATAGCAGTCGTAGTTTCTCCCAGGAACGGGGAAGGCAAGAAACTTCTTGATATAGCGAAAATCGTTACTGTCACCCTCGAGAAGAGGGGATATTCCGTTGACCTGATAAATGTGTCAGCAGACGGAGACAGAAAACTCACAATCTTTGACTATCTTGTGTTCGTGGGTGAGACAGTCTCCTGCTTTTCGAAGAAGATTTCTCCTTCTCTCATGAAGTATCTGAATAACTGTGGTACAATATCGGGGAAAAGGGCTGCCGTCATACTTGGAGGCAAAACTCTTTTCAAGACAAAGGCTATGGCTTCTCTCATGAGGGCAGTCGAGGGTGAAGGGGTCATACTCAAGACCAGTGAATTCTGCTCGAACCTGAGTCAGGCTGCCGCCTATGCCAACAACATAAACGTGGAAAGGAACTATTAAGGTTATGAAAAAACTGACATCCGTAATCGCACTTCTCGTCGTTATCGCACTCTCTCTTTCAGCTGCATCGATTTCAAGTCCTGCAGCAACCGTGAACCTCACAAAGAACAAGGTCATCACGATGAGTACGCTCGAGAGTGAGTACGAATCATATACAGCGCAGGGCTACACAGTCACAAAGCTTGAAGTTCTCAACTCCCTCATCGACGAAATACTCATCGAGCAGGGTGCATCCCGCGACGGCTATTCAATCACGGACAGCGAAGTCGAGCAGCTCTATGCACAGCAGAAGAGCAGTATCGAGAGTCAGCTCGGACAGACTCTGACAGATGAAGAGTGGAACGAGTATGTTACACAGAACGCAGGTTCCGTTGACGAATACAAGTCCTATCTCAAGACGCAGTATGTAACACAGAGTTACGTCTACGGCGTCAAGGGTGACACCGCAAACAGCGTGTCAGAACCTACCGACAAGGAGATCAGGGCATGGTACAGACAGAATTCAACATCCTTCAGCATGCCAGAGATGGTAAGACTCAGTGTCATTGCAATGGAAAAGACAGATGACGAGAGTTCAAATGAGAAAAAGAAGGCAACTCTCGACGATGTCTACTCCCAGATAAAGGGCGGGACTCTCACATTCGAGAAGGCTGTACAGAACTACAGTGAAGATGATTCCTCGAAGTCCAACGGCGGTGACTGGGGCTTCATGAGCGACACGGAGACAACACGCACAAGCATGGGCGACGCTTTCGTCGACACTGTCATGCTGATGGAAGCCGGAGATATCGAGGGCGTCTTCGAGACACCGTACATCTACTGCATCGTCAAGTGCACTGTCCATCAGGACCCGAAGGTTCTTGCTCTCACGGACACAATCGAGGACTACGGTATCACGGTATACAATTACATCTACCAGGGACTCACGTACCAGAACAGTCAGTATGCATACCTTAATGCCTACAACGAACTTCTGAGTGAACTCAGAAGCCAGGCAAAGATCAACATTCTTTATAAAGAGGGATAATGAGTATCAGGACAGACCGCCACAGGGCAAGGGAAATTGCCGTAGGCACATTATATTCTTTAGATATGAATTCCAATCTTCCTCCCGAGGGGGATTGGTTTCTTTTCCAGGGTCTCAACGACGAGGAAATCGATGAGCTCTCCACTTCCGTCAAGGTCTATGCACAGTTCCTCATCGAGGGGGCAATCGCATCAGTCGAGGAATGTGACAGGCTCATATCACGTTACTCCAACAGACCCATCGAGATGATAGACGGAGTTGACAGGGCAATACTCCGTATCTCCTTCTTCCAGCTTCTTCATGACAGGGAGACTCATCCTACAATCGTCATCGACGAAGCCGTGAAGCTCAGTCAGGAACTGAGCAACGATGTTTCGTTCAAGTTCATAAACGGACTGCTCGACGCATACAACAGAGGACAGAATGATACAGCTCAAAGATGACTATCAGATAGATAAAATCCGTTCATCATGCAAGCTTCTTGCTGAGATGTTCGAGACTGTCGGTGAGAAGATAGGGGAAGGAATATCGACATGGGATGTCGACAGGATGTGTGAGGATTTCATGCGTAAGCATCATTCGAAGGGCCCATGCAAGGGCTACTGCGGTTTTCCCTCTGTCAGCTGCACATCTGTCAATGACACCATCATTCACGGCATTCCGTCGAAGCGTGAGATACTGAAGAACGGGGATCTGCTGTCCCTTGACGTCTGCATCAGCCTTGACGGCTATATCTCTGACAGCACACACAGCTACGAAATCGGGAAGGTGAGTGATGACGTCCATCAGTTCAACGTCAATACCCGTCGTTCGTTATATCTCGGAATCGAGGCAGCCGGCAGAAAAGGCGCTAGAATCCAGGATATAGGACTTGCAGTCTCTTCATACGCGAGGAAGTTCCACTACGGAATACTCAAGGACTACACCGGTCACGGAGTGGGGCTGGAGCTTCACGAGGACCCGGAAGTTCCGAACTTTGTCGACATACATATGTCGAATCCGAGAATCAAGCCGGGTATGGTGTTTGCAATAGAACCGATGCTCATGATGGGCGGGTCAAGTAAGTATTACGTCACTGATGATGACTGGACAGTAAAGACAAATGACGGCTCATACGGATGCCATTGGGAACATACGGTCGCTATAACAGAGAAAGGACTCGAGATTTTAACAGAACTTTAAATAAACACAGGAGTAGATATGGAGCAGCCGAAGAAGGATTTCATCACTTGTGATATGATTCGCGATGCAGGCATCAAGCTTGCTCATAAAATGTACACGGAGGATCATTTCGTCCCCGACGTCATCTACGACTCGCTGAGGGGCGGAGCATACCTTGCCAACGTCATCAGTGAATATTACAAGCTTCAGGCAATGAAGACAGGCCACGAGCCGACATTCTATGCCGCTGTCGTCGCACGTTCATACGGCAAGCTTGTCGAACATACCAACAAGGTCGATATCGACGGATGGACATGGAGTCCGAAGAACCTGAAGAAAGGCCAGAAGGTCCTCATCGTTGATGATATCTTCGACACGGGGCTTACAGTCAACTCCCTCTGCGACACAATCATGTCCAACGGAATCCCGAGGGAAGATATCAGGGTTGCAGTATATGACTATAAGGTATCTCTCTATCAGTGGAAGGACGGAAAGCCTGCACTTCCCGTGCAGCCTGATTACTGGTGCCGCAAGCACATTCTCAAAAGCAAGGATGACTATCTCTGGATTCACTACACCTGTCATGAGTTCATCGGACTTACACATGACGAGATCGAAGAGGTCTACACTGATGAGGATGTAAAGAAGATTCTTCATGAGATCTGCGAAGACTAAGTAAAAAGAATCAAATAAATACGGGCTGATTTCTCAGCCCGATTATTATTGCCTCAAGACATTCATTTCCAGCTTGAATCGATCTTGCCGTCTGTGATGTTGATGCACTTAGCACCGCTTTCGGCTGTGATGACGTTGATGTAACTGCCGTCATCGGCAACAGATGCAATATAGACAACTTCGATGGAAGAGAGGCTTGAGACGTTCTTTGCTTCCATTTTTCCGTCTGTAATCTTATAGACAGAGTTAAGTCCTGAAAGAATGAAGTAGCTGCTGGAAGGTGTGTTTCCATCTGTAGCCGCATTTGCTCTGGTATAAGTATAGTTACTGGAGATGGAGCCGATCGAGCTTCCGTCTGCCTTGTAGAATGTATCAGAAAGCGAAAGGAAAGTTGCGTCTTCATGAGTTATGTAACTGCTGCTGTTAACTTCAGGAGTTTCAAATACACCTGATGCAGTGTATTTAAAATATACATTAATGCTTTTACTGGTATCTGTGATGTATTTACGATCAGTATCAACTCCGATGAAGTATCCGTCTCCTATATAACTTACATTGGTCAGAGAGGTATCTTTGACAGATGAGAAATCCTGTGAAGATGATGTCAGCTTTGTCATGCAGACGTAATTCGTCGTCTTCTCACTGTTCCTGAATACGATTACAGTGTTGCCGCCCTCGTATACAGACGAAACGGGAATGTAATTCTCAAGTCCACTGAAAGCGGTAACGTTACCGTCCTGATCAATGCAATGATATTTGCCGTCGCCTTTATTGCTCGGGTCATCATAGTAAATGCATTTCCATTTGGAAGTATCTGCTGCCTCTGTGAAGAAGCCGCCGATGACATTTCTTGATGTTCTTCCGTTTGCAACTGTTGCTCCGACCTTTTTGTTTGCTTTCGCGTCATACAGGAAGATACCCTCGTCAGCAGCAACAAGATAGATTGAATCAGCCTCATCGGCCGCGATAACCTTTCTGATTACATAGCTTTCCTTCTTGACTGACTGTCCTGCTTCCTGAAAGAGTCCTGTCGAGGAGTCCATGTTGCATGAGACTGCAAGAAAGGCAATAAGTACAGCCGTCAGTGTCAGTAATATCTTTTTCATCACTTATCCTCCTAGTTGCGGTATGAAGCGAAGAGCTGGCATGGAATTGAAGTATGGAGGCCGCTTTTCTTTGTGTTTACGTAAAGCTCGGGTGTGAACTGTATACCGCTCTTGACACCTATTGCCCAGTTGTCCGTGAAGAACACTCTTGCGCCGAGAGATAGCGACATGGTCGGAGAGAACATGCTCTTGTCGTTGTAGCTGAGATAACTGAAGCCGAGACCAAGGGAAATAGGGAGTTCGAACTTTCCCTGAACGGGAACATATGTTGCCTTAACGAGGAGGGGAACCTGGGTAAAGAGCTTCTGATCCGAGCATCTGTTGAACTGATACCCGATTTCTCCACCGACGGAAAACTTACCAGATACGAATACCTCATAGTCTATCGAGCCGTATCCCCCGATATTGAAATGAGTTCCCTCATCTCCCCACCAGAGACCGGTCTCCCATTTACCGGATTCGGTCTTGTATGAATTGGTGAACGGAAGGTCAGCTCCGACAGTGATCGAGAAGACCTGGGAGCCTGTTTCATAATAATCCTCTGCCGCAAGTCCGCAGATAATGAGGACAGAGAGCAGAATGATGATTGCTGATTTCTTTTTCATGGGGACAGTATACAGTAAAAAGCCTTATCTTTCAAATTGACTATTGTAGTCCGGCTAGACTATGAAGTAACATCTGAGTGTGATAGAACTCAGGTGCAAAGAATTGTCGGACAGGCTTCTCTCCTCAGTGAAGGAAGAAACCTTATCTTTTGTAAATAAAGGAAATAGAGCCCCCTCTCTTGCTGTAATCCTTGTCGGAAACGACAGCGCATCCGCATCCTATGTAAAAAGCAAGGGAAAAAGGTGCGACGAACTGGGATTTGTGCATTTTCAATATTCCTTAAGTGAAGATTCATTGGAGAGTGATGTAGTAGAACTCGTGGAGAAGCTCAATGCTGACGACAGCGTCGACGGTATCCTCGTGCAGCTTCCTCTGCCGGATCATATCAGTGCCGAAAAGGTCATAAATGCCATTGCCCCCGAAAAGGATGTCGACGGTTTTTCTCCGTATTCGATGGGGCGTCTTGCCCTGGGGAATCCTTCGTTCATTCCCTGTACGCCTCTCGGAATACTGAAGATTCTCGAGAACTGGAATATAGATACCAGGGGAAAGCGGGTTTGTGTCATCGGAAGATCGAACATAGTCGGAAAGCCGATGTCGATTCTTCTCTCCCAGAGGGGATATGATGCAACTGTAACCCTCTGTAATTCATACACGGAGAACCTTGATGAAATAACGAGGGAGAGTGACATCGTCATTGTCGCCGTCGGGAAACCGGGACTTATTGACTCGTCATACATCTCTGACGGCAGTGCAGTGATCGACGTCGGAATCAACAGGGTGGAGGACGCAACGAAGAAGAAGGGATACAGGCTCACGGGTGACTGTGACTTTGAGTCATTTGCCGACAGAAATGTTATGATTACCCCGGTTCCGGGAGGAGTCGGACTCCTGACGGTAACGTCCCTGATGATGAATACACTCAGGGCTGCAGAGAACAGGAATAATAAATGAAGAAATATCTTATAGAGACATACGGCTGCCAGATGAATACGGCGGAGAGCAACGCAATAGAGACACTTCTGAAGGGAAGGGGACTGGAGCCGACAGAAAATCCGGATGAGGCAGATGCCGTAATCATCAACACATGCTCTGTGAGAAAGACAGCCGAGAACAGGATATGGGGAAGGCTCGGCTTCTACCACGCAATAAAGAAGAAGAGACCGCTCACGCTTGTCGTCACGGGATGCATGGCCTCACGCATGAAGGACGAGATGAAGAAGGAAGCTCCGTTCGTTGACTATGTCGCGACGAATGAGGAGAAGGACAGGATTGCAGACTACCTCTCCGGCGACAGGGAAAGGAGCGGGGCAAAGTACAGTTTTCTCCAGTCATACTACAGGGAAGGCGAGTTCTCCTCTTACATCCCCATCATGAACGGATGCAACAACTTCTGTTCCTACTGCATCGTTCCGTATGTCAGGGGACGCGAGATGTCTCGAGACACTCTATCCATCATCGAGGAAGTGAAGTTCCTTGAAAGCAGAAACGTCAGGGAAGTCACGCTGCTGGGGCAGAACGTCAACTCGTATTCTTCGGAATACAACGGGGAACATGTTGATTTTCCCCGCCTTCTCGAACTTATTACTCCATATATGAAGAACATACTCTGGGTAAGGTTCGAAAGTCCTCACCCCAAGGATTTCTCGTCGCATCTCATCGATGTGATCGCCACAAATGACAGGGTAAGCAAACACATCCACCTTCCGATGCAGTCCGGTAACTCGCGTATCCTCTCTCTCATGAACAGACACACGACAAGAGAGAAGTTCATCGATCTTGTTGATGATATGTACTCCCGTATCCCAGGCCTTACTCTGTCAACTGACGTCATCGTCGGCTTTCCCACCGAAACCGAGGATGAATATCATGATACTCTCTCCATGATGGAGATAATGCACCCCAGCGAAGCCTTCATGTATTACTTCAATCCCAGGGAAGGGACGAGAGCTGCCGTCATGGAAGGGCAGATTGACGAGAAGACAAAGACAGAGAGACTCGAGAGGCTCATTGCCGAGCAGCTCGAGAGACAGAAGACAATAAGGGAAAAAGCACTTCCTCTTATCGTCACTGCCATTGTCACGACAGAAAGCCGGGACGATAAGTCACGCTATCTCTGCCGTGATGAACATAACTACTACTATTCGATAGAGCCCTTGAGAAAACACAGTCCCGGCGATGTAGTCAGACTCAAGGCCGACATATTACAGGGAAATACATTCCGGGGTATTGAAATTGAGTGATTATGATTCATTCTTCAGCCTCCTGAAATCCTCAAGACGTACCGCTGTTCTCACAGGCGCCGGAATCAGCACACTCTCCGGCATTCCCGACTTCCGCTCTTCAGGCGGAGTCTACTCGAAGAAATTCGGGAATATATCAGTCGAAGAGCTTCTCGACATCGATTTTTTCATGCAACATCCTGACGAGTTCTATGCCTGGGCACGTGATGGCTGGTACAGCGATGCCGTCTATAAGCCAAGCATCGTTCACGAGGCACTGAAGCTGATGGAAGACAGAAATCTCCTCAGTGACGGAATCTGGACACAGAACATTGACTCTCTCCATACATATTGCGGCAGCCGTCAGGTATACGAACTTCACGGAACGCTCCGCACTTCGACATGCACTGTCTGCGGGAGAAAATACAGTTTTGAAGAGACAAGGGAAAGACTCGGAAATATTGCATATCCTCACTGTGACTACTGCCACGGACTTCTTCGGCCCGATATCGTATTCTACGGAGAGAACCTTGACGGCAG
The DNA here is from genome assembly GCA_963626615.1 of Sphaerochaetaceae bacterium. Classification (GTDB taxonomy): domain Bacteria; phylum Spirochaetota; class Spirochaetia; order Sphaerochaetales; family Sphaerochaetaceae; genus Ornithospirochaeta. The sequence continues at coordinate 8,948 of CAVFYD010000058.1, forward strand.
TCTCATCAACAGGTCATATTCCGTATTCAGTGAAGTGGATCTCACGATAATCCTGGGTTCCTCTCTTGTCGTCAATCCAGTTGCCTCGCTTCCGCAGTTCACGCTATATAACGGAGGTAAGATAGTGATAGTCAACAGAGACCGCACATATCTTGACAGTAAGGCTCAGTTGAAGTTCTGCGATTTGAGGGAATGGGGCGAAAAAACATACGAATTTCTGCTAAAATGCTGAAATTTCTTAACTTTAATTTGTTTTTTGCTTAAATAGTTATTATATTTACGATGTAAAACATCTTTGGGGGTGTTTTGGTTTCGACTGGCTTTGCTAGGCTGTAGACTGCGAATCAAGCGCTGACTTGTTAAACCGGCAAAAAAAATTAAATGCTAAGAAAGAAGAAGACTACGAAGTCGAATCTGAAGCATTTGCTCTTGCTGCGTAAGCATTAGCAAAACGGAGGAAAGTTCCGTCTCCGGCGGACTTCCGTATTTTCACAAAGGAGACTCATCCGCTCCGATTGTCCCGGCTGAGCGGAAAAATCAAGGGACTGCTTCTTCTGCAACGTGAGTCATGCCACCGAGCGGGGGACTAAGACCGGACGTATGACTATATTCGTAGACGTTTACAGGTAGACTGTTAGGACGGGAGTTCGAGTCTCCCCACCTCCATAAGTCAATTGCTTTAAATATAAGGGGGTATTTATGGCAACGAGGCATGATGTGCGTGTTCTGAAAACACGACAGAGGCTTCAGAGAGCGCTGATGGAAGTCCTGAAGGACAGAAAGATCGAAGATATTTCGATAACTCAGGTCTGCTCTGCCGCAGGCCTCAACCGAAATACCTTCTATGCCCATTACAGTGATGTCTATCAGCTTCTGGATGAAGTGAAATCAAGCTATCTCGAGTATTTTCTCAATGAAATCAGCGAATACAGGAAGACAAGCACTGGCACACAGAAGACAGTCACATACTTTCTGAAGCTTGTTGACGCAAGCCGTGATTTCTTCTGCATTCTTTTCACAGATAACAGCGGCCCCGTGTTTCTGCGCTCTCTTGTGCAGCTCTGTCTCGAGGATGCAATCAGCGAAGTGAGACCCGAGCTCGAGAGCTTATCAGCCGTCGATTACAGCGCATTCGTAATCGGAGGCGTGAGCAACATGATTCACGAATGGTTCAGAAAGGAAGACAGGGAGAGCGCCGAAAAGGAAGGCGCAAAGATAAGTTATTTCATTCACAGGACTCTCAGATAAAAAGATAACCACCGGTGCACGGTGGTTTTCAATTGGAGAAGAAGGGAGAATCAGCTGTTGAGATCTCTCAGCTGACGTCTCTGGTCTATTCTTGCGTCCCTCTCCTTGATGGCTTCCTTCTTGTCGTGAGTGTTCTTACCGCGGGCAAGAGCTATCTTCATCTTCACGAGGTTACCCTTGAGGTAGATTTCCAGAGGAACGATTGTGAGTCCCTTTTCGTTTACCTTACGCGTGAACTTCCTGATTTCCATCTTGTGTGCAAGAAGCTGACGGCGCCGGTCAGCCTGGTGATTGAAGATGTTGCCGTGAGAGTAGGGCTGAATAAGAAAGCCGATGAGAATCAGTGATCCGTCCTTCGGTGTTATGTAGCTGTCGGAGAACGAGCACTTTCCCTCCCTTACCGACTTCACCTCGGTACCCGAGAGTGCCATACCGCATTCGAGTTCCTCGATTATCTCATAGTTGAAGTATGCTTTCTTGTTTTTCTGAATAAGCTTGTAGGATTTTCCGTCACTCATGTTTCACCAGCCTGAATCCGTTGAACGGGGAGCACGATGCCTTAGCGGATGTCCCGATATCATCAGAAGAGATGTTTTCGTTAACGTAGCTTCCGCCCATCACGATAATGTCATCATAGGGGAAGAGCTCTTCCAGTCTCGATACTGTCTCGTCCGCAACTAGTCTCATGAGAGGCATATAGACCGTGCCCGTCATATCCCAGAGCTGACCCATGAGACCGGTCGGAGAGGAAGAGTCATTCTCGACGAAGATTATCGATGTAACGTAAGGTTTGTCGGACGCGGAGAGCGCCGCAACAGTCCACTCGGTGAGAGTCGGGAGAGCATATTCCACACCGTCCTTTCCGCTTCTCCATTGGCAATAAGCTTCGGCTGCGTACCAGCTGATGTATCTTATCGCTCGTGAGGAGCGTGAGGAGAGAGTGATGTTCTTGAGATAGTTCGAATCCGCAAGGCCTTCATTCACAAGCTCCTCGAGGTTGTCTCTGCTCCACTTCGGATTTGCTTCGACAAACTGAGCATACTCGTTCTCGGTAATGAGGGATCCCGAGATACTGAATTGAGGATAAGAGACTGTCACGGGAATATAATCCGATTCCGGATAGGACGAAGATGTCGTCTTACCGAGTGTCACGGTTCCTTCACTGTAAGTATAGAAAGAACCGTTCTTTTTCACATTTATATCTGATGTGCTGTCCGTCTTCGTGTATGTTGAGTAAGTTCCATCACCGTAGAGCGAGACAAGAAAATCTTCTATTCTGTCACTCTCGTCTGTTCTGTATGTTATACCGCTTTCTTCAAGGACAGCCTTTGCTCCGACATAATCGTTGAACATCGTCTCTGATGTTACATGGAGAAGCGAGTACAGCCATATATCCCTGACATCCGTGATATTCATTGCTGCGGCAGTCTCTGCAAACTTTCTCATGACTGACGGATAGACGGCAGAGCCGGAGAAATCAGTAATGGGTGAGAAAGAGGCAATGTCGGAAGCGCAGACTTCGACGGCCTTCTCTCTGACTTCATCGTTATATGTGAGAACAGGAGTTATAACAGTGGACTTATGGGAGAAAAGAGTGAAGAAGTAATGTCTTTTCACTGTTTCGGTCTGTCTCCCGATTTCTATTCCCTCGTATGTGAATGAATATGTGTGTTCACCGGCCGTGGTCTCGAGCTTTGTCTCATAACCGTTTCCGAGGTACCTTCCGTCTTCATAAACTCCGAGGATGGGAAGGGAAGTGTCGAATTCGACATAAGTCCTGTCCGAAACAAGTCCCGGAAGGAGACAGAGGAGGAAGAACAGAACCAGGATTACAAGAAAATAGAATGCAATTATATAATAAGCCGGCCTTATTCCGTGCCACGGTTTAAGTACGACGGGATCCACTTCGGGAAGCTTTGTCTTTTTGAACATAGCATAAAGGTAATAACCAAATCTTCTCTTGTCAATGAAGGCTGATGAGTGTTACTTTGTCTCTATGGAAAAATTCCTGTGCTGGGTAGAAACCCATACCGAGAAGAAGCTTACAAAGCGTAAGGCCAAGAGGGCATATAACAAGAACAAGAAGAGGACATTCCTCAGTGAAGCGCTCGAGTGGCTCGATGCACTTGCCTTCGGTGTATTCTGGGTAATCATCATAAACCAGTTTCTCTTCCAGCTCTTTGTAATACCGTCCCCGAGCATGGTGTCGACACTCCTTGTCGGAGACAGGGTTGTCGTCAACAAGACAAGTTATGGCATTGAACTATATCCTACGGGGCCGAAGCTCTTCGAAAGCGAGAGACGGGTACAGAGGGATGACATCATAACATTCTACAATCCCGAGTATGATTCGCGCGGTCCCGTTTTCGATATTCTCAGTCAGGCCATCTACATGGGAACGCTCTCCCTCGTCAACATCGACAAGGACAGCGACGGCAATGTCCGCGAACGCCTCTTTGTCAAGCGTGCGGCAGGACTCTCCGGCGACAGGGTGCTCTTCAAGGACGGCAATGTATATATAAAGGCAGCGGGAAGCGGCGAATATATTGCAGAAAGTGAATTCCGTGAAACCAACGGCCTCAGCTCCGCGCCGCAGAGGAGCGTCGACGAGAGTCTCTACGACGCACTCAAGGCAGTTGCAAGAATCGAAGCATATATCGAGAAGGACCTCAGTTACCCGAACTATCTTGTGAAGGAGTATTCTGCAATGTCGGGTACTGAGTATGACTACAAGTTTGACCTTTATGAGTTCAACAGAGCCTACTATGAGGAACTCTCGTTCATAGATCCGTCGGACAGGACAATAAGAAGTTCGGATGCAAAGTATAAGGCGGGAATCTATGTTCCCGACGGCTCTGTGCTTCCTCTCGGCGACAACAGGGACAACAGCCAGGACGGAAGATACTTCGGTCCGGTGAGCGAAGACGACATCAACGGACAGGTTGTCGCACGTTTCTGGCCTCTTAACCGTATAAGCATACTTACAGATGATTGAATCGTACCGCAGCGACAGGCCTCTTTCCTTATACATACATGTACCTTTCTGCAGATCCAGGTGCGATTACTGCGCATTCTATTCGACGCTCTTCAATGAAGAGAACAGGAACAGGTATTACAATAATATAAAGAAGGAACTCGAAACTCTCGTTGAAGATATGAAGCGTCCGTTCTACACGATATACTTCGGCGGCGGCAATCCCATTCTCCTCGGCTCCGAGAGGATACTGGAACTTCTTTCGATAGCCGAACGTTACGGAAGACCTCAGGAGACGACAGTCGAGATAAATCCCGAGGACGTATCACAGGAGCTTGACTCTCTTTTTCCTCATGTCACTAGGATATCTACAGGAATACAGACAATGTCCGAGAGGACACTCACATTCCTCAACAGAAGGGCAGGGGTCAGGGATAACATTAAGGCGATGGAGTATCTTTCTTCATCTCCTTTTGTCTGGAATGCAGACCTCATCACTGCCGTTCCGACAACGACGGTTTCAGATACTCTCTTCGACATCGACAGCGTAGCCAAGTACAATCCTCAGCATATATCATTCTACTGTCTCACATTCGAGGAAGGAACACCTCTTATCAGTAAGGCTGTTCCACTCGGCGACGAGAAGGAAACGGAATTCCTGACAGGCGGCTGGCACAGACTCAGGGAAAAAGGCTACAGTCACTACGAAATCAGCGCATTCGCACTTCCCGGCTTCGAATGCCTTCATAACAGGGCCTACTGGACACTTGGACAGTACATAGGACTCGGACCTGCAGCTGAAAGCTTTCTCGGCTATACGACGGGAACCACGATGAGAAACAGGGAGACAATCGAAGACTTCATCTCATCCCCCGAGTTCGACTGCGAGAACCTGACAAAGGAAGAGACAGAGGAGAGCTATCTTCTGACAGCCCTCAGAACAGAGGACGGTATCGACAAGAAATACTACAGCGAACGCTTCGGTCTTTCCTTCGACAGCCTCTACGGAGAAAGGATAGCCGGTCTCGACAGAGGCTGGTACAGCAGCACCGAAGACAGATTCTCCCTGACCGAGAACGGAATGCTGATGCTGAATACCATCATACTTACACTTTCGATGGCATTATGAATTGAATTACAGTATCTTCTTTCAAAATAAAGAGGTGATTAAATTCAGATTATA
>CAVFYD010000059.1:0-14231 GCA_963626615.1 Sphaerochaetaceae bacterium
CCGTTCGAGTAAGGCTGAAAACAGCGCAAATCCCCGTCTGGAATATGTGATTTAATAGTTTGATATGTTCATGGAATGCCAGAATTCAGAATTGTCATTGTCAGTTGAAGATTGCACATTGCTTTTATGAGCGTTTCTTCTCCCGGACATTTGTGCTATTCAGAAACTCGTTCAATCATCCATTGCGAGAACTGCCTTTTCGCCTCCGAGAACGAGAGAGCCAGAAAGTATACGTTTCTGCCGCCTTCAAAGTAGCCTCTGTCGATGCTGATATCTTTCCTTTTCTCTATTATCTCTTCTGCCGTTTTCCCGATATCGATGCCCGTGAGGAAAACAGATTTCCGGGTTCTGAATGCAATTGTCACGTTCTCTTGTCCTGTCAGCGGAATCATGTCCCCCCTGCACCCGTTCATGAGGAGAGCTCCATAGACTGTCGCACGTACCTGATTGGGAGTTTCCAGTTCTTCCTTCTCGAATCTCGTCATGAAGTCATTCAGCGCTTCAATGAGTGCCATGACGTTGTCCGTATATGTGAACTCCTGTATTTTCCTGTTGATTTCCATTATCTCCATTGAGGCCTCCGGATGTGGTCATATTAGAAGTGCAAAGTGAGATTAGTCAAGAAAAATGTGTGTAATAACTCTTTGTGTCCCTTAAAAATAGCGTTTTTCGGGACAAGAGGATGAATGCCCCGTTCTCATGGCCGTGCTTCATGAGCTGTCCCTGCTGCTCTCTTCTGTAAGGGGAAACTGCAATGGAAAGAAGAATGATTACGATATGAGGAATGTTTTTATCCCCGGGCCTTCATAGCCGGACCGGAGGTGTTAAAAATCAGACTTTATGGCGGCAGATCGGAGGTGGGTGAGGAATATTCCAGCATGAAGAAGCTTATCCGGGTAATGGCGGAGAGATATTCTTGCGGTCTTGTCGAGTCATGTATTTGCTGAGGAGGGAATCTTTGCCTCTTGTTCTTGTCCTCCTTCGAAGAGAGGAGGCTCCCGGAGGCCTTTGAGGAGATTTTCTCGTCGACGGGAAGAAAAATCGAAGCAGACAACTTGATAAGTGGGAGGAATACCCAAGATATTCCATCCTCCGGGAAGAGAACCGAATCTGAAAATAAACTTCCCGGCAGTAATCGTAGATGAAATTCAGCGAGTTTGAAGATTCTCTTGGACTCAGACACTCTCTCTGGTGTAGAATCAGTCTGCTGTTTCAATTCAGATAGTCCCGGGGGTAACATAATGAATCTTGAAGAGAAAACCGTACTTGTAACGGGAGCCGCGCTTTTTATCGGCTCCGCTCTCACAAAACGTCTTCTTGAAGAGGGTTTGAATGTTGTCGGTATCGACAGCATGAACGATTACTACATTGTCAGCATAAAGGAGTGGAGGCTTTCGGAACTTGAGAAGCATGAAGCATTCACATTCGTAAGGGGAAACATTGCAGATAAGGATCTTGTCTTCTCCGTTTTCGAAAAGTATCATCCGTCTGTTGTAGTCAATCTTGCAGCTCAGGCGGGGGTGAGGTATTCGATCACGAATCCTGATGTCTATATCGAAAGCAATATAATCGGCTTCTTCAATATACTTGAGGGCGTGAGGAAATATCCTGTCGAACATCTTGTATATGCCTCGTCCTCCTCAGTCTACGGCTCCAACAGCAATGTTCCGGACTCCACTGACGACAGGGTCGACAACCCAGTCTCTCTCTACGCCGCGACGATGAAGAGCAACGAGCTCATGGCATATGCCTACTCGAAGCTCTACAATATCCCGTCGACGGGACTGAGGTTCTTCACTGTCTACGGCCCTGCCGGAAGACCCGATATGGCGTATTTCAGCTTTACAGACAAGCTGAGACGGGGAGAGACAATCAAGATCTTCAACCGGGGTAACTGCATGCGTGACTTCACATACATCGACGACATAGTCGAAGGAACAGTGAGGGTCATGAAAAGACCGCCGGAGAAGAAGGACGGAGAGGACGGTCTTCCTCTTCCTCCTTACGCTGTATATAACATCGGAAACAGCCACCCGGAGAATCTCCTGGACTTCGTGAGAATACTCAGCGAGGAACTCGTTAAGGCGGGAGTCCTTCCTTCCGGTTATGACTTCGAATCGCATAAGGAACTTGTTCCGATGCAGCCGGGTGATGTTGCCGTGACCTATGCCGACACATCTGCTCTCGAGAGGGACTTCGGTTTCAGGCCATCAACTCCTCTCAGGGAGGGCCTCAGGCGATTCAGCGGGTGGTACCGTGATTTCTATATGGGAGATGAGAGATGATGAAGTGTATTGAAGTTTATGAGAGTGTCTATCACCAGAGCCCCGAGAATGTTTCGTTCTGTCCCTATCGTGTAAGTCCGCTAGGGGCACACATAGACCATCAGTGGGGAAAGATCAACGGCTTTGCAATCGACAAGGGAATCCACATGGCATACAGGATGAAAAAGAACGGTGTCGTGGAACTTCAGTCACTGAATTTCCCCAAGCGTGCGCAGTTCTTTGTCTCCGCTGTTCCCGAGTACAGACAGGGCGACTGGGCTGACCACCTGAGGGGAGCGGCAAAGATGCTGGGCGAAAAGTACCGCCTCAATACGGGACTCTCGGGCGTAATCGAGGGAAGCCTCCCCATCGGCGGCCTCTCGTCATCGGCATCGGTCATCATCTGCTTCCTTTCGGCCCTCGCAAAGGTGAACGGCATTCACCTTTCTCCATCCGAGATGATTACTCTTGCAAAGAAGGCCGAGAACGAATATGTGGGAGTATCGTGCGGAAAGCTTGATCAGAGCTGTGAGGTACTCTCGAAAAAGAATCATCTTCTCTATCTCGATACAAAGGATGATTCCTTCTCCCTTATAGAGACTCCGTCCTCAATGAAAAGGTTCAGCATTGCAATATTCTTCTCTGGACTCGAGAGAAGCCTCAAGAACTCCAAGTACAACCTCAGACAGGACGAATGCAAGGCTGCGGCCTATGCACTTCTCTCCTATGCAGGCCTCGACTACGGCTCCTTTGCGGATACACGTCTCAGAGATGTTCCGGAAGACGTATTCCTTTCCTACAGGGACAGACTTCCAGATGTATGGAGACGCAGGGCTGAGCACTACTACGGTGAGATGAGAAGAGTCGAGAAGGGAGCCCGGCTCTGGAAGGAAGGTGATATCGAAAGATACGGAGAGCTTGTTTTCGAGAGCGGGTATTCGAGTATCTGGAGTTACGAATGCGGCTGCGATGAGCTCAGGAAACTCTACGAAATCATGCGGGATACCGACGGCATCTACGGCGGAAGGTTCTCCGGTGCGGGATTCAAGGGCTGCTGCATGGCCCTCATCGATCCCGATAAGGCAGAAGAAATCGAGAGGAAGGTGACATCAGAGTACCTTAAGGCATTTCCGTCCCTCGAGGGCAGGTATTCGTTCCATCTTGCCTCGAGCGCAGACGGAGTAGGAGGAGAATTATGAGAGCCATAATACTTGCGGCAGGCTATGCGACGAGGATGTATCCGCTGACACTCAACTTTCCGAAGCCTCTTCTCGAAGTCGGCGGAAAGAGCATTCTCGAATGGCTCACCGATGATATCTTCTCGTGCGGGATTGAGAAGATATCTGTCGTCACGAATCATCGCTTCTATCCGATGTTTCTCGACTGGAGCCGGAAAAAGGAAGGTGTCTCCGTCCTGGATGACGGGACCGAGAGCAATGAGACAAGGCTGGGAGCCCTCAGGGACATAGTTTTCGTCCTCGATAAGGAGAGAATCGATGATGATGTCCTTGTTCTTGCCGGTGACAATGTCCTCGACTTCTCGCTGGGAGCATTCCTTGACTATGCGGAGAGGAAGAAAACGAGCTGTGTCATGAGACACTTCCAGGGTGATATCGAGCGCCTGAAACGCACGGGAGTATGCACCATCGATGAGAATGACAGAATCCTCACGATGGAGGAGAAACCGTCCAATCCCCGATCGAACTGGGCTGTTCCTCCCTTCTATTTCTACGTGAAGGAAGATCTTCACCTCCTCAGAAAGGCGATAGCGGAAGGAATCAGCACCGATGCCCCGGGCTCGTTCGTCTCGTATCTTGCTTCACACAGTATCTGCCATGCATTCCTGATGAACGGCAGCCGTTATGATGTCGGAACAATAGAGGGCTATGAGAAGCTGAAAGAAGAATACAGGGGTATTGCAAGAGGATAGGCACCTGTGACTTTGCTTTTTCCGGAGCACAGGGAGCAGGGAATGAAAATCTCAGTTACAGGTATCACCGCATAGGTGAGGCTCTCGATGTCAGTGCTCCTCTCCTCGAAGAAGACAGTCACAGCCTGCCGTTACAGTAAAGGAAAAGGTTATCCTCTTGAACAGTCTCGCGCCATAGGAGCGGAGAATCCTCTTTCCCTATTCAGGGCCATCTCATTAAGCCGCTATAATCATTCTTCTGACGAGGAAAGGGGAAAGGTCTGCACAGGAAACCTCTTCAGTGAGGATTGAGCCGACATTCTGTTAATTTTTTTCCTTTTTGATAATTTTTTATCCACATAAACTCTTTCCCATATGTTATTCTTATGAATGAGTAAGGATTCATGGAATCTGACTCAGGAGGTTAATGATGAGACTTGAAGGAAAAAGTGTAGTTGTCACCGGAGCCAGTGCCGGTATGGGAAAGGCGATTGTGGCTCTTTTTGCAAACGAAGGCGCAAACGTCGTCGCAGTTGCAAGAAGAAAGGAAAGGCTTGAAGAGCTCCAGGCATCTCTCAAGGACGCTCCGGGTAAGGTTGTAATCATGGCAGGCGATGTCTCGAAGAAGGAAGACAATGAGGCGATGATTGACCTCTGCGTGAAGGAATTCGGGGGTCTTGACGTTCTTGTCAACAATGCAGGCGTCATGGACGGTATGGAACCTGTCGGAGAACTTACCGACGAGAAATACAATCATGTAATGGCTGTCAACGTTTACGGCCCGATGTGTGCAATGAGAAAGGCAGTTGAGGTCTTCAAGGCACAGGGAAAGGGCGGCAGCATCGTCAACGTCGCATCTATCGGCGCAATGAGAACAGCAGCAGGCGCTGCCTATGTTGCTTCGAAGGCTGCAATTGTCGCAATGACGAAGAATACGGCGTTCATGTACATACCCGACAAAATCAGATGCAATGCTATCGCACCCGGCGGAATCAACACGGAAATTTCTTCCTCGATGGGGGTTCCCAATATGGCTGGATACTCACGCACTAAGCTTGTCATGGCAACATGTCCCGGTATGGGAAAGCCGGAAGACATAGCAGATGCTGCTCTCTTCCTCGCTTCCGACGAATCCGCATTCGTCAACGGAGATGTCCTCGTCGTGGACGGCGGATGGATTGCCGGCTGATAATCATTTCTAAACTGAACAGAGCGGACATCATCGTGGTGTCCGTTTTTATTGCAAGGAATTGATGTTTAAAAAGCTGTTCACTTGAAGTTCTGTTAGCTGTTCACTGGATAAGGCGGATTTGGCCCATCTGATACTGAAGTCACCTGCCGGAAACGAGGCCACAACTGTATCAGAGTCATCGGTTCTGAATGATATTGCGCTTCAGGAGGGGGTGGACGCTATGTGCCGCAGTACTCCAAGAAGGTATCTCCCGGCTCGGAAATGTCTCTTCCTCTTCTCCTGGCAGATGTCGTCCACTCCGTGTGAAGAGGAGCAGAAGAGACATTATCTCCGACTGGCAATGGCTGCAGCCATCCTTACTCTGCCAGATAAGGACAGTAATACATTCGGCTTCCTCTTCGAAGCTCTTCCAGAACATAATCTCCGGATTTCCGCAGTACCGCTTACAGCCTCGAAACCCTGATTCTCTCTCGGAATATCTGGAGTAAAATCCTACTGAGTGAGGTTTGTACTGCTGTCGTCTTTTGATGTAACATCAATGGCGGAGAAGAATCATGGATGATGACAAGACAAAACTCAGGGATCAGATACTCCGTCTCGACGGAGAAGTGAAGACTGCGGCAAGGAATCAGTGGAGTGCCTACCTCAGCCTCAACAACAGAGTCAAGACTTTAAAGGGGCTTGATATCTTCCTGACGGCTGTGTCGTCTGTCGGAATCATATCGTTCTTTTTCCACGGCAACGTGCAGATAAACATCATCACGAGCTTCATAACACTTGCTTCCCTTACACTCAATCTCTACACGTCCTACTTCAAGGATGACGATGACAAGACTATTCATGCCAATGCGGCATCGGAGCTCTGGGCTGTGGAGAAGGGATTCGAGTCACTTCTTACCGATTTCGATTCGCTCTCAGCGGAAGATGCGAGAGCGAAGAGAGACTCACTCGTGGGTGATATCGACAGGATAAACAGGGAGTATCTCTGTCTCAATGCTGTATCCAATACGAAAAGAAGAAACAGAAAGCAGATGCCTTCCCCGGAACATAAGTGAGTCTCATTATCTTTTGCTCTTCCTGTACCGGAGTGGAGGGAGTCCTGATTTCATTTGAATGGATTTACATCCTGTGACAGGAAGACTGTGAGATAAAATGCCGGAGTGTCGTATCCGGCCCGAAAATGAAGGATTAAAGGGGGACAGCGGAAAAACGAGGACGCGAAGATCAGGAACGGCAGATTATCTGATTGTGTTTTCTCATATTTTCCGAAGAGGAAATTATGAGTATAATCAAAGAAATAAGGAATTGGAAAATGTCTCTTGTAAAACTTGAAAATGAATATGTTTCCGCCACTCTCAATACGAAGGCGGGTTATATCGAATCACTTGTTTCGAAGAAGGACGGCAAGGAACACGCATGGCAGTATGACTCATCCGTCTGGCCGAGAAGAACGGCTGTCTGCTTCCCGCTCTGCGGCAAGTGCCGTGACGACAGGTTCACATTCGGCGGTAAGGAATTTGCTTCCCCGAACCACGGATTTCTGAGAGAAAGGGATCTGAGAGTTGTCTCCTCCGACAGTACGCATCTTGTTCTTGAGGATGTGTATGATGAGTCGACACTTGAGAGGTATCCTTTCATGTACGGCTACAGAATCGAATACACGCTGGATGGAGAGAACATTCTTGTAGGCTACAGTGTGAAGAATCTCGGCGATGAAAAAATGTACTATTCGACGGGATGCCATTATACATATGCTCTTCCGAAGAAGCAGGAGGAGTGCTTTGTCTATTTCGAGAAGAGCGAGAAGGCCGGCGCATTCAGCCAGGCTGACGGCTCTGTCAGCGGAAAGGCTGTTGACGGCACAAAACTTTCACTGAAGGGAGTAATCGACTCGTCGTCACTTATTCTGGACCTCAGCTCTCTTGAGTCGAAGTGGGTAGGTGTCGGTGACGAGAGCGGTGTATTCACACAGATTAAGGGCGAGGGCTTCAGATACCTTATCATCTGGGCTCCGGCCGGCGGCCGCAATGATTTCGTATGCATTGAATTCTGGGACGGCATGGGACAGGTCGAGACTAAGGGACTTGAACTTGAGGACAAGTGGGCTATAAGGACACTGGATGCTGGTGAGGAGAGAAACTATCTTCAGACTATTTCTCTGAAGTGATTTCATTTCATTCTGATGATGCGGGGCGGAATCGCCCCGTTTTGTATTTATGTCAGATTAGCCTCCCGATTCTGAGTGTGTCTTAGAGCACTGTTCTCTTTTGTAATAAGATATGACTGAAAGTACGGTCTGCTTGCCCTTACTCTGAAAAAAGGAAATGAAACCTTGTTTTTGTATGTTGCCCTTGAGTCAATCTATAGGAATGTAACAGAAAAACGGTATAAATCATGGAGGGATGCTGATGAAACAGCTTAACGAAAAAGTTGCAATCGTTACAGGTGCCGGTCAGGGAATCGGAAAGGGAATCGCTCTCTGCCTTGCAAAGCGAGGCGTAAAGATTGTAGCAACAGGAAGAAGAATCGAACCCATCGAAGAGACAATTGCGGAAATCAGGGCACTCGGCGGCGAAGGCTTTGCCTTGTCCTGTGACTCGGGAGACCGCAGGAGAGTCGGGGAAGTCGTGAAGGCAACTGTCGATAAATACGGCACTGTCGATGTCGTCGTCAACAACGCTCAGGCAATCGTAGCGTCGGCTCCTGTCGAGGATACGACATATGAGAGCATGCTCAAGGCATGGCAGAGCGGAGTTATCGGGTCACTCAATTACATGCAGGCTGCATTCCCTTACATGAAGGCACAGAAGGAAGGAAGAATCATCAACTTCGCATCCGCTACCGGCATGTTCGGTATTTCCGGCCAGCTTGCATACGGATCGAACAAGGAAGCTCTCAGAGGTCTCACGAAGATAGCGGCAAAGGAATGGGGACAGTGGGGAATCTGTGTCAACGTAGTTCTCCCGGGAGCAGAGTCACCGGCTGCAAAGGCATGGGCAGAAAAGTTCCCCGAGGAATATGCAAAGCAGGTCAATCTCAACCCGATGAAGCGTTTCGGAGATCCCGAAAATGACATTGCACCGGTCATTGCATTTCTTGCCGGTCCGGATTCATGCTACTTCTCCGGTCAGAGTGTAATAGTTGACGGTGCAAACAGCATAATGCCGTAGGTTAATACGCTGTCAGTCCGGCCTCTGTGGAATCTCTTTCACGGGGGTCTTTGGTTATGTGTGATTGTCCTCATTCCGTCTTTGTTCTATATTCATAACATCAACGAGGTGATTATGAGAGTTGACTACAACGAGATGATTTCTGTCTTCGAGAGAGTTCTTAATAAATACGGTATCAGGGGAGAGGACGGAAAGCTCTGTGCCCGTCTCTTTGCCGACGCAAGCAGGGACGGTGTGTACTCACACGGTCTCAACAGGTTTCCCTCTTTCATTGATTTCATAGAAAAGGGACATATCGACGTGGATAAGAGAGCTGTGAAGACACTCTCGATGGGGTCTCTCGAACGCTGGGACGGTCAGAAGGGACCGGGACCGCTGAATGCGACAATCGCAATGAAGAGGGCAATAGAAATTGCGAAGGAACATACGGTCGGAGTCGTCGGACTCAGCAACACGAACCACTGGATGAGGGCCGGCAACTACGGTCTCATGGCTGCGGAGAACGACTGTATCGGAATCATGTGGACCAATACCATACAGAACATGCCGGCATGGGGCGGAAAGGACCGCAAAATCGGGAACAACCCGATTGTATTTGCAGTTCCGCATGGAGATGAACCGGTGCTTCTCGACTGCGCCATGTCGATGTTCTCTTACGGAAAGCTCAATAACCTGAGCCGTCAGGGAAAGGAGACTCCGGTCGATGCCGGATATGACAGGAACGGAAACGTCACACGTGACCCGGGAGAAGTTGCAGCCTCGATGCAGGTATTCCCGATGGGTTACTGGAAGGGGTCGGGGCTCTCGATTGTCCTGGATATGATCGCTTCAACTGTTGCCGGGGGAAAGAGCACGAGCGACGTCGGCCTTGAGCCCGAGACTGAAGTGTGCCAGTTCTTCATGGCGATAGACCTCTCAAGGCTTCCCGACAGGAAGGAGATTGACGAAAGAGTAGAGCATACACTTTCTGACATCCGTTCATCCGTACCGCGTGACCCGTCGCATCCTGTCCATGTTCCCGGAGACGGTACGAGAAAAATCCGTCAGCAGAGCATGACGGAAGGTGTTCTCGTCGACGACGAGATCTGGGCGAAAGTCAAGGCAATGTGATTATACGATTTCGTCTGAGTACGGAATCGAATCCATCGCCCCCGCGCGTGATACCGCCACAGATGATGCTTTTGTTGCTCTCCTGAGGGACTCCCGGGGGGAGTTTCCTTTCAGGATACCGGAAAGGAAGTAGCCGAGGAAGGTGTCTCCTGCTGCTGTGGTGTCCACGACTGTGGTCTTCACTATCGGGGTTTTTATGAGCTCCGGCGCTCCCTTGTCCTTATAGATGGAACCTTCCTCGCCGAGTGTGAGAAGAATCGATGATGACGGATATCTTTCGGCACAGCTGGAGATTATATCTTCCCAGGAGCCGGAAGTCCCGTTCATGAGCTGCATTATCTCGATTTCGTTCACGACGATAAGGTCAACACTGCCGAGATTTAGAGAAAGAAGACTCTCCTCGAAAGGCGAGGGATTGAGGCATATCTTCATGCCTCTTTGCTTTGCTCTGTCAATAATGAGGCCGAGGTTGTTTATCTCGTTCTGGAGTACAATCCAGTCCCCCTCTCCGAAGTGTGAAAGAACACTCCCGATATAGCTCTCATCGTTCTCCCTGTTTCCTCCGCCGTAGAGGACGATGGAGTTCCGTCCCTTCTCGTCGAGAAGAATCGTTGCGGTTCCCGTATAGCTTTTCTCCTTCACTGCCATGAGCGATGTGTTTACACCATAGGAATCGAGGATGTCCCTTATCCAGAGACCGTCACTTCCGATAGTAGATGCAAGATACGTCTCCGTTCCCGCCTTCGAGAGGGCCACTGCCTGGTTGGCTCCCTTTCCTCCTGCCTGAGTCGAGAGTGACAGCGAAGCTATTGTCTCTCCGCATTCTATCCAGTGGGGGAGCCTGAAGCTCCTGTCTATGTTGACCGAACCGAAAACAAGTACTGACATATCTTTCTCCTCTGTTCCGATTATATCTCAAAATTTGTATAGAAACCATCTTGTGAATTTCGGTGCTCTGATAGAAGCGGAAAGATCCTTTCTGCTGACGGATAAAGAAAGCGTATTCCGTTTTGACGGGAGAGCATCTTAATCTGTCTGTCATATTGTGCTATTCTCCGTTCATTGTTTGGAAGGATAAAATGAAAACTCTCGGTAATATAATCTGGTTCCTGTTCGGTGGTCTTGAAACTGCACTCTTATGGTGCATATACGGAATACTTTGGTGCATTACCATAGCCGGCATTCCTCTCGGTCTCCAGTGCTTCAAGTTTGCCAAGCTCTCGCTCTGGCCCTTCGGAAAGGAAGTCGAATACGGCGGAGGAGTATTCAAGCTCATCGTCAACATAATATGGCTTCTGCTGACCGGACTCGAGATGGCCCTCGTCTATGTAGTCTGCGGCATTGTAT
Source organism: Sphaerochaetaceae bacterium (assembly GCA_963626615.1). Classification (GTDB taxonomy): domain Bacteria; phylum Spirochaetota; class Spirochaetia; order Sphaerochaetales; family Sphaerochaetaceae; genus Ornithospirochaeta. Next base: position 10,993 of record CAVFYD010000059.1, read on the forward strand.
TCTGCGTCACAATCATCGGAATACCGTTCGGTCTCCAGTACTTCAAGCTTGCCGGCCTTTCTCTGATGCCTTTCGGCTCCAGAGTGGATTAATCCGACAGACTCGATACCAGGTCATTGTGTATATGTGTGATTCAGAGCTTTTTAGGAGAAACAGATGGCAGCAGGGGGCAATACATATCCACTGTCAGAGCTTTCTGCTATCATCGCCGGAGGAGGAATGAATGCGCTATTACATATCTGACTGTCATTTCTGTCACAGGAGTCTTCTCACAAGCATGGACATGCGTCCGTTCTCATCTGTCGAGGAGATGAACGAGACCATGATAGAGAAGTGGAACCGGAAGGTGAGGAAGAACGACGAAGTCGTCATCCTCGGAGACCTTTCACTCGGGAGCGGAAAGGAAACTCAAGCTGTAGTCTCAAGACTCAACGGTCAACTCTTCCTGATCAGGGGAAACCATGATGACAGATATCTTTCTTCCTCCGATTTCGATATCTCCCGTTTCGGATGGGTGAGAGACTACACGGAGCTTCACGACAACAAGAAGAAGATCTGTCTCATGCATTACCCTGTCTTTTGCTATAACAGGCAGAATGCCGTGGATGCGGAGGGAAAGCCGACGTCGTTCATGCTCTACGGCCATGTTCACAACACATATGACCAGGTGCTTGTCGATTCCTTCATATCACAGACAAGAAACACGAAGAGACTTCTTGCTCATCATGATGAAGAGACGAATATCCCGTGTCAGATGATCAACTGCTTCTGCATGTACTCCGACTATACTCCGCTGACTCTCGAGGAGTGGATTGACTGTGACAGTGAGCGGCGGCGAAAGCTCTGTATTGAGTAGATACTGGAAATCAGTTTTGGAAAGCATCCCGTAAAGATTATAGTGGTGACCGGAAGAACATTCAGGATTTCAATTTCATGAGCATCATTAGAATAGAAATTATGGAGAAAAGTTAGATTTCGGAAATGTCATCTGAAGACTCTATTTTCGCCAGAGGATTATCCTTGCTGTCCCGCAGTTTACTCTTCATCACTGAAACTATATCGAGAAAGAAGTTTTCGTCTTTCTCGTTCCCGTCATCAGTCATTGCGGCATACAGATTGTAGATATTGTTGCCGTAAGAACATATCAGGCGTTCTTCCTTCCCTCTGAAAAACAGATGTTCAAGAGTCCTGAAAATTCCTGTTTCTCTTTCTTCCCCTTCAAAGACAAACAGTATCATCCTTCAAAAGCCTTTCCTCTGTACATTTTTTCTATATTGTGTCCCCACCTGAGTTCTTTTTCGGTACAGTCACAGAGGGCCCGAATTCTGTTCTTTTCAAGAAGCAGGTTGCAGTCGGGACGCAGAAGATCATTTGTCATAAGATATGTATTGTGCGATGTAAGGATTACCTGGCAGTCAAGGCTGAAAAGTCTTCTGCAGACTTCCATTGACAATGCATAATGATAGAAGGCATCGAATTCGTCGATGAAAACAAGTGAGGCTCCCTTAAGATTCTTCAGCCAATAGTACAGCAGAGTCAGGGAACTTGTTCCCGTTGACCTTATTGAATCGAATTCTACCTCTGTACCGTTAATAAGGCATTTCAGAGTCCTGTCGCCCTTTGCCGGAGGGGAAAAACTATATTCCTGTCCGCTTACCTGACAGAGAAATGCACGGAAATCATCAGTAAGGTTGTTTTCAATGATGAATTCCTCAAGAATCTGCGGCTGTGTTTTGAGTCCGATGAAACCTCTTTCTTCCAGACTCCGGAACCAGAGCATTGAATCTGCGGTCTCTGAAAGTTTAGTAAGGTAATGGTTCTTACCGAGAGGATATGACATCAGAAGATAGTTAATTATTGAAACGTTGCTGAGATTATCTTTGAGGGATTTGAATCTTTCCGCGGATAATGGAAACTCGCCGTCATCGAGAGTGAATTCCCCTGACGTTCTTCTGAAGATTTGTTTGCCGTCAACTGTGAGCTCTTCCTCCCGGAGAGTAAGTTTCGAATCTTTTGCGTAGCTGTATTCGACAATTTTACCATCGAAGTCGAAGGTGTATTCGAATCTGGCCAGAGAATAGGGGGAGCCCGCATATAAATATGATGTGTAGTACTGCGGAACTTTCATCTTCTGTGAAAGATGGTTTACGATGTCAAAGACGGCAAAGCCGAGATTCGATTTTCCGCATCCGTTCGGGCCGTAGACTATTGCATCCTTGATAATCCCGTTTTTCACTGCATAATTATTGAATTCATAATTTCTGTGACTTGAAAGATCGAGTTCAAGCCTGTCTCTGAATCCCTTGAAATTGCTTACTGCGAATTTCTTCAGCATTACTTTCTTCCTCTAATATGATTTTCACTGGTAAAATGGTTGGTGTTAACGTATATCGTAATTTTTTTACGGCTTATTATGAAAATCGAAAGACCATCGTGACAGGGACAAACCCAACTTCGGATTTACTGATGAGAATGAGAGGATAGATAGAGTAGTTGAAGAATATTGAAAGCTGATTTCAAGCATGTTTCGGGAATAACCCTCTACACGCCTGTTTCTTGGATGTTCTTCTCTATGAAGCTCTGGATTTCAGCTTCCTTTGCTCTAAATGCCTCTTCGTCAACTGTCCCTACACCGAGGTATCTGAAGTCGGCTGAAAGATAGTCGAACATCTCCTTGAATGCATCGTGAAGAATGCGGAATTCAACGTCGTCGTCTTCGGCAGCGCCGTTTAGGATGACGACAACCCTCTTTCCCTTCCAGCATTCGTGAGAAAGCGCATAGAGGCGGTCGATGAAGGTCTTCATCTGTGCCGTGACCTGCCACCAGTAGATTGGAGAGAGAAGAACAATGGTGTCAGCTTTCTCCACAGAGTCATAGAGAGGAGTCATGTCATCCTTCTGGATGCAGAGGTTTCCCTTGTCTTTATGACAGTATTCGCAGGCATGACAGAACGAAATCTTCTTTTCCCTGAGGTGGATGATATCGCCTCCCTTCATTTCCTTTATCATATCAGCCATGCGGTCTGAAAACATTCCCTTTCTCGGGCTTCCGGTTATTATCAGTGTGCTCATATTTACCTCTTATATATATGGCATTATACAGCAGAAAAGGGGACAAGCTGCAATTGAATTTCCTATTTCTATTTTCTACATGGAATTAGCAGATAACGTAAGAAAATCCGGGAAAAAAGTTAAAAAATCTTCAAAAAGGGACTTCCAATTTTAAGTGGAAACATGTA
>CAVFYD010000060.1:0-13816 GCA_963626615.1 Sphaerochaetaceae bacterium
ATACTTCAAAATAATGCACATTACGCCAATCACACTGCTTTCAGACCATCAAGCGCACATCTGCAGGATTATTTCTCTGTCCTATGTTGCAAAACTTCAGAAACAGGTCTATCTTATCGCAAATTCCTACTTACCAAGTAGGATATGGAGAACACAATGAGCAGAATCTACACAAATGCAGCTGAGCTTGTCGGAGGGACACCACTCTATGAGGTGACCGCAATCGAAAGGAAGTACAGCCTCAAGGCCAGGGTACTTGTAAAACTCGAATATCTCAATCTCACAGGTTCCATAAAGGACAGGATTGCAAAGAAGATGATTGATGATGCGGAAAGGGAGGGAAAACTCAGGGAAGGCTCCACCATCATCGAGCCCACAAGCGGCAATACGGGAATAGGGCTCGCAGCAATCGGAAAAAGCAGAGGATACAGGGTTATCATAGTGATGCCGGAGACGATGAGCGAGGAAAGAAGACTCCTCATGAAGGCATACGGCGCAGAACTCGTTCTCACGGACGGCAAGAAAGGCATGAAGGGTGCCATCGAGAAGGCTGATGAACTTGCATCATCCATTCCGGGTGCATTCGTTGCAGGACAGTTTGTAAATCCTTCCAACCCCGAAGCACACTACGAGACCACTGGTCCTGAAATCTGGAAAGACAGTGACGGATGTGTCGACATATTAATCGCAGGTATCGGAACAGGCGGCACGATAAGCGGAACCGGAAAATATCTCAAAGAGAAGAATCCTGACATAAGGATAATCGGCATCGAACCCGATACATCTCCCGTTCTCACTGAAGGAAGGTCAGGATCCCACGGTATTCAGGGAATCGGAGCGGGATTCGTGCCCGGAACTCTCGACACTTCAGTCTGCTCATCTGTCGTGACAGCCACTGTCGACGAATCATACAGATGGTCAAGGGAAATGGGGAAAACAGAAGGCATTCTCGTCGGAATAAGCTCGGGAGCAGCACTCTCGAAAGCTGTGGAAGAAGCCGGAAAGGAAGAGAACAGAGGCAAGACCATTGTCGCAATTCTCCCCGACGGCGGCGACAGATATCTTTCGACACCGCTGTACAGAGAAATATGATGATATCGACAAGGGGACGCTATGCCCTGAGGTTCCTCATAGCCCTCAGTAAGAGAGGAGAGTGTTTCTCCTCTCTCTCCGAGATAGCGGCAGAGGAGGAAATCAGCCCAAAGTATCTCGAGAAGATAGCAAGAATCCTGCTTTCCGGCGGCATCATCGAAGCGCAGAGGGGAAAGGACGGCGGCTACAGACTCGCCTGTGATTCTTCGTCACTTTCCGTCAGCAGAATACTCTCGCTTACCGAAGACACTCTTGCGCCTGTCGAATGCCTATGCAGCGACTCGAAAGACTGCAGAAGAATGGAGGAGTGCCCCACGCGGCCCATGTGGGAGACACTCTACAGGAATACCATGGATTTCTTCTCGTCAGTAACCCTCTCGGACCTGAAGAACGGAACATATGATTTTCAATCTAAGAATAGCCGTTAAACCTCTTTGATGCTATTATGAAAACATGGCATATGAAGTAACCGCAACGAGAAAGAGGCCTCAGGATTTCGACAAGCTTGTCGGGCAGGAATTTGTAGTATCAACACTGGAGAATGCGATAAAGGAAAACCGCATTGCCCATGCATACCTCTTTGCAGGTCCCAGAGGAGTGGGAAAGACAAGTTCCGCCAGACTCCTCGCAAAGTCACTCAACTGCCAGCACGGCATGAGCGCACATCCCTGCGGGGAGTGTTCGTCGTGCAGGGAGATTGCCTCCGGAACTTCCCTCGACGTCATCGAAATCGACGGTGCATCGAATACATCCGTCAACGACATAAGAAAGATAAAGGAAGAGGTTCTCTTCCCGCCTCAGTCCTCGAGATTCAAGATCTACATCATCGACGAAGTCCATATGCTCAGCACATCGGCCTTCAATGCCCTTCTGAAGACTATCGAAGAGCCGCCGGAGTATATAATCTTCATATTCGCAACGACAGAAATCCAGAAGGTTCCGGCAACGATAAAGTCACGCTGCCAGGTATTCCGCTTCCAGCTAATATCACAGGAGAAGATAGAGGACTGTCTCCGGGAAGCTGCAGCCGACCTCAATATCGAGGCCGACGAGGATGCTCTCTTCTGGATAAGCAAGGAAGCAACGGGAAGCATGAGAGACGCATACACTCTCTTCGATCAGGTTGCATCCTTCTCCGGAGACCACATCACACTGCAGAAGATCAGAGAAAGGCTGAACCTTGCAGGTTTCTCCAAGATTGCAGAGCTTGTATCCGCATCGCTTTTCAACAGACCCGGTGATGCAATCGAAGGCCTCTCGAAGCTTCTGGAGAGCGGTGTCTCCACCGAGCAGATAACAAAGGACGGTGCGGACTTCTTCCGCTCCCTTCTCTTCTACAAGAACGGAATAAGGCGTCCGTCTCTCCTCGGGGTCGAGGAAGCCGACATTCCTCAGGATATAGTATCACTTCTGTCAAAGGAGCAGCTCGAAGCGGGACTGAGAGCATTCATGAATCTCTACAGGGACCTCAGATACACACTCTCCCCGCGCTTCGAACTCGAGCTTCTGTTCTCACGTCTCTCATCACTTCCATATCTCGTGACAAACGAGACACTCGTAAAGAAGATGGAGGACATGAGAAAGGGAATAAGCGAAGGCGAAATCGTCGTCAAAAAAAAATCACAGAGAATGATTGAGACGGATTCGTCCGTTTCCCTGCCGCACTCTTCTCCGTCACCATCGGCTGCTGTCCCTGCTCCGGAAGCGGAAGAAAGAAAGCCGGAGGGACAGACACAAAAGAAAGAAGCTCCTGCGATTCCTCTTGCATACACAGAGAGAGAAGAGGCCTTGGACGAGAGTTCCCTTCCCGCAAGAATCGAAGAGGAACTTGACAACTCTGTCAGATCCTTCATATCACACCACATACTTTCCTCAAAGATAAGACGACAGGGAGACTTCCTCGTATTCACAGTCGAAAGCCAGATTGCCCGCGACATGATCGGCAACTACAGAAAGGAAGTGGAGAACGCCATACTCAAAGTACTCGGGACAAGAACGCAGATCCGTGTCGAATATGTACCGGCTCAGGGCGAAAAGGCATCACAGAAGATGCTGGATCTGCAGGCAGTCCTCGGCGGAAAAATCCATATCGACAAGGACGAAATCGAAGCAAAGAAGGAAATCAGGAAGGAGAAGGCCGAAGAGGCTGCAGCAGCTGCTGCTGAAACCACTCAGAATACCGCATCTCCTGTTCCCCAGATGACGCAAGCAGGTGACGATGATGACGATGAGGATGACGAATGAACAGTATCGATGAACTCATAAGGCTTTTGAAGAAGCTACCCGGTATGGGAGACAAATCGGCTACAAGACTGGCCTACCACCTTATCAAAACAGATAATTCCTATAACACAAAGCTTGGAGAGGCGATTGTTAGTATCCAGAACAAAATACATCCCTGCCCCGTCTGCGGCTGCTATACGGAAGGTGACGGCTGCATCTACTGTGATAGCGACAAACTTGACAGGACACTGCTCTGCATAGTGGAAGACCCGCAGGATGTCGTCACGCTCTCCTCTATCGGAGTCTATAACGGACTCTATCATGTACTCGGCGGCGCCATAAATCCCATAGAGGGAATAGGGCCGGGAGCGCTGAGATTCAAAGAACTTGTCGAAAGAGTGAAGAACGGGGAATTCAGGGAAGTTATAATAGCAACCAATCCGACAGAAGAGGGAGACACGACGGCACTCTACATCAGGAACATCCTCTCCTCTTACAATCTCACTTTCTCACGTCTTGCTTCCGGTATTCCGATCGGAGGAGACCTCGGCTACGTCGACAAGACAACACTCACGCGCTCAATGAGAGGAAGAATCAAGCTCTGAGAGTCCCCTGTTCACAAGTAGTACCCCGAATCCTAAAAGGAAGAGTACGAGAGACGGAAAGATAATCGTATGAGGATAGGTCAGGGCCGTACTTCTGCCTTCCGTGAGAAGACGCCCAAGCGTCGGGACAGACGGATCAAGTCCCAGGCCCAGGAACGAGAGCGAGGACTCCGTTATTATGCTGCTTATGAGAGTCGAGGAGAATTCCTCCATTATGACACCCTTCAGCGACGGCACTATATGCCTCAGATAGATCTCTCCTTCCCCAAGTCCGAGACTCCTCTCTGCTATTATGTATTCTTCTCCTTCAATGGAATCGAGAAGCGGTACAAGAAGAAGTGTCATACTCGACGAAGAGGAAAGAGACAGCGTGAAGATGAGCTTGAAAAGCCCGTTTCCCGGAAAGGAGAGCAGAAAGAGACCGAGGATAATCGCAGGCACTGTTCTCAGAGCCTTGACAAGCGAATGCAGAAGAGAGCCCAAATAAGGCACATTCCTTATGAGAAAAACGAGAATCAGAGCCGCCAGCAGCCCCAGGACAGTGCTTACGAGGCTTACAGAGAACGAGACAAGCAAGGCCGAGGACGTACGCGAGAGAAGATCCCTACCCTCCCTGTCGCAGCCGAAGGGATGCTCAACGGACGGAGATGAAAGATAGGATGACATATTCATCTCCCCCCTTTCTGCAGTGAAAAGAGAAAAGACGATGAGAAGGGTGAGTATCAAAAGACCTGTCTTAAGCTTTGCCATTTTCTCTCTCCCCCCTTCTGTCGATACAGGAAATGAGAATCTTCGAAACAAAAAGAACAAGACAGATTACCGTTACATCCAGCATCACAAGTACAAAGCTCAGGGGATAATCCCTGGAGGCGGCACTGCTGACCAGTGCCCTTCCCATTCCCGGAAGTGCAAATACTGTCTCGACAACTGTCGATGATGCGAAAAACGAAACAACACTCTGTGCCGTCGTCGAGATGATGACGGGAAGGGACGGTTTCAGGGCTTCCCTTACAACCAGCCGCTTCTCCCTTACGCCCTTCGCCCTGGCGTAGTTCACAAAAGGCTTTCTCATGTTAGCCTCCAGCGTTTCCCTGAATATACGGAGCATGAATGACGTGCTGAGAAGAGAGAGCGCAAGGGAGGGAAGGATTATCGACCTCAGGTGCACCCATAGTCCTTCTGAAGGAGAGATATAACCTGCAACGGGGAACATATGGAGAGTCGACGAGAAGACGAGAATGAGGATGATTGAGGAGAGAAAAGACGGCAGAAGAAGAAAGAGTACAGAAAGAAGTGCAGAAAGGAGTGCAGAAAAACCGCGTTCTCTCACTGCCCTTATACTTAGAAAGAGAGAGAAGGGAAACGAGAGAATGAAAGACCAGACGGAGAGCGAGAGCGAGACGGGAAAGGATGAGGCAACAACACTTCTGATGCTCTCACCCGAGAGGGTATTACCCCAGTCAAGAGTGAAAAATCTCCTCATCGACGAGAGGTATCCCGGGATGAAGCCCTTCTTTATTTCCATACTCCCGATATAATTATTTTTCGCTTCTTCCGAAACTTCCTCTCCCAGTATTACAGATGAACTGTCGCCCTTCAGGAAATAGAAGACAGAAAAGAGAAAGATTGACACCAGAAGAAGCGTCAGCAGAAAATGAAGTAATCTGTATATGATTGTCTTTCCCATCGCTCTGCCCTTACCCATCATAATCGGGATTTTTTTCAATACGTCAGTTTTTCTTTTCTTTCACTGTGTTCCAGAAGAAAAAACCGTTCTGGATGATTATGTTACTCAAATTGTCAGAGGAGGCATAGCTTGTCGTGTAGTGTCCTGCAATATAAACAGGAGAGTCTTCCCACATCACGCTCTGTCCTTCCTTCCAGATTTCCCGGGCCTCAGAAACTGATGAGGCCTCATTGAGAGCCCTGATGACGCCATAGGCTCCGCTTTCCTCACTGATCCATCCGGGGAACGAGGGAGAGAGATAGCTCTTCATCTGCGGAAGCGGAACCGTCGTGAATGCAGATATGTAGATGTCCCAGGAAGACGAGGATGAGCGCTCCTCCAGAAAGGACGCCCAGTCAAGAACTGTCAGCGTGCACTCGAAGCCTACATTCTCGAGCTCCTCCTTCAGCTCTGAGGCAATCCTCTCGAGATTGCTGAGGTTTGAAGAGAGAATGCGGAGCCTGACTTTTCCTTTTCCGGAGAGCAGCTTTTCTGCCTTTTCCTTATTCTGTTCATAGTAGGGGTTCTCTTCATCGCAGAGCCATTCACTCTGCCAGGACTCCATGTAGAGAGAAGATGTGGTGTAGCCTTTTTTTCCGTAACATGCCGCCATGAGGCTCTCGGAAGACAATGCATATGAAACAGCCTTTCTCATATCGCTGTCACAGAGAGGCCCTTCCTTCTTGTTGAATACAAGAGCGATTGATCCGCTCTCCTCCCCGCTTATGAGATTAATCGAAGGATTCTTCTCTATTCTCTCCTCGTCCGTGCTCATGACATCATTGATGAAGTCGTACTGACCGCTCTCGAGGCCGAGGAGTCTCGTGACGGAATCGGGAACAAAAGAGTAGACGATTCTTTCGGTTTCGGCCTTCTTCAGTCCCCATCTGCCCGAGCTTTCCTCCCCGTATTCCGAATAGGAGTCAAAGCGCTCAAGTTCTATCTTCTCGCCCTGTGTCCATGAGGCAAGGCGGTAAGGTCCTGTGCCGATGATTTCGGTCACAAGCGAGGTTCCGGCAATTAAGTAATGAGGCATAACAATAGCCTCCTGCGGACTTGATGCAATGAGATATGGCAAAAACAGAAGCGAATTTTCGCTCGTTATTGAGATTTCATAGTCTCCAGTAACAGTGAACAGTGCATCGCCCGCAATCTCTCCAGCACGTGAGTACAGGGAGAGATATCTGTTCATTGATGAGCATGCATCGAGGGCTTTCATCTCGTTTCCGTCGTGAAAGATAACACCCTTACGGAGAGTGAAAGTCAGCGTTCTGCTGTCATCTGAGAGAGCATAGGATGAAGCCAGCTCGGGACGTATGTTTCCCTCTCCATCCAGGACAAGAAGCTTCTCGTAGATATTACCGACGGCTATTATCCTCCCCGTCAGCGTCGGATTCGTCATCACGTCCAGTGTCACCGGTTCCTGTGAGAGCGCCACATTGATCGTGCTTTCATCCACTCCGGGGCGGGAGCACGAAAACAGAAGTACTGTGATGGCTGCTATCAGGAGGATTCTTCTCATACCGTGGTTAGGATATTGTTTATCAGGTTAAAGTGGAAGTATTAAAAAGGCAGAACCCGCTTTGAGCTCTGCCCTTTCCTGTTTTTCTCTCTGTACGTTATTTAGGCTGCTTTCCGATGTATGCCAGGATACCGCCGTCGACATAAAGGATATGTCCGTTGACGAAGTCCGAAGCATTTGATGCGAGGAAGACTGCCGGCCCCTGAAGGTCCTCGGGAGTACCCCATCTCTCTGCAGGAGTCTTGGCAACGATGAATGCATCGAAGGGATGACGGGAACCGTCAGCCTGTCTCTCCCTCAGCGGTGCTGTCTGCGGTGTTGCGATGTAGCCGGGCCCGATGCCGTTGCACTGGATGTTGTATGCGCCGTATTCGGAAGCGATGTTCTTCGTAAGCATCTTGAGGCCGCCCTTTGCCGATGCGTATGCGGAGACTGTTTCACGTCCGAGTTCACTCATCATGGAACAGATGTTGATGATCTTACCGCCGCCCTGCTTGATCATCTGGGGAATGACTGCCTTGGAGCAGATGAAGGGAGCATTGAGGTCAAGGTCTACAACTGCCCTGAAATCATCTGCACTCATCTCCGTCATCGGGATTCTCTTGATGCAGCCTGCGTTGTTGACGAGGATGTCGAGTCTGCCGAACTTCCCGACGATTTCGTCAGCGAGAGCCTTTACTGCCTTCTCATCCCTGACATCGCATACATAGCCGAGAACATCGTCCATGCCGCATCTGCGGTATTCCTCCAGTCCGCTGTCAACGGATTCCTGTCTTGATGTATTGAAAATTACCTGAGCACCTGCATCGTGATAAGCCTTGACGATTGCCATTCCGATACCGTAGCTTGCGCCTGTTACCCAGGCAACCTTTCCCTTGAGGGAGAATGAATTCATGTCCATAGATAAAAAACCCCTTTATTCAAAGTGATACTTTAATGATAGTTTTCACCGGAACATACTTTCAGTTAAGTTTTTGTCTCATTAAGAAGCCGTCAGAGCTTGTCGATGAGCATCGAACACTTGCCCGAGGGAATCGGAAGTGTCTTCTTCTTTCCGTCGTCCATGATTTCGATGGTGAAGTAATAGAGCTTCTCGCTTTCGAGTCTTATCTCCCAGCCTCTCTGATTCTTGTTGGAGAGGATGGTGATGATGTTCTTCTTGAGGGAAAGATGTTCTATACCCATAGCCTCGAGAGACTGCATCGTCCAGTAGACAGTCTTTCTCGGAAGCGATATGTCGAGTCCGATGATGTTCTCTATACATGCACTTATCGCAATGAGACCGGCCGACGGCAGATAGCGCTTTCTGTTCTCTATTCCCTCCGGCACTGCGCACGGACCCTCGCCCATGGGCTTGTAGAGCTCCCACACGTCACCCGGCTTCTCCTCTCCGGGATGGAGAGTATCGAGGACGAAATACATGTGACGTATAGCACATTCACGTGCGAAGATGAACGAATTGTAGTTCCCCAGTCCCTTGATGATCATATAAGTCATGAAGGTCGAGACACCGCCGCAGTAGCCGTTGCCGTCCTCCGAGAAGTGCGGATTCGACACAGGCAGTGTCGGGAACGGGTTGTCCGTTCCGAACTCTCTGTCATCCTTGAGCTCCTCGATGAGGAACGAAGCATATTCGTCGTTCGGAATCTGGGCAAGCAGTGTCCAGAAGGCACCGATGTGCTTGTTTCTTATCTGATTGCCGTTCTCGTCGAGGTCGTAATAGAAGCTGTCCTCTCCAGACCACATCATCGAGTTGATTCTCGTCTTGAGGGCGAAGTATACACGCTTGTAGCGGAATGCCAGTTCCTTGTCGTTCAGGATGTCTCCGATTGTCGAGAGATAGAATGCAAAGACTGCCATCGCAGCATTGAAGTCGATGAAGTAGACTGCTCCCTCTCTCGGGAGATTACCCATGTGCATGGCTTCTGCCGGAACGGAGTAGAGTCCGTTATCTCTCTGGAAGTTTGCCTTGAGCCATTCGAAGTATTTCTCGAGATAAGGAACGACATCCTTCAGTCTCTTCTTGTTTCCGATCTTGTGATAGAAGACGAATTCGACATATGGAAGCAGAGGAAGCGTGACGCCAAGCGGGTTCTTCGGATTGACTACGGCTTCATCTGTCAATGTGTTATACTCTTCAGCAATTCTTCCATTCTCTTCCTGACGAGCATAAAAATAATCCACCATAGAATACGGACTGTAAATCTGGTTCGAATAGACAAGGAACAGAGAGGAAAGGGAAACGTCATAGAGAGAGATTATATCACTGTCACAGTGCGTGAAGCGGCCCTCGGGGAACCTGCTGTCCTTCTCCCCGTCCTTCCAGAGTTCTTCCAACCAAACCCAGGCCCTGTCGTACATATCGACAAAATCCTGATCATAAAAATGAATTCCCGGTACACTTTCCTTAATCATTATTTCACCACAATCTTATGCCGTTTTCCACTTTTTGGGCGTTCTATACGGTATTATAATGATACAACCATCAAGAAACGAAGTCAAACAGAATTTTTACACAATTATCTTCATTGTGTATATAGAGATAGGGGTGTAAATATCAAAAGACTAGCGGAACAGTTTTATTGCGGAAGGCAGTATTTCCATGACAAAATGCTTGCCTTTTCGTGAAAACTCCTCACCATCTACATGTGAAACAATGAGGTCCCTGTCGCTGGTTATTTCGACTCTCTTCGCCTTGCCGTAGCTGAAATTCTCCTTGTCCGTTACCATCGCACCGCGCAGAAAACGGATGGCCATCTTTATGAGACCGAAGCCCTTGAAGAGCTTTTTCGTGTACATGTAGTCAAGATATCCGTCGTCGATGAGAGCAAGAGGAGTCATCAGGAACGAGGATCCCATTCTCCTGCCGTTGTTACACGAGAACTGCTGTGACACGAGATCGAATTCCTCATCGTCGATCTTCACATGCATCCTGTATCCCTTCGGGGGATTGAAGAGCATGTGGATGAATGCCGCAATGTAACTCGCCATGCCGTTGAGATGTCTGTAGTCCTGAGCGAGGAAATTGACCATGGGTTCGAAGCCGAAGCCCATGCCGTTGAGAAAATAGACTCCCCTTTCCCTGTCTGTTCCCTTTGCATAGCCCACATCAGTCAACTTTGGTTCATTGCTGAGAATTATGTCGATGGCCTTTTCGAGATTGTTCGGGATGCCGGCTATCCAGGCAAAGTCATTTCCCCTTCCGACGGGAATTATTCCCATCGCCACATTCTCGTGTCCCCTGGCCTTCATGATGCCGTTGATGACCTCGTTGACCGTACCGTCACCGCCTGCAGCGACAATCGTCCTTATTCCGGACTCCACTCCACTTTTCGCCAGCTTCTCGGCGTGGCCTCTGCCTGATGTGTATGCGACGGCACACTGTCTGCCGTGAAGGGCGAAAATATCCTTGATGCGCTTCGCCTTCTTTCTGCCTTTTCCCTTGGAAGCGTTAGGATTGATGATGAGAAGGATGTTGTCTTTCATGGCTGGCTCCGTCTCTTATTTTGGTTCTAACTTCTGACGCTTGCAAGAGACTTTACAGAATTTTGTACAATATCCATATCGTTTTTTCACACGATATGACATACAATGCTTATATTCACCTTAAACAGGGAGATATATATGTGGTTCGATAATTTGAAAGAAAAAAGATTATGGTCATATTTCAATGATATCTCTTCCATTCCCAGGGAGAGCGGCAACGAGGAGGGAGTGAGAAGATTCCTTCTGAAATGGGCCGAGAAGAACGGCATCGAGGCTGTCCAGGACAGGATCGGCAACGTCATAATGAAAAAACCTGCAACCCCGGGCTATGAGAAGAGTCCCGCAGTTGCGCTTCAGGGTCACATGGACATGGTATGCGTGAAGAGAGAGGGCTCGAAGCACGACTTCAGAACAGATCCCATCGACATCGTATGCGACGGAAAGTACATCTCAGCAAAGGACACATCTCTCGGCGGAGACGACGGCATCGCAGTCGCCACAATGCTCGATATCCTCTCGGATGACACACTCGAGCACGGCCCCATTGAATGCATCTGCACAGTCAACGAGGAAGTGGGGCTCACGGGAGCATTCGGACTTGAAGAGAAATATGTAAGCGCAAGGCAGCTCATCAACCTCGACAGCGAGGAGGAGAACATCTTCTACATCGGCTGCGCCGGAGGCGTGGACATAGAGGCCACAAGGGCTATCAACAGGATAAAGTTCGACAATTCTGCATATAAGGCCGTAGATGTCGAGATTTCGGGACTTCTGGGAGGACACTCCGGCGGAGACATACACAAGATGAGGGCAAACGCCATCAAGGTCTTCGGCCGCTATCTCTCGCTTCTTCCACAGAGCAGAATCGTCTCTGCAAAGGGCGGAACGAAGAGAAACGTAATTCCGTCACACCTCAAGGCAACAATCCTCGTATGCAGCACGGAAGAAGCCATGAATGCTGCATCCAGACTGCAGGAGGATCTCAGGGTCGAATACTGCAAGTCCGATCCGGACATCACCATCACGGTGAAGGAGAATCCGGAAGGACTTTCGGACTATACGATTCCATCATCGGTCAACGATCACATCAAGAACATTCTCATCTGCAGTCCGTCGGGAGTACAGGCTTATTCACAGACGCTTCCGGGACTCGTGGAGACATCCTGCAACCTTGCAATCCTCGACTTCGCCTACGAGAAGGCAAAGGTAGTCTATTCCGTAAGAAGCTCGATTGAGAGTGCAAAGCTCAGCGTCGCCACCACAATCAGAACTCTCTGCGAGGGAAACGACTTCAACGTCGAGGTCAGTGACGGCTATCCGGGATGGCTTCCGAATCCCGATTCCGCTCTCACAGCAAAGCTTGCTTCCGAATGGGAGAAGTACACAGGAGAGAAGCCGGAGATCACGGCTATCCACGCCGGTCTCGAGTGTGGAATAATCAACTCCAAGATTGAAGGTATGGACAGCGTATCCATCGGTCCTAACATGTACGACATCCATTCCGTGAACGAAAAGCTGGATATCTTATCTGCAGAGAAGATGCTCGGTTTCCTCCGCGCCTCCATCAGGAATCTGAAATGACGACAGTAAAAGTAAGCGACACTTACCATATAATCACCTTCTCGAACGGTGACACCATCCACCTTGTCGGCACTGCACACGTTTCCAGGAACAGTGCCGAAGAGGTCAGACAAATCATCGAGAAGGAGAATCCCGACAGAGTCTGCATCGAGCTCGACGACGGCAGGATGAAGAGCAAGACAAAGGATTCCTCCTACGAGAACATGGACATCAGGAAGGTGTTCAAGGAAGGAAAGGGATTCCTGCTTCTTGCAAACACAGCCCTGGCCTCCTTCCAGAGAAGGATGGGAGCCCAGACGGGGAGCGACCCGGGAGCGGAGATTCTCGGAGCCGCAAAGCTTGCCGGGGAAAAGAACATCCCCGTTTCTCTCTGTGACAGGGAAATCCAGATTACATTCCGCCGTGCCTGGGGAAAAAGCTCGCTCTGGAACAAGTGTAAACTCCTTGCAACCCTCATTTCCGCATCCTTCTCCAACGAGAAGATAAGCGAGGAGGAGCTCGAACAGCTCAAGAACGAGGAAACCCTGGAGTCGATGATGAAGGAGGTTGCAAAGGAACTTCCGTCCGTCAAGGAAGTGCTCATAGACGAGAGAGACCGCTACCTTGCAACATCCATCTACACGTCAGAGGGAAAATCGAAGGTTGCCGTCATAGGTGCGGGACACACTCAGGGAATCATCAGAAACTTCGAGCTTCTGGAGAAGGGAGAGCTTTCCACAGATACCTCATCCATCACCGAGATACCCAAGCCGGGCAAGGCCGGAAAGATTGCACAGTGGATCATCCCCGTGCTCATCGTTGCACTCGTTGCAGTCGGCATCTTCACATCAGGATGGGACCAGGGACTCAAGGCCTTCCTCTACTGGGTGATAGCGAATGCATCGTGCACTTTCGTCTTCACTCTCATCGGAGGAGCATCGCTTCTGACGTGCCTCCTCAGCGGAGTGACAGCCCCGTTCTTCGTTCTCAACCCCGTTCTCGGCGTCGGTATATTCGCCGGCATCTGGCAGGCCACATTCAAGCCGCCAAAGGTTAAGGACTTCGAGAACGTCAACAACGATGCTCTCACACTCAAGGGATGGTACAGGAACAGAATCCTCAAGTGTCTTGTGGCACTCCTCATGAGCAGTCTCGGATCTATCTTCGGCTCTCTCGTGGGATTCCCGTTCATTCTCGCAAGACTGTAGAGAACAGCAGAAGCAATCACGGCAGGATGCAGAACGCATCCTGTTTTTTCAGGGCCGCCAGCAGCTCTCCGTTGTTCAAATTACACAGGACTGCTGATCTCAGCCTGTTCGGTACATGAAAGACATCGGCCCGTAATACTGTTTACACATGCCCTTCTGATCAGCAACCGCTGTAGTATAGATCAATCTGAAATTACACTTCATCCGCCTGTATATTCTGGATATTCTGACAGACAACATTAGTCAGCACTGCTGACTTTCTTTGTATCTCTTTACGTTATTTAAATTTGCCTTTACGTGAATCTGAATTTACCATTCACCTCACCGGTAAGCACTGTGATCTTAATGCGAACAGAATAAGGTTGAAGATCATTCTTCCGGCTTCTTCCTGAAC
>CAVFYD010000061.1:0-13748 GCA_963626615.1 Sphaerochaetaceae bacterium
CTTATATTTCCACTTCAGTCCAGCCCTTCTCAGTAAGGACTGTCTGCTTCAAGTAGCCGGCGTCGTGAAGAAGTCTCCGCGCGGTGTCGTAGCCGTAGCTGAGCGTCGTGACAGAGTGTGAGTCCGAGTTGATGATGACTCTGGCGCCTTTCTTTTTCATGTGTTCTAGGAGAAAGAAGGCCGGGTAGGGCGCTGTTCTCCATCCTCTGCTCATCGCCCCCGTGTTGATTTCGATGATCTTACCTGTCAGGATGATTCTGTCGAGATATTTGATGGCAAGAGCTCTGTATGTTTTACCGTTTTCATCGAAAAGGTGTTCCTTCTCGTTGAACTTCGTGTAGAGGTCATAGTGACCGACGATGTCGAATGGATATTCCTCACTGAATGCTGCAAGTTCCTCGAGGTAACTTTCGATGAGTGAGAGGTGGTCGCCGCTGTAGAGTGCGAGGGCCTCCTTCCATTCTTCGGGAGTGTTGTCGACGCTGATGAAGCGGCCGTTCTTTCTGAAGAGATGAACAGAACCTATCGTGTAGTCGAGGCGGGAATCGATTCCGGGACGTGTTTCTCCCTCTGTTCTGCTTTCGAGTTCGAGACCGCAGAATACGCTGATTCTTCCTCTGTACTCATTCTTGAGAGAGAGGACTGTATTGAAATAATCTTCGACTTTCTCTTTCTTTATTCCGCACACGTCAAAGGGGTAGCCGGTATATGCGTGGGATGAGATGCCGATGGAGTCAAAGCCGAGACGTACGGCCTCGTCTATCATTTCACGGACTGTGTTCTTTCCGTCGCAGAATGTGCTGTGAGTGTGAAGTGATGTAAGGTAAGCCATTTATTTCCCTTCCTTTATCCTCACGCCTTTCATGGCAATGAGTCCTGTGATATCTGCAAGAAGCCATCCGATTACGATTGCCCACCAGATTGCCTTCTCTCCGAGAATCGGTGAGAGAGTATATGCAAGGAGTACTCTCGTTCCGAGTGATATGACTGTAAGTACGATGCTCCACTCCGGTCTTCCGATTCCTCTGTAGTAACCGTAAAGGAGGAAGAGTATTCCGATGCCGATATAGAATGCTCCCTCTATTCTGAGGTATTCGGCTCCTGTTCTGATTACCTCAGTCTCCTCCAGGCTCACGAAAAAAGACATCAGCGACGGCGAGAGAAGACAGATTACGAGAGATATGGCAAGGGAGAATAGAGAAGAGACGAGGAACGCACCCTTCGTCCCTTTTCTTATTCTCTCCATCTTCCCGCCTCCGAGATTCTGACTGACGAATATGGAGTAGGCCGAGCCGAACTCCTGGGAGGGAGTATATGCCAGGGTGTCTATCTTGACGGCTGCGGCGAAGGATGCCATGACAGTTGAGCCGAAGGAGTTGACGAGGCCCTGTATCATGAGGATGCCGAAGTTCATGATTGACTGCTGGATACTTGTGAGGAAGGAGTAGCGGAAGATTTCCCTTATTCTCCTTCCCTCGAGTTTTCTCTCGTCTTTCCTGGGGAGCATGTCCCTGCCGGTCAGAAGAAAATAGACTGTGATTCCACCTCCCGACACCGCCTGTGATATTACCGTCGCCTCCGCAGTTCCCTTCACTCCGCGTCCGAGCGGGATGATGAACACGAGGTCCAGGACAATGTTGAGAAGAGAAGAGACAACGAGGAACCACAGCGGAGTCGACGAGTCCCCACGGCTTCTGAGGAGGTATGATACATAGTTATAGAGAAAGACGAAGAAGATACCCGAGAAGATTACTTTTATGTAAGCTCTCTCTTCTCGAAAGATTTCCTCTGGAGTTTGAAGAAGAGTGAGAATCTCATCGGTAAGTGCGTAGGAAACCACCGTCAGGGTGACTGCAATGAGCGAGAAGAGAACGCCGCTGTTGTAGATGTCCCGTCTCATGCCGGAGAGGTCACCCTTTCCGTATGAATACGAGAAGAGAGCTCCCGCTCCCATACTCAGTCCTATGAGGAGGGAGTTGAGAAAGGTCATAAGGGCATAGGAACTCCCGACTGCGGCAAGAGCTTCCGGGCCGAGGAACCGTCCGACAATGAGCGTGTCGGCGAGGTTATATGCCTGCTGAAAAATATTCCCCAGGATTATCGGAAAGGAGAAGAGCAGCATTGATGATATGATGCCGCCCTCTCTGAGGTTGACTTCTCTCTTCATGACTTAATCATACTTCTCCGGATAAAGGGAGAAAAGGGGGGTGATTTTGTAACACGTTACAAAGGCGAATGTACTCTTGTTGAGGTTAAGGCTTCATCAGGTAATGCAAAGAGCACAAGGACGATTCTGGAGAATCCGCAGAGATATCATGTGAAGAAAGCTATAAAGCTTGGTGGTAACTACAATGTCGGAAGGGAAGGAAATCTTCTGACACTTCCCCTCTATATGGCTTTCCTTCTCCGTTCATATTGATTTTACAAAGGAATTTTGATTTCACATGATTTTCCTCTTACCTTATAATCGTCTTTGGAGACAGTGATGAAGATAAAGACGAAGAAGAGTGATTACCGCAGCGTCATGGCAAGAAAGAGCGTGAAGAGGAAGAAGCCTGTGAAGTGCTCACTCTTCTTCAGAAGTATCATCAGGCTTGTCGGAAAGGCGGATCTGAAGGCCGTGTCGTTTTCATGGACGGGCGACGGGCTTGAGAAAATCGGAAAGGATGAGCCTGTGCTCGTTCTCATGAATCACTCTTCGTTCATCGACCTCGAGATAGCAACCAGTGTTCTCTATCCCCGGCCTCTCAGCATCGTGTGCGAAGCTGACGGCTTTGTCGGGAAGGAATGGCTCATGAGGCACATAGGCTGTGTGCCGACGCACAAGTTCAACACTGATCTTCCTCTTGTAAGGGATCTTCTGTACTGTATCCGGAGTCTGAAGTCGTCTGTACTGATGTACCCAGAAGCTTCGTACTCCTTTGACGGCACGAGTCCGACTCCGCTTCCCGAGAGCCTCGGAAAGCTCATTAAGCTTCTCCGTGTTCCCGTCATCATGATATCTACCGAAGGGGCTTTTCACCGTGATCCTCTCTACAACCTCCTTCAGAAGAGGAACGTGAAGGTGAGTGCAACAGTGAAGAAGATTCTTTCTCCGTCCGATATAGAGTCAATGACTGCAGATGAGATAAATGCACTCATCAGGCCGTACTTCTCCTTCGACCACTTCGAGTGGCAGAAAAGAACGGGTGTCAGGATAACAGAGCCCTTCAGAGCCGAGGGGCTTGAGAGCGTTCTCTACAAGTGTCCTGTCTGCTCTGCCGAGGGAAAGATGAAAGGAGACGGCGAAATTCTGACGTGTTCATCCTGTAATTCCAGCTGGCACCTTGAAGAGGACGGGAGTCTCTCGGGAGAGGTATTCTCCCATATTCCCGACTGGTTCAGGTGGGAGAGAGCCCAGACCGAGAAGGAGATAGAAGACGGCAGATACAGACTGGAAATACGGGTGAAGATAATGCTTCAGGTAGACTTTTCAGCTGTCTATGAGGTGGGTAAGGGAACGCTCGTGCATACCCGAGAGGGCTTTCATCTCACATCCGACGACGGGGAGATTGAGTTCACGACATCTCCTCTTGACAACTATTCCCTCGCTTCCGATATCTTCTGGTATGAGTTGGGGGACATGATTTCAATCGGAGACGACAGGAGAATCTTCTATCTCTTCCCCGAGGACGGTCAGATGGTCGTGAGCAAGGCACGTTTTGCAACCGAATCCTTCTATCATAGGGCGAAAGAGATACTCTCTAGTACATGACTTCCCTTTGGGCTATAATAAAGGCATGACAACATTATATCTGAGTGCGGGGGATTCTATAAACGAGGCCTTGTCCTCCGCTCCGGAAGGACCTCTCACCATAATCCTCTCTGAGGGAGTATGGAAGGAGAAGGTTACTGTTAACAGACCGGATGTAACCCTCATAAGCGAATGCGGCTCGACTATAAGCTGGGGCGACAGGCATGGGGACGAGCGTGATGGAATGGTTTTCAATACAGGAGACAGCGCAACGTTCACGGTTGCGGCTCCGTCGTTCACTGCTATCGGGGTGACAATCGAGAATTCATTTGATTATCCGTCAGCTTTCAGGTTCAACGAGGAGAACGAGGACGGCGTGAAACTCGATCTGCAGGCTGTTGCCCTGAGAACCGTATTCGGAGCTGACAGGTCTATCTTCCGCTCCTGCACATTCCGGGGCTGGCAGGATACGCTCTACCTTGACAGTGGTATTGCGTCACTTGAGGACTGCACCATCGAGGGATGTGTCGATTTCATCTTCGGAAGCAGTCCATCCCTTTTCCAGGGCTGTGAGATAATATCGCGGGCAAAGGGAGTCATCGCGGCTCCTTCAACGTACGAGAACGAGGAGATAGGGTTCATCTTTCATGACTGTGATTTCAAACGCGAGAGCTGTGTAGTGGACGAAAGCGTATCTCTTGCGCGTCCGTGGTTCCCTGCGGGAAGCGAGAACCGCAGTCCCATGCTTCTTCTCATCGACTGTTCTCTCGACGGCCACATCAAGAGCATGCTCTGGGATGATATGGGAACGAAGAAACCCGGAGACAGGGAAAAGACAGTTCACAAGGGCACGGATGCCCGTTTCTGGGTCTCTTCACAGGATAGAGAGGATATCTCGGGAGAAGAAGCCGACAGATACCTTTCGAAGATCTACTCCCGGCTTTAGATGAAGCCGAGAGCTCTCATGTATTTTGTGATTCCGAGAGTGGAGAATACTTCCTTCTTCAAGAGGTAGAAGTTCGTGTTGAAGAGTTCGATGAGCATATCGGCGGTGCTGTCGGATGTTGTGAAAGATGTTCCTGAAGTGTATTCTATTGCCTCCGTGTTCACTTCCTCGCTTGAGAGCGAGAACTGCCTGAGTGCCCAGAGAGAAGCGTCGCACTCTGCTTCTACCACTTCCTCTATATCATCAGGAAGGGAAGGGAAGAAGTCTATCCCCGTCACTTCCTCAACTCTGTCTACCGTGACTGCGAAGTATGAGAGAGGCTCTGATGAATTCTCTGCCGGAAGTATGAATCCTATTGCCTTGATTACCGGATCCGTGTAGTCGAGAATCACCTTGTAGTAATACTTCGGAACAGCAACCCTGTTCTCTCCTATTGTCTCGTACGGACCGTCTGTCAGTACCGGGCCCGTCACGACATATATCTCCTCATCGGTGTATGCGATGCTTCTTACGGCACTCTCGAGGTCGCTCCAGATTCCCGCATTGAATGCGTGTGTCTGGGGACACATGTTCGAGAGGTAGAATGTGTCGGACATGGCATCTTCCGACCATCTGAAATCCGCGGCCGGAGCCATATGACCTCTGTCATAGCCGCTCTTTCTGTAGTCCTGGAGTGTTGCCGATCCTGTCGTGATTGAAGGATCTTCCCTGAAGTTGTCGTCTCTTGCGGCCACCTGGGTCGACACCTCCTCCTTCGTGAGTGAGTAGGCAACCCAGTACGGCACCTCGTACTCCTCGCAGTAGGAGAGCGTGTATCCTGTGTGTGAGATGATTATCTCATCATCCGGGCCGATAGGGATTTCGAGGTTCTCGATGTCCCCCGCTCTTGTAAGTCCTGTTTCACTTTCTGTCGGTGTTATGTAACAGAGTATGAGGAATATGATGACGAGGGAGAGTGCGAGCAGGGCTATCTTCAGCCACGCCTTTCCCTTCTTCTTACTTTTCTTTTTTGCCATTTGTGCTGTCCTTCAAGGCTTCAAACCCTTCTCGGCGGGAAGCTATGAAGGCTTTGAAGAGCTTTCTCAAAACCTTCTTCTCTTCGCCGGTGAGGGAGAAAAGCTCATTATTGAATAAATCAAGTCGGAAGAGAATTACAAGAGGAATGCGGAAAACATTTTCCTCCTTCACACTCGAGAGAACCCTGTATATGACAGATACGAGTGTCTCCCTTTCCTTCTTCGTTGTCGAGGAGAGGAAGCTCCTCATCGAAGCAGAATGAAGCCTGCTGATGATGGAAACATCCTTCTCGAAGGTGAATGTTTCCTTATCTGTACACCATGTCATGGCGTCGTGCTGCATTATCCCGATGCTGTCGGATCTGACGACCCGGGGTTTTTCTGCCGTGTTGAAGAGCATGCCGATGATGGATGATGAGGGAATGAAGCTCTGTGTTTTTTTCAGTACATCCTTCCACCTCGGAGAATCTGTCAGTGATGAGGCCAGTCCCGGGGCATCAAAAGAGTATATTGTTTCAATACGGCTGAAGGTGTCGTCAACGGCTTTGAGTGCGGCATAGAGCGCGAGCGTTCCGCCTTTGCTGTGGCCTGCGAGGATGAGAGAGTCGTAGTCCCTTCCGTATTTCTCTATGAAGGAAAGTGCCTTTCTCTCGGATGGTATCTCGTCCTCGAAGCCGAGGTTGAGGTCCTCTTTCCAGCCTGTTATCGACTCATCTGTACCGCGGAAAATGACGTAGCCTTTCCCGTCGCCACAGGAGAGGATTGAGGCGGCAAACTGCTCCTCCTTTTCTTCTTCCTCGGAGGAAAGTGAGAATGAAAAGTGGTCGACTTTGAAGGATGAGAACCTCTTTGATGAGGCCACTTTCTCCCACAGGCGGTAGCGCGTTGTCTCAAACCCCTTTGTAAGTTCTACAGGAAGGGGACAGAGTACGGGGTAGAGAGCGGGAAGTGTTCTTCCTTCTCCATAGTTCTCCTCGTCCTCGAATCTCTGGTAGATGAGAACGGAGAGTATGAGCGCGTCGATTTCATTGAAGGGGAGAACGGAGAAGTCTTTCTCTCCTCTCCAGCCCATGTTCTCAATCAGGTTTCTCTTCATCTCTCTTCCTCTTCTTCTCTGATACTGCTTCCAGTATAAAGATAATCAGAAAAAGGACGGAAAGTGTAGCAATAAGAGATGGAGAATATGAAGAAGATGTCGTGTAGAAGAGCGGGGCCCCTTCGAGTGTGGAGCCTTTCGTGGCGACTATGCACACACTGAAGATGTTGTTGGCCCAGTGCATTCCCCAGACAGGGGTGTAAGAGCGTGAATAAAGTCCGAGAAGGGAGGAGAGAAAGCCCCAGAGAAAGTAGGTGACGAGCGGGATGAGGGGAGAGGGAGAAGATGTCACTTCCTTATTCATGAGATGGGGAAGAACGAAGAAGATGCCGCAGAGAACACAAAGCGTCATCTTTTCCCATATCTTCATTGTTCTTCCGTTTACTGTCCAGATTTTTTCGGGGAGCGCCCTGAAGACTGCTTCTTCTACAAGTGTCTGTGGAAGAAAGAGAACAATGGAGAGAAAGAGGAAGAGTATCTTCTCGCCCTTGCTGTCCTCAGTATTCGGAATGATATTCTCTCCCGCTATTATTTCAGAGAAAGTATAGATTATTATCGTGATGGCGGCTGCCGTCAGGAATTTCTTAACGTCAACGCCGTTTTCTGAAATGAGTGAGAGAGCGCTCTTCTGAAAGAGATTCCTCATTGAAAACGAGAGTGTGAAAAGCATCACAGCGTGCGGCACGAACGTGCGTATGAAGACTCCCGCCTTATCGGCCCTGAAGAACGGGATACGGTAGAGAAGGGCCGAGAGAAAACCCCCGGCGAAGAACCACATGAGAAGTGTGAGGATGAGAACCAGAGTGTAAGTGATTCTCATCCCTAGTCTGTCACTCAAGACCTTCAACGGCTTTCCTCATTCTCTCGAGGGCGCTCTTGATTTCAGCGAGGTTGGTTCCATAGTTGAAGCGGACAAAGTTTCTGAACTGCTTTCCGAACCATGTTCCGTCGTTCATCGCAACATCTGCCTCGACTCCGAAAAAGCGGGAAAGTATGCCGCCGCCTTCTCCGCCCTTATAGCGTTCGGGATTGGCGAGAACCTTTTTTTCGATTTTGTCGTAGATTGCCGAGCAGTCGAGGAAAGTGACGAAGGATGATCCTCCCTTAACCTTCTTTATTCCGCATTCGTGCTCTTCGAAGTACGATCCGATGTAGTCGGCGTTAAAGCGGAGGTATGCGCAGAGTTCCCTGTTGTAGGCATCGCATTCCGTATATGCCGTTCTCATCATCTCACCGATGAAATAGCCCGGCTCGTCAAGCCAGAGTGCCTTCTGCTTAGCCTTCCACTTTGCCATCATCTCATCGTCAGAGAAAACAGCGAATGCCGAATGCTCTCCTGCGAGATTGAACGTCTTCGACGGAGCCATGAATGTGATGGTCTTTGCCCCGACTTTTTCGTTGGCCTTTCCCATCGGGATGTGATTGAAACCGGGATGAACGAGATCCGCGTGGATTTCGTCACTGAGTACGGGAATATTGTATTTCTTTCCGATGGAGAGGACTTTTTCGAGCTCTTCTTCCGTGAATACGATTCCGGTGGGGTTGTGAGGCGAGCAGAAGAGAATCATGCTGGCGCTGGCGGCCTTCTTTTCGAGTTTCTCGAGATCGAGGGAGAAGGAGGAGCCGTCGTAGTCGAGTTCGAGTTCGTCCATCACCCTTCCCGAGAGGGAACAGAGCTCTCTGAAAGGCTTATATGTAGGAGACGGGACTATTATCCTGTCACCGGGTGAGGTGAAGCAGTCGATGGCAAGACCTATGCCGTGGAGAAGTCCCATCGAGAATGCGATTGTCTTCTCGTCACACTTCCAGCTGTGCTTTCTCTCCAGCCATGCGGAGAATACTGTCTCAAGGTCGTTGAATGCCGGGTAGCCGAAGACTCCGCTTCTTGCCACTTCTTCTGCCTTCCTCCGTATTTCGGGAGCGCAGAAGAAATCCATATCTGCAACCCAGAACGGGCGTGCGTTTCCGTTCGAGGCGATGGAGGCGATTGCCCCCCTGTTCCATTTGACGCTGCTGGTTGCTGTCCTGTCGGGAGATTTATCGAATTGAGTCATGTTGTGTCCTTTTCCTCAATAGTAGAACTTTGTAGGGGGTATGTCCAACAGCATCGGATAAATAGAAAGAGGACACGCCCTGAAATCTTCAGATTATGACAAAAGGGTATATTGACGGATGAAACGTGCAGTGTTCGCGGTTAATGGGTTAATACCCGATGTTTTCATTTAAGACCTCAGAAAAAGGGCTTTTTTTGTAAGTTTTTCCCCAAATATATCATTGAAAACAAGTGCAAATGAATACCCCCATGGACAGGGAGTTCTATCATTATGGACAAATTCGTTTAGCAAACTGGAGACTTATTTAGTTAGCTTTAACAGGCGAGGCGGCAGCCATCACATTGGCAAAGGAGAAGAGAGGCATTCTTGCCAGCAGCAATCTCAGGGACATTGCCGTGTACGTGAAGGAATACAACCTTGTTCATAAGACGACCGGAGCAATCATGAAGGAGGCTCTGGAGAAGAAAATGATAACAGAAACTGAAGGGAATCAGCTTTGGCAGAATATGCTGAGGAGACGCAGAAAACTTGGTTATGACTCGTTCCCGGAATATCTTCGTTCTACCGGAGGAGTATAACGAAAGCGGGAAGTTCAGCGCCTTTCCTTTCTGGATATGCTCTGAAGATGAACTCAGCGCTTCGTGAGTTTCTCTTTTTCCACAAGGAGAGGACAGCGGCCTTTGTCTTTGATGTATTTCACGCTCTCAGTCGGACAGACCATGTAGCAGGCATAGCATGAGATGCAGTCATTTCCGATTACAGCTTTTCCGTTTCCGATGGTGATGTTCGCTGACGGACAGACCCTGGTGCAGAGGCCGCAGCCGATGCAGGTGTTATCTACTGTGAGTTTTGTGTTTTTCCTAGGAAGTGTGAGTTTCTCGCTCATCTTCTTTATGAGACGGTAGGTGAGAGAGAAGGGCGGAAGAGATATCTTCTCCTCGTCTGTTTCCGCCTTGATTCTCCCGAGTTCTTTCTCCATCTCTTTCATGAGAGTCCTGTTCTTCTCTTCGGAGAGTTTTCCCCTGACGAGAGGAAGATAGTAGTCCGGAGAGACTACGGATGCCGAATATGAGAGATTGAGGCCAGCCTCCTCGAGTTCCCTCTCGAGAATGCGTTCGGCTGTTCTTCCCTTCGCGCCTCGTGTGAAGACTGAGAATATGTACTTCAGACTGCTGTTGTCTCTTTTTCCGAGATGTTCGCGGATGAAGACTCTTACGGGAAGCGGAAGCCCCGAATCGTAGACGGGTGAGAAGATTCCGAGACGCTCGAAATCATCCGGAATGACTGCTGTTCCCTCGTTTACGCGGCATATGTCGATGAGTTCAGCGTTCTCAAAATGCTCTGCAGCCCAGAGCGTGTTCCCCGTTGCCGAATAGTATGCAATTACAGTGCTCATTTCTGGAGCTCCTTGAGAAGCGAATAGAATGTGGGGAACGTGACGGCGACGCTTTCTGTGCTGTCGATAATCGTGTCATTTTCTGTCTTTGTTCCCGCAACGGAGAGTGCCATGATGATTCGGTGGTCATTGTGTCCCGATACCTCTCCGCCCTCAAGAGAACCGTGACCGTGTATTATAAGCCCGTCGCTTTTCTCCTCGATTTCCCCTCCGAGCTTCTCAAGTTCGTCATGCATCACCTTTATCCTGTCGGTTTCCTTGATTCTCGCCTGGGCGACATTCGTGAACTGTGTCACGCCGTCTGCAAAGCATGCCGCAACTGCGAGTGCGGGAAGGGCATCCGGAATGTCGTTGATGTCGAATGAGCCGCCACAGAGGTGTGCTGGTCCCGTGACGGTGACGTCCATTCCGTTCCAGGTGACTCTGCATCCCATCTTTTCAAGAACCTCGAGGATTCTCTTGTCTCCCTGTGTGGAGGCTCTGTCCAGTCCCGATACCGTCACCGATGTGCCGTGGATAGCCGCAAGGACGAAGAAGAAGGATGCC
Source organism: Sphaerochaetaceae bacterium (assembly GCA_963626615.1). GTDB lineage: Bacteria > Spirochaetota > Spirochaetia > Sphaerochaetales > Sphaerochaetaceae > Ornithospirochaeta. Next base: position 10,788 of record CAVFYD010000061.1, read on the forward strand.
GAGGAGAAGTCCCCTTCGATGAAGACGTCCATTGCATCGTATTTCTGCCTTCCCCTCACTTCAGACACCATCAGATCATCCGAGAGCGTGAAGTCAATCCCCTCATCCTTCAGCCATTTCTCCGTCATTCTGACGTAGGGCTTTTCGTAGAGAAGGGAGCAGGTGACAGTTGAGTCACCGTCAGCAAGTGGAAGGGCCAGCAGAAGTCCCGAAAGGTACTGACTGGATCTGCATTCGATGACTGTCCTGCCGCCTTTTATCGGGCCTTTTATTCTGATGGGAGGAAAACCGCCTGTGCTTTCCACTTCCGCTCCGAGATCCCTGAGAGCCTTCACGAGAGGAAGAAACGGTCTCTTCTGAAGCTGTTCGTCCCCGGTTACCGTGTATGTTTTTCCTTCGAGAGCGAGAATCGGGATGAGAAGGGCTGTCGTCGTGCCGCTGTTGCCGCAGTCAATCAGGGTTTCCTCATCCGTATTGTCGAGAACAGTCGAATCGACATGTATGGTGCCGTCTTCGTCTTTGATGAGTGTGGCTCCGAGAGTTTCAAGTGCGTTCATGCACGAGAGAGTGTCGCTGGAGTACAGGGGATGGCGCACAGTCGATTTTCCCCTCGCCATCAGGGCGATGAGGAGCGCCCTTATCGTCTGACTCTTCGATGCCGGAACCGTTATTCTGCCTTCTGCTCTTCTTCTTGTAATTACCATAGAGCGGATTATATGGAAAAACAGGAGCGAGAGGAAGTGAAAGTGTTCCTATAGTAACAGATTTGAGGCCTTTTTATACATAAATCTGCATAATTATTCCAACTTATTGAATTTCTCAAAGTCATTTGGTACGATTCGACATAAAAAAGAAAGTAAACACATTCAGAGGACTGTATAGATGAATCCTAAAACATTAAGTTATATCATCAAAAGAATTCTGCTTGCGATTCTTACGGTGTGGATTGTACTGACGATAACCTTCTTCGTCATGCATTTCGTCCCCGGCGGACCTTTTGCAAGTGAAAAGGCCGTTTCTCCTGCCGTACAGGCGGCTCTTGAAGCAAAGTACGGTCTCGATAAACCTCTTCTCGAACAGTACTGGTCCTATCTGGTAGATATCATAACGAAGTTCGACTTCGGCCCGTCCCTCAAGCAGAGAGGCCGCAACGTCATCGACATCATGACTGACGGTCTCAAGACGTCGTTCAAGCTCGGCGTCAGGGCTGCACTCTGGGCGACAGTTGTCGGTATAGTTTTGGGCGCTGTCGCTGCACTCAACAGGAACACGATATTCGACAGAATCATCATGGTGATAAGTACGGCGTTCGTCAGTATGCCGTCGTTCATCATGGGGTCGCTCCTTCTGTTGATATTCGCTGTCACCCTCAAGTGGGTGCCCGCGAACGGTGAGACAGCAAAGGGTCTCATCCTCCCGGTCATAACGCTGGGTCTCAGTCCGATGGCCCACATCATCCGTCTTACCCGTTCGAGCATGCTCGATGTCCTGGGACAGGACTATGTCAGGACAGCAAAGGCAAAGGGCGTCGCACCTGTGAAGATCATTTTCGGCCATTCCCTGAAGAATGCCCTGATTCCCGTCATCACATATGTCGGCCCGATGCTTGCATACATCGTCACGGGATCGCTCGTCGTTGAGCAGATTTTCGCCGTCCCTGGAATCGGACGCTCATTTGTCCAGTCCATCATCAACCGTGACTATCCTCTCATCATGGGAACGACCATAATGCTGGCTTCCCTCATCGTCATCATGAATCTTCTTTCCGATATCCTCTATAAGGTTGTCGACCCGAGAATTGATTTCAGCTAAGGAGTAGATAAGTGTTAAACAGACATAAGCCCTTCAGCATCCAGCAGGATCTGAGCTCATTCGATCCCGCTTCAGCAAAAGACAAGGAATACATGGTCCAGATGAGACCCTCGTCGACATTCTTCAAGGACGGCCTCAAGAGATTCAGGAAGAACAAGGTTGCAATGGTGAGCTTCTTCATCATCGTAATCATCACGCTCTCCTGCATCTTCATCCCGTTCTTCTGGCCTTACTCATACGATCAGCAGCTCGGAATAACACCGGGTAAGCCTGTCGACTCGTCCTACAAGAACCTGGCTCCATTCCACTACGGAAAGACCGAACAGAAGAAGATAGACAGCGGAGAGAAGGTTTTCCCGCATATCTTCGGAACAGACGCTGCGGGAAGAGACTATTTCATCCGCATAGTCTACGGAACGAGAATATCTCTTGCAGTCGGATTCTTCGCATCTCTCATCGTCCTCGTAATCGGACTCACGATCGGAAGCATCTCGGGCTACTTCGGAGGCAAGGTCGACCTTGTGATAATGCGTATCGTCGACATCATCTACTCGCTTCCGGATATGCTCATGATCATTCTTCTTGCGTCCGTAATCAGAGATCCGCTTTCCTCTGCTCTTGAGGGAACGGTATTCGAGAAGATCGGTTCCAACATCATCTCCCTCTTCATAGTCTTCGGACTGTTGTACTGGGTCAGCATGTCGCGTCAGATAAGAGGTCAGATTCTCTCTCTCAGAGAGCAGGAATACGTTCTTGCAGCCCGCACTGCAGGCGCAAAGGGCAGGTGGATTATCACGAAGCATCTTCTCCCGAACTGTATCTCGGTCATCATCATCAGTACGGCACTCCAGATTCCGTCTGCAATCTTCACCGAGAGCTATCTTTCATTCCTCGGCCTCGGCGTAAACGCCCCGATGCCGTCTCTGGGGTCCCTTGCTTCCGATGCACTCAACGGTATGTATTCATATCCCTACCGTCTCGTAATTCCGGCAGTAATCATTTCGCTCATCGTCCTCTCCCTCAACCTCTTCGGTGACGGCCTCAGGGACGCATTCGACCCGAAACTCAACAGCTAAGGAAAGGAGGACAGGAACATGGCACTTTTGGAAGTAAGAAACCTTCAGACATCCTTCTTTACAGATAACGGTG
>CAVFYD010000062.1:0-13688 GCA_963626615.1 Sphaerochaetaceae bacterium
CTCTCGAGAAGGGAGAGTTCCCGAAGGAGTACAGGGACCTCTTCACGATGAAGGGGGACGGGCTCTTCCCGCGTCTGAATGAGATTCATTTCGGCTGCTCGTGTCCCGATCCCACGAGGATATGCAAACACATAGCCGCAGTCCTCTACGCCATCGGAAGCAGGCTCGATGACAATCCTCTGCTCTTTCTTTCTCTCAGGGGTATAGATGTGAAGGACTTCACGGACAGACTCATCAGGAAGGAAGCCGCAAGAATCTGGCAGAGTGTCGGCTCCTCCATCGATAAGGACAGACTCATCGGCGATGAGGAAGCGGAGCGTCTCTTCGGCTTTGAAGAGCCGCCTCACACATCTGACGATGGTGATATAAAGAAGGTGCTGAAGAGTCTGCAGAAGTGATCATGACGTAAGAAGGGGAGGTAATCTTATAATCTTCACACTTTTCGTGTAGGATTTTGTTAAGGAAGCAGACAGTATGCCACGATTGAGGATAAGGAATTTCGGTCCTGTCAGGGACGGACTGAAGACAGATGACGGTTTCATTTTCATTAATCAGGTGACACTGATTATCGGGAATCAGGCAACAGGAAAGAGTTCTGTTGCGAAACTCTATTCGACATTCTGCTGGCTTGAGAAGAGCCTTGACGGTACCGATTATCCCTCCGTCATGTCCATGGAGGAGTTTGCCTCGCTTCTGAAATACCACAGAATTGACTCATACCTCAGCTTTGCAAGTGAAATTGATTACACAGGTTCTCTGTTTGACTTTTCATACATGAAGGGAAGGCTGACCATAAAGGGAAAGGAGAGTGAAAACTACATACGGCCGAAGATTCTTTACGTTCCTGCCGACAGGATATTCTGCACGGCACTTCAGAATCCCGACTCCATAAAGGGACTCGCACGGAACACCTTCGATTTCCTTGTCGACTACGGAACGGCGAAGGCAGCCATCTCTTCCTCCGGTTTCAGACTTCCTGTGAACGGATTCTCATTCCGCTATGATGAAAACACGAAGAAGTCATTCGTGCTTGATGAGGATAAGAACTATGAGATTGAGATAACCGATGCATCAAGCGGTCTTCAGTCTTTGTCACCTCTTGCGCTCACAAGTTCTTTCTTCTCTTCGAGACAGAATGACGGAGATGGCAGGTTCAGGGAGATTTCCGTCGAACAGAAGAGAAAAATTGACAGCGGAAAGCCTGAAAGCAGGGTAGTGAATTCGAGACTCATCAACATAGTGGAGGAGCCGGAGCAGAACCTTTATCCCGCATCCCAGGCAGAGGTCCTGTATTATCTTCTGAAAACGCTTGAATGCAGCGACAATTCCCTTCTCATAACGACGCACAGTCCGTATCTGCTGTCTTATCTGACGCTTGCGGCAAAGAGTGCGGAACTCGTCTCAAAGGGTGTCTCCTCTGAACGGGTTGCTGCTGTCGCTCACACGGACAGCTTCATTGCTCCCGGGAGAATTTCCATCTACGAGACAGCTGATGACGGTACGATTCATCTCGTGGAGCCGTATGAGTCTCTTCCGGGCGATGACAACTCCCTCAATAGGGCTCTATCAGATACGAATGAGATCTTCGCGTCTCTCATGGAACTTGAGGAGGAACTGTCATGAAGATTGACTTTCTGAGCTACAAGACTCCAGTGAAACCTGTTCCCGAGTTCGGCCTTATCGACCCTGATGACAGAGGCGGGAAAAAACCTGCGTATGTCAGTTATGACAGGAGTGAGAAGTGGAATGCAACAGTTTCGAGTGGCAACAGAGAAGATTTCTCATTCATCGCTGTAGATAACAACATCCCTGTAAATGACAGTACAGCCAGGAGTGAGAGCCTGTGTGATGCGATGCTCCTGACGCCATATACCCTCTGTTTTGTCGAGCTCAAGAATCAGAGGGAGGCATTCCTGGCGAAAGCAGTTTCACAGCTTGAGAATACCATCAGACTCTTCAGAGAGAATCATGACGAGAAAGACTTCAGTTTCCGCAGGGCTTACATCTGTAATACAGGTCATCCGGGATTCAGTGTCTCCTATAAGAATGCCATCAGCAGCTTCTACAGAAGAAACAGAGTCGTTCTGAGAGTCGGAACGACGATAGAGTGCCGTTAGTTCGAAGTATGCAACTCTTGTCAGATGCGTCTTTGTCCCTGACAATTGAAAACAAGGAGTGGTGATGAAGACGAAGTTTTGCCTGGTGCTCTGTGCGCTTCTTTCTTTATACGGAAACAGAAGCCTGGAGAGCAGGGGTGCGGATGCCGAAGAGAAGATCTGCAGCAGGCGATAATACCTTTCGCAATACGTGAAACCTCAGGGGGGCGCCGACTTCTCCGTCCAGCTTGGACGGGGAGTATGGTGGATGTGGCAAACGAACTCGGGTGGTTGCGGTACACCAACGCTCAGATTGCGGTAATAGCGAATGAGGTCCGAACGTGAAGAAAGAGCTCGTCGTCAATGTGTATGGAGCGGTGTAGCTCTTCCAGATTTCTGATTTCGCTTTTGACGCAACCTGAGTTGTCATTATCGATTTGAATATGACAAGTGCAGTTGTTTGTCCATTCTGCAACCGGAAAATACAATATTCGTACAAATCTGAAAAAGGAAACAGGTATGGATATTGTGGAAGTGAAAGGACTTGGAAAGAACTATCCGGGCTTCAGACTTGATGATGTTTCGTTCTCTCTCGATGAGGGCCGGATAACCGGCTTCATCGGACGTAACGGCGCGGGAAAGTCCACGACGATAAAAGCGATGCTGAATCTTGTTCATCCCGACTCGGGAGAGGTTCTTTACAGGGGCTGTCCGGTTATTGAGTGCGAGGAAGATTTCAAGACACACACATCCTATTCGACGGGGACGAACCTCTGGTATCAGGGAAAGAGGATACGGGAGATAGCATCTGTTCTCAAGGCATTCTACAGCGGGTGGAGTGATGAAAGCTACAGAAAGTACCTCGTTCTTTTCGCCCTCGATGAAGATAAGAAGGTGTCACAGCTCTCCGAGGGTATGAAGGTGAAGTGCAGTCTTCTTTTCGCTCTTTCGCACAGCGCAGATGTCCTCATACTTGATGAGCCGACGTCCTCACTCGACCCTTTCTCACGTGATGAGATTCTCTCCCTTTTCAGGGCTCTCAGGGATGAAGGTAAGGCCGTATTCTTCTCCACGCACATCATTTCGGACATCGAGAAGTGCGCCGACGACATCGTGTACATATCGAAGGGGAGGATAAGAGCGGCAGAAACGAAGACTGACTTCGTGTCACGGTTCTCTCTTCCCGGAGAGAGTCTCGAGAATACATTTCTCCGTCTCGAGAGGGAGGAAAACCATGCATAGGCTTCTCAGAAAGGAAGTGAGGCTTGCGTCCCATCCCCTCTCTTTCGTCTTTATCATCTTTTCATTTATGTTCATCATTCCCGGCTACCCCATACTCTGTGCGCCGTTCTTCGTGACGCTCGGCATCTTCCAGAGTTTCCAGAAGGCGAGGGAGAACGGTGATATCCTCTTCACCGTGCTTCTTCCTGTGCCGAAGAAAGATGCAGTGAAGGGTAAGTATCTATTTGTCTGTTCAATCGAATTCTGTTCGCTTTTCGTAATGGCCGTCTGTGTAATCCTCAGGGGTACTGTATTAAGAGGAAATGATGTCTATCTTTCGAATGTTCTGATGAATGCCAACGGTTTTGCCCTCTCTCTTGCTCTTTTCATCTTCGCTCTCTTCAACACCTTATTCGTTGCCGGTTTCTTCCGTACGGCTCACTCCCTGGGGCTTCCTTTTCTTGTCTATGCTATCTCTGCATTCCTGACTGTTGCCGCGGGGGAGACAATGCATCATCTTCCTCATTGTGGCTGGATTGACGGATGGGGAAGGGAACAGATTATTCTTGTCCTGTCGGGATGTGTTCTTTACACTCTCATGACTCTTCTGTCATACAGAAGGAGTGTGAGAAGATTCGAGATGCTGGATCTGTAGGAGGAAAGTGTGTTCAGAGAAAATATCGTGATGCTGAGGAACATGAAGGGATGGTCACAGGAGAAGACTGCCGAGATGATCGGGATATCACGTCAGGCGTACCGGAAGTGGGAGACGGGATCCACTGTCCCCGATATAGAGAAGTGTGCTCTCCTTGCTTCTCTCTACGGCGTCAGCATCGACAGCCTCATCAGAGGCGAAAGCATCGAGGGCCTCGGCGCCATCCCTCCGGCTCCTGAAGGGAAGAACATCTGGGGCAGCGTCATACTCTCCGAGCGGGGCCAGGTGGTAATCCCGAAGGAAGCGAGGGAGAAGCTCGGCTTTGCAGTCGGCACAAGGCTTATCGTACTCTCGGATGAGAACGGAATAGCACTTGTCAGTGCATCCCGCTTTGAAGCTCAGATGAAGAGAGCCATGGAGCTTGCCTTTAAAGATAGTCGAGACTAACTCTTGAGTATTGTCTCCGTAAAGTGTTAAATGAATGTACCGGCGGAGGTATGTATGGACGACAGTCTGCTTCAGTTTGACCGCAGTGTGCATGTCATTTATTCAGAGCGATGCAAGGAGATTATAAAGAGCTGTATTGCCTCTCACTATCCGGAGGAGAAGAGGGAGGAGGTCTGGACAAAGGTACAGCTTCAGTATGTCGACTATCTCTCCTCATGGAGGACTGACCTCGGGGGAAAGAAGAATTTCCATAACGGGGAGTGCGGAACGTACGACTGTATCCTCTTCTTCAGCTACTGGACCGTATGCCGCGATAAATCTTCATTCGAGGAGATTGAGAAGGCCTACGGGGACCTCTTCCTGCCGTCATTTGGAAGACTGAGCTTCGTCAACGCTAACAGGCCTTTCTTCATGAGACTTTTGTACAAGGCATTCTCGATTTCTGCCAGAAAGTGCGCAAAGTGGAAGGATTATGATATGAGAATGGAACCTTACAGGAAAGGTGAACCCATAAGATACTACTTCTACTCCTGTCCCGTTGCAGAATTTGCCCGGGAACACGATTTACTCGATATCCTCCCGGCCTTATGCAATGCTGACTACGCCGGAATGGAGCTTATACATGCACGGCTTGTGAGAACGAAGACATGCGGAAAGGATGAGTACTGCGACTATACAATCTGCGGGGACGAGCATCCGTATCTTGAGGAACACGAAGAGTACCGTGACGAAAACGGCGGACGGTGGAACAGGTGATGTATGCTTTTTCGGAAAGAGAAACATATGGTTCGTGTCATTCGCCGGCATTAAAGGATAACCGCAGTCTCTGTCAGTGAAAGAAAATCCCCGATATTCATTTGAGTGATACCGGGGACTGATTTTACAGTATTGCGAGATAGGCTCCGAATGCCTTGTAGTCGTTGTATTGAGGGTAGAGCGGAATCTGGTAATAGAAGCCGATACTCATGTTGTAGTGTTTGCCGATTTGCAAGAGTGTGTAGACCTTCGGTCTTATCATGATGCCGTTGTTGGCAAGGAAGATCTTCGATGTGTCCTGCGGAATCTTGGCAAACTGCATGAAGTAGCCGGCGTCGATTGCGATGTAGGTGCGGCTTATCCATGCTTCTACGAACTTCCAGCTGAACATCGCGCCCGTTTCGACCATGTACTCGAGGCTTGCGGCTCCTCCCTGTCCTCCTATCGGGGCCAGAAAGTAATCACCGATACCGTAGAATGCGAACTGGAATGTCTCGGTCTCGAGCCCTATATTGACTCCGCCTCCGAGTGCAAACGTGTTCTCCCTCAGCATCGTTGCCCTGAAGTAGACGTCATACATGAATGATGCCGTCTCGACTTCATTCTGCCACCAGCTCTTTTCCTCTTCCGTTTTTCTTATTTCGTATCCTTTGTCGGCAAGCGCTCTCGAGAGCGATTCGATGAATTCGTCGTCGACTGTGATATCGGAAGCAAAGAGACCGGCAGAGAGCAGTAATACAAGTATTGTCAGAAATATTCTCTTCATTTTTCCGTCCTCCTTAAACTGTTGCCGATGACAGATAGTCATCAAGAGTGTTCTCACTTCCGCTGTAGTCAAAGGCCCAGATTTCCGCACTGTTGTTCGGGTCTGTTGTAAGGGTCAGTGACTGAGGTCCGTTGTTCTTGTCGCATTTCCAGCCGTAGAGGAACGAGTTGGTTCCCTCCATGAGGAACGAGTTACTGATTTCATCCGGAATCGAACCTTCCCTGACGCTGAAGTAGATCGAGCCGTCCGCCGATGTGAAATCGAATGCCCTCAGGACATATTCGTATGTTCCGGTTATTGTGAGCTTCTTGTCCGTTCCCGGAATGACCTGGACGAAGACGAACGTTCCGTCCTTCTTGAGTGCGATGCTGGCATCATCCTCCTCGCTGTTTTCGGCGGCAAGGGAGTAGGTGCCTGTTATCGGGTTAGGTACACCGGGGGCACATGAGGAGACCAGCAGAATTATGATAAGCGTTAAAAGTATGTATCCTGTTCTCTTCATTTTTTACTCCTGGTTAGGGCTTACTTCTTCCGTTCCGAGTCCGTTCGACTGTGTGACCGTATATGTTCCGACGAACTTCTGCTCAGATACGCTGATGTTTGTCATTCCGATTGTCGCAGGGTACCATCCCTTTATTGTGAAGCCGCCAGTCGCATCACCGCTTCCCGACATGGAGACGTTCATCGTGTAGCTTCCCGTCGTGTTCATCCATTCGACTTCACCGAACTTGTTGTATGCGAACGAGACTCTTCCTCCGACCCCTTGGACGACTGCCGAGTATTTGACTGTGCCGTTGTGGAAGTAGGAGTTTTCCGTTATGCCGTCAGAGAGGCTCCCCGTTCCTGCCTGCTTGATTTTGCCGTAGATTGCGCTGTTCTTCCACTTCGTATTGATGTCATACGGATACGGATAGTCCGAGGTAAGGTACTTCGTGTCGATATGTTCCCATGGCTTGAGACAGTAAATCTGCATATATTTGATGAGGGTTGCTCCCGTGATTGCACTGTAGCCGGAATTGACCTTGCTCCATTCTCCCTCTCTTCTGAGTGAGTCCTTGCCCTTGACTGCATAGTAGTACTTTGTGCCGATTGGTGTTCTGGAGTTTATCTTCAGGATGTTCGTATTGTTGTCGAGCTTCCTTATTGTGACACCCGTGTACTCCTCGTCCGGGGCAGATGTCGTGTCTGTCACCTCGCTGTGCCATACACGGACATCGTATGTGACTGCTGTCGTGTCGCTCGAGAGCGTGATCGAAACAGGGTAGAGTCCGTTTACCGCACTGTCTCCGCTGTACACCATGTTGTCGCCTGCGTTGAAGCCGTCCGGCGTCGTCGGGCGGGGGACACAGAATCCGTTGCTGTCGACTGCGTCAGCATAGCTGCGGCTTGAAATGAAGCCAGAGTTCGTCCTTACCGAGAAATATTCGTAGCTTTCCTCCCCATCGGTGGCATTGACGTCGTATGTCGTTGTGAAAGTATATTCACCGTCGGATGAGACAGGAATGATGCTGTAGGCCTCAAGTTCGTGCCAGATGTCGCTGCTGTCCTTTCTTCCGAGTACCGTATAGAACCAGGACGGATTTTCTTCAGCTCCGATTGCATCCCTGAATGTGAAGGAGAATCCTGTGGCTGTCAGAGTCTTTGAAGTGATCTCTTCAGGCGGGGAGAGTAGGAATCCCGAGGCGGATGCAGGTGTTCCGTTTGCCTCCGTTGTCGTACCGTCCTCCTGCGTGACGTCTCCGATGGCGATGATCTTGTATGTGTATTCTGTTCCTTCTTTGAGTGAAGTGGAATCAGAGTATGTCATCTTCCCTTCGATGACTGTCGGCTGCGGGTCTCCGTTCTTCGTCGAATAGATAAGAGTTTCACTCTCTCCCTCAGCGCTGCGGTAGATATCCCAGTCGTAGGAGCGTGTGTCATCGTTACCCGGATACATAGCATCCCATGTAAGTGTGATTGTGTCGGTTGATGTTCCCCTTGTCGCAGTGAAATTCTTTGCTGCCGACGGAGCACCCTCGACACGTGTGTAGCCGATTCTCTGGCTGCTTTCGCCACTCTTCACTCCCGATTCCGATATCGAGACGATGTAGAAGTAGATGTAGGCGCCTCTGTAGGCCTTTGCCGGTACGAACGAGGCCTCTGTCATGTTGCTTGAGTATGTGTAGTCGTAGACCTGAAGGTCAGATGGAATAACCTGGCTCCATGTTCCGCCGTAGCCTGTTGTACTCCAGTAGATTTTGTAGCCCTTGACGTTGTCGACCTTGCTCCATGTAAGTCTGATTGACTTTATGTCATCCCCCTGGCTTGCCGTGAAGCTGATCGGAGAAGTAAGGACACTGCCGTAGACTGTTTCCGAATAATTTCCGAGAAGGGAGAGGTTTGAGAAACTCCTTGCTCTTACCTTGTACATGTATGTGACGCCGGCTGTGACATCCGTGTCTTCATAGCTTGTGGTGTCGACGGCATTCGCCTGGAGTTTCTTCCATTCCGACGTCTCATCGTCCATCTTCCTGTAGATTTCATAGAAGTCAGCTCCGTTGACCTTGTTCCATGTGACGACAATCCTGTCTGCATAGACTGCTTTCGTTGCACTTGTATATTTCGGAGCATCTCCCGTGAAGTTCAGCGAAGTCGAAATCGTTCCTGTTCCCTTGCTGTAGTCGATGACCGAACTGCTCCAGATGTCCCATCTGCATGATACGGAGAGAAGAACGACTGTGATTATGAGTAAAGGTGTAATCAGCTTCTTCATTTCTGTCCTCCTCAAAGTACCCTGACGAACACTGCGTCGTCCGTAACTTTCTTTGCACTGTTTCCGCTTATTGTCACAGTGTAGCTTCCGCCTGTGTCGACGGAGCGTACGTTGATGTTCTCTAGAGTTATCGAGGCACTCTTTATCTTCGGATCGAGCGGTGTGATGCTGACAGTGCCGTTACCGTTGTATCCGATGAGATTTAGAGGGTCGGTTCCAAGGTTTCCTGCTCCTCCGTCATCAGTTCCTGCGTCGAACTGTATATTGGCTGATGTTGAGAGCTTTATATTGTTTGTCTCGTCAGTGTATTCGGATATTGCGAGGTAGTTCTTGTCGTAAGGATAGTCTGCGCTGATTCCGCTGGTGTAAAGATTGAATGTCATTCCGGTTGAGCTGTAAGTAAATGAATCTGAAGGTTTGCCCCATGCCCATCCATTGGTAATCCACCAGTCACCGGAGAAGTTGCTGTTTGCCGCACTGAAGGCAGGCTTGAGGATTGTCATGAGAATATTTACCCAGTCCTCTTCTGACGGCTGTCTGTAAACCACTGTTTCGTTACTCTTTGCTCCGTTTGCTGCAGTACCGTTGTAAGCTGTAATTGAATAGCCGGCAATTGATGTTTTGGTCAGAAGGCCGCTGTTGTCGTTATAGGTGTAGGTTCCGTTGTCTGCATTGTATGAGAGGTAACCTGCCTCGTTTTCGTTCTTTCCGTTGTCTGCCGTTCCTGTTTCCGGATATGTGGAGAATGTGTCGACCGGAATATTGACTATGCTTCCCAGCGGGGATGTGATTCTGTAGGATGTCGCACCAGAAACGTATGACCATGTTATGACTGTGTATGGTTCATAATAGCCAGTCGTCTTGTCTGTAGCCGAAGAAACAGCCAGACTTGAAACAGACATGAGACTGTAACCTATGCTCGTTTCTTCGTCGAATCCTAGGGAGTTCTTTGTTTTGTCCGCTCCTGTCTGCTGGAGTGAGGTGATTGTCTCTTCTCCTTCGGTTCTCATCGAATAGATTACATACATAACAAATCCGGAACTGGCAAGAGATGTGTTTCCTTCTGTGTAGGTTGTTGATGTGGTGTATGCAGTATCCTTGAGAACAGGGTAGGAGGCTACTCCGTTCTTGAGAGTTACCGAGTATTTTTCAATCTTGTATTCAGTTGCGTACTGAACGCTGTCCCATGTGACTGTGATTGAATCTGCAGCTTCACCCTTTGTTGCCTTCACGTTCTTCGGGGATGCAAAGAGCTTTCCTTTTACTGTTGCCAGTGAAGCGTCTGTTATGACTGCCGCAGTCTTGTCATCGAGGTATGGGGTGACTGTATATGTATATTCTTCACTGAGAGGTGTTGAGGAAGTCTTTAGATTCTTTATTGATTCTGCCTTGTCGGAGTATTCTGTTGTACGGATCTTCTGCGGAAGTTCTTCCCCGTTCCTGCTGATTATGTAGAACTTTGCTCCCTTTACTTCGTTCCACTTTATCGTAATCTTGTCGGGATCGAGGCCGTTGTTCTCGACTGTCGGATTCATCCCGTATGCCCCGAATACGGAGCCTGTCTCTATCTCGCTGTAGAGCGCCTCTGTTCCTGCCTGCTCTGTGTTGAGGGCTGCCAGTCTGAAATAGTATTCGTTTCCGTCAGTACCATCGCCCTTTGCAGCAAGGGATGCCTCACCGTCAAGAACATAGATGAGCTCTGTCCATGTGGTCTTGTCTGTAGAGTATTCGAGAGTGTACTTCACGTCACTTGTTGTGCTCGGCGTCCACCGTATGTCGATTTTATCTGTTGACGTGCTGTCCGTTGCCGTGAGTCCCACAGGAACGGTGAGAGTCTTGCCTGTTGCCTCAAGAACTCCGAAGTATGTATTCGTACCGTCTGTGACTGTGATTTTTATTCTGTATGTGTGACTGACGCCGCTCTCTGCATCATCGATTGTTATGTATCTTGTGTCCCCGTCTTCGACAGGTGTGATATCGAGTTTTGTATCACCTTCGTAGATGGCGTATTCCTTATCCGTGATTCCGAGTTCCGTAAGCTTGGCTGAATCTTCAGTCCAGCAGATTCTGATCTGACCGACCCAGTCATCCGTTGCCTTCACGAGCGAGATGAGATCGTCGCGTGAACTTGATTTTCCGACTGTTACATCCTTTTCATGTGTGACACGGAGAATCTCTTCTCCGTCGAAGGTGAATCTGAAGTAGAATGAGAAGTAGCTGAGCGGTGTTGCCGATGCCACTGAAACTGTATAGACGGAACCTTCCTTCTCGTCCAGACTGGTGTGATTCGTGAAATCATTCTCCGTCCATGTCTTTCCGCCGATGTGGAATTCAGCCTTTCCGTCGCCTGACGGTGCGTCGTAGTCGTAGTCAACCTTGAGAACACCTCCCATTCTGTCGTCGTTTTCCGTGAAGCTGAACGTGATGTTCTCCGGCATCCAGAGCGAGTAGACTGAGGAGATTGTCTCCGCGTCGGCATTCGACTGATAGACTGGAGACTTCTCTCCGATTCTGTAGCCGTTGACGATTCTGTATGTGTAGATGGTGTTGTCCTCGAGTGTCGTGTCTGTTATTGAGCAGACGCCGTCAGCTGTAGTGACGACTGGCGTATCAAGTGTTGTCCAGTTATCGCCGTCATCTGTTCTGTCGACCCGGAATACCGGGGCTATGTCATCTTTCTTGGGAAGGGCAGGAACAGTCCAGGAGAGTGTGACTTCTCCTCTCTTCTTACCTGATGTTGCCTTGATGTTCTCGACTCTCCCCGGAGTGAATGAATCATCAGTCGTTATCGAATAGACGCTGCTTTCGACTGTGCTGATTTCACTCTCGCCCGAGTATATTTTCATCTTTAGTTTGAAGTCGTAGAGGGTATCTATATTGAGGGATGAAGAAGATATCGAGTAGGTCTGCTCTGTCGTATCTGTGTCGGAGAGCTCTTCCTCCTCCCATTCCGTGTCGGAAGAAATTTTCTTCAGTACGGATATTCTGTAGCTGTAGAGCGGTTCGGGATAGCGTGAGTTGTCGAGAACGGAGTAGAGGTTCGAGATATTCCAGGAGAGTGTCACATTCTTTTCTGTTGCCACTGCCGAGAGTATGATTTCACCGACCGTTCCACCTTCGACGAAGTCACTCGGCTCCGAATATAGAACACTTGTCGAGGATGTTCCCTTCTCGGTTTTCATTGCGACTATCGAGAAGACATAGGACGAATTCGTGCTCTCGCCCTTGAGCTTGTATGATGTTTCGGATGTGACGACATCGACGAGACTGAATCCTCGCGCGATGAGTGTCGAATAGCTTTCCTCTCTGGTTGTAGCAGTCGAGGATGCTCCGTATTCCGTTGCAGGAATTGCCCAGATCTGGTAGCTTGTTGCGCCTTCCACCTCATCCCATGTTATTTCAATAGTGTCTCTCAGTCCGTTAGTTGCCTTGACTGCTGTCGGCTTCAGCGGGGCCGAATGGGGCGTGAAGCCACTCGTCGGCTCTGTCGGAGGTGCTGCAGAGCATGCTGCAAGAAGTATGATAAAAAGGAGGCTTAAAAGCCGCAGATGTATGTTTTTTCTCATGATAGTTAATCTTTACCCCCCGCCTTTCGGGTTCCTTGTGCATGATATGCTTCATGTAAAGTTATATCAAGTCTATACAACCTTCGTTTCTGACGAATAATGTAAAATTGTACAATTAAAACAGTTATGTCCAAAAAACATAAGGAATTGTGTTTGATTGTAAACAGACTTTATCTCGGTCTTCAAGAATGCCATCTGTGGTATGGACCGTCATAATAATCTGCGACGGAGACAAGACTGGTGATAAGGCCGTTCAGTTCCTGTCGCAAAGAGTTTTCGGAGAAGAACAAGATAATTGCCGCAGAAGCGATCGATTCAGAGATGTCCATAAATCAACGCTCTTACTCCGGTTGGGGTAAGGCATTTACTGTTTCAGTATGCATCATGACTCCTCTCTTTTTACAACTTACAGATAAGTTATCCTGAAGAGGGGATAGGAATAGCTGACTCAAGCATAATACATCCGTATTCCTCAAAGTCTGTGCCGTTTTCTTCTGCGAACTTCTTCGCTTACGCATTCTCGTGGCTTTACAATAGACTTATTATGATGAGTGCGGAACTCATACCTCCGCTTTGATTGATAAGGTTTCTTTGAAAGTTGCAGTGCCTTCTGCTTCCGGGGGCAACTCAGGTGATAGACAATATCTGTCAGGGAGCTTCTGTTGTGGGGGAGGAAGGTATGAGGCAGTTTGTCCAGTTTCTCAACTCGGTTATTATGGGGTGACTGTGCAAAAAAACTGTTGCAAAAAAAACACTTTAAGGTTTATGCTCTTCATATCTCAAAGATGGAGGAGATAGATTATGAAGAAAACTCTTACAGTGCTGATGATGGTATTGTTTGCAGCGATGCTGTTCGTATCATGTGATAACAAGGGAAAAGAACCTGCGTCTGTAACGTATAGTGTTGGAGACAAGGGCCCTGCGGGTGGCTTTATTTTCTATGACTGTGACGCAGATAATGATTCTGGAAATGCAGATGGATTGATTTCAACTGATTGCGGCTGGAGATATCTTGAAGCTGCTTCTGCTGATTTAACTGGAACATATACTTGGGGAAATGATGGTAGTTTCGGAACAACAAAGACAGGCATAGGAACAGGAAAGAATAACACGAAAATACTTGCCGAAAAAGGTGTTGACTACAAGGCGGCCAATGCCGTATGGGGGAAAACCATTGATGGATATAATGACTGGTTCCTTCCGAGTAAGGACGAACTTAATCTGATGTATGCAAATCTCTATCAGAAAGAGTTAGGAAGCTTTGATTCTGGATGGTATTGGTCGAGTTCGGAGTACAATATCAGCTTCGCGTGGATGCAGAACTTCAGCACTGGCGCCCCGGACTACAACCAACGCTCCATTGATACCTGCGTGCGTCCCATCAGAGCTTTTCTGTAATTTACTAATTTAACTGTTCAGCTCTCTGCTT
>CAVFYD010000063.1:0-13609 GCA_963626615.1 Sphaerochaetaceae bacterium
CTTATTGTTGTGCCGTTTACGGTCTTCTCTTCGACTCCAAGTAAAAGTGTTTCTTCAGGATAGAATACCTGCCTTATATCCTTGTCCCTTATTTTAGAAGCATTTCTGTCTGTTCCGAGATAATAACGGTCGGGAATTGAATCAGTTAGATCCTGATAGTAAAAGGCGCTGTTCAGTGTGAATACGGCATCACGGTTCTTGAAGGTTACCAGGGCAAGTTCACGCCAGGAAGAAATGTCAGAGTATATTCCTTTCTCGACCTTGTGGAGTTCTCCGTTTGTTACGGCTCTCTCAAGATAATAGTCATTATGATATCTTTCGATACACTGCCTGTATGTGAAAAACATGAGTTCCTTCCTTTATCGAAATATAATAGCCGATTGTTTTGTCAGTCAAGTAATAATCCGCAAAATATAAATTATGCGGATAAAAACTGGACTTGATTATTTACGAGTTTCCCGACACAGAATCCTGCATTTCAGATATCTCTTTCTTTTCTCTCTTTTGCGGGTGATAATATTCCCCGGAGACAAGAATGAAGAAAATAACCGCATTGCTGATTTTGTGTATCTTTTCGCTTTCGCTGCTCGTTTCGGGGGTGGCAAATTACCAGAAGATCTACTCTGTAGATGACACCATCTGGGATGATATCTCATCACTCTACATTCTGACGGGGCGTTCGCTTCCGTCGACGACAGGGCCCTGGAGCGGAGAGGAGCTTCTCACGATGCTCGGGAGGATCGACACATCCCGCCTTTCGGAATATGGCAGAGAGCTCTATGACAGCATAAAGGCAGAGCTTGACAGTGATGCCTCCCTTCCTGTTTTCAAGGCTTCTCTCGAAATCGATCCCGAGTTCTACATTCAGTCGAATACCTCTTCTCCGTATTTTCAGACAAGGGACAACTGGGTCCGCGGCTGGGACAGGCAGAAGCAGCTTCTGAACATCAACACCGAAGAACATATCGGGGCCAATTTCTACGGTTTCTTCGACTTCTCACTGGGAGTTGCGAAGGACTGGAACAGTAATGGTGATACTTCCCGTCACTTCGGTGACAGCCTTCTCTGGTCGAATGTTCCGTTCCTCCTTGCAAACGATATGAAGCAGCTTGATTTCAACTTCCCTCTCAGGGCTTTCGTAGCAGCCGGAGGCGAGCACTGGACGCTCTTCATCGGACGCGACAAGCTGGGCTGGGGCAACGGAAAGACGGGCAACTTCGTCATCGGCGACCATGTGAAGTATCACAATGCGGCGTACTTTACGGCGTTTGATGACAATTTCAAATATACGTTCCTCGTATCTGCATTCCCGCATCCGCAGAACTATTATAAGGAAATTACAGATTCCGACGGTAATGTTACAGGAATGCAGTACTCCGTCAACGGTGTCGGCAGCGGACAGTCCCACTACATGAACGGCATTGCGGCTTTCATTGCACACCGCCTGGAGTGGAATATACTTCCGTCCCTATCGTTCACTCTCACCGAGGGTGTCATGTACATGAGCAGGGACAACAGGATTGATCTCATCGCATTTGCTCCCGCAATGATGTATCACAACAACTATACAAGGAGCAATACCAACTCCATTCTCTCCTTCGAAGCTGACTGGACAATCACGAAGGGCCTTAACATATACGGTCAGGTTGTCGTTGATGAGTCCATACTTCCCGGAGAGAACAATCCTGCAACCACAACGGAACTTGCAGAGCCCAACGGCCTGGGATTCCTCGGCGGTGTGACCTATAAGACGGAACTGGGGAATGGTATTCTGACACTCAATGCAGAAGGTGCCTACACGGATCCCTATCTCTATCTCAGGGACGGCGACGAGCAGGCAGGGGAGAGCGGACGGAGGCAGACAGGCGGCCGCTACGGCATAAACTATGTCATCGCACTGAGGGAGATGAGCAACTGCGGCGGAACCGAGAACTACAATCTCGAGTTCATGGGCTATAAGTACGGCGGAGACGCAATTGTCGCATTCCTCGGGAGTGAGTATGAGGCAGATAAGTGGAATGCAGGACTCAACCTCTTCTTCATGATTCACGGTACTCATGACAGATATACTTCATGGACGAGAGTCAATGACACGATAGACGGAAAGAAGATGACGAACAAGACGACGCCGACGACAGAACATCAGACTGCAAACAGCATGGATGCCGATGCCGGTAAGCGCGACAGCACGGCAACGACGTTTGTCACCACGCTCTTCGGTTCGTATTCCTTCTTCTCTTTCCTTTCGGCTTCTGCCGAGGTCGACTTCATATATCTGAAGAATCCGGGGAATATAAGTACCGGGCCGGGCCTCTTTGACGTCCAGACGACGCTGAGCATGAGTTATACATGGAGATAAATATGTAACTTCTTTGGAATTATTTGAAGAATTATGTGTACGTTTTCTGTTTTTGTTTTCATCACTCTTTACCTAGAAGTGAATAATCGGATAATTATTTTCCGATGAAAAAGAACAGATTACTGATTATTTTGCTTGTTTTTCTGACCGTACTGCCTCAGCTGGGGGCAGCGACGATTGATGAAATCGTCGAGGGCGCGAAGAACAGCAGTCCGTCATACCAGAATTACGTGCTGACGTATGAGAACGGGCTGCTTAATGTTGCATCTCTTGAAGAGGAGGACAGGATCACTGTCTCTGTGGACACTACAGTCAATCCTCTTATGAACTCCGGTACGGATGAGGTCGGAATATCTGTCGAGCCGTCCGTGACTGTGACACTTCCGAATGACGGAAAGACCACAATCACCGGAGGAACATCACTTTCGACAAGATACAGGGACGGAAAAACCTCGATAAGCGGGGAGGCGGGGGTGTCTCACACATTCGACTTCTCCGGATATGACTCCGACAATGCCGATAATCTTCAGTACACATCCACAAAGTATTCGACGGAGCTCACGTACAAGAGGGCTCAGCTCAGCTTCAGGAAGTCTGTACTCAATACGATTTCACAGGTTCTGAGCATGGAGAACTCCATAAGTCAGAGCGAATACAGTGTCGAGAAGCAGCAGAAGGCACTCGATAAGCTTAATGCTCTCGGAACATATTCGACGTCTTCCGCCACATACATAAATACTCAGAACATGCTTTCAACCTATCAGCAGTCCCTTGAGGCGCTGAAGGAACAGTACAGCAACCTTCTTTCCTCCTATAAGACCCTGACCGGACTGGACTGGGACGGCGTGGAAGTGGGAGACGCTCCGGAACTTGAGCTCGTTACATACGAGAACGGAAATACCTCCGTCCTCATTGAGTCACTTTCTTCAGAGAGCAGCGAGGAGAGCTACAGAAAGATGCTTGCAGAGGCGAACAGATCAAGTCTTTCGACGAAGCTTGCCGTGGGGGCTGCATCGAGTAATTATACTGTATCGGGTTCAGTGGCATACAACAGCAACAACTGGAGTGTCAGCGTGACGCCGAGCATCAGCATCACGTCCTCCGGAAAGGCCACCCCATATGTCACGATAGCAGGACACTGGGATAACAGCACATCGTCGGATTCGGCAGTCAACAGCGCTCTCAACAGTGCCAAGATGGCGGCCAACGACTACATGGAAGCCCTTTCCACATACAATCAGAATGCCGCTTCCTATACTCTCCAGATTCTGGAGTACAACAACAAGAAAGCCGAGAAAAAGGCTGAGCTCGAATACCAGGAGAAGCTTCTGGCGAACGAGCAGACACTATACAGCCTTGGACTCTCCACTGCAGACTCCCTTAAGGGGGCCGAACTCAGCTATGAGGCGGCTGAAACGGAATGGAAACTGGTTGTTATCGAGGGCCTCTCACTTCAGTGTGACCTCGATATCTTCGCACTCTGATATATAAGGAATAAAATTATGGATAACAAAGATGAACTCCTCGGCGAAAGCGAGAGACAGGAAAGAAAACTCAGAGAGGCTCAGAAGGCAAGAAAGAGAAAGAAGAGAATCAAGAGCGTCATAGGATGGCTCATTGTCATATTCATCGTAGGACTTGTGCTTACATGGTTTCTGAAGATGAAGAAGGAAAGTGAAGCCCAGATAGAGGCACTGCAGAACGCATCCAGCAACGTCGAGTACACTGTCACTAAGAGCAGCTATGTGAAGTCGATAGATATCTCGGGAAACGTTGAGGCCTATGACAAACAGGAAGCCAACTTCCGTGCTTCCGGCGCCGTCACTGCCGTCAACGTGAAGGTCGGTGACACCGTTATAAAGGGACAGACGCTGGCTCAAATCGATGACACATCGCAGCGCGCTGATTTACAGGATATAGAGAACCAGATCACCGAAGCCGAAATCAGCGGATCGACGAAGCAGGTGGAACTCCTGAAGATGAGGAAGACCAACTACGAGCAGAACCTGGAGAACACTACGCTCAAGGCAAACTTCGACGGAATCGTGTCCAAGGTGGACATCAGTGAAAACAACTATGCAACTGCAGGTAACACGGTAATCACTGTCCTGGATCTCAGCAAACTCAAGACCACTGTCGAAATAGACGAAATCGACATGCAGTACATAACTCTGGGGCAGACTGCGACACTCACATTCGATTCCCTTCCGGGCGTTGAAGTCGAGGCCTACGTTTCCTATATCCCGATGGAGGGCAGATATACAAATAGCGGCATCGGGGTCGTTGATGTCGAAATGACCATAGACAATCCTCCTGAGGGACTCAGAACGGGATTCACGTTCACCGGTACGATAGATATAGATCAGGATATCGAGATGCTTCTGATACCCTCTACGGCAGCTTCGACAGAGAGAGGCGGGAAAAGCTATGTTACGGTGAAGAAAGCCGACGGCACGACAGAGAAGAGATACGTCTCCGTCACATATCTTGGAGAAGGTTACAGTCAGGTAATCTCAGGACTTGATGAAGGCGAGACAATCATCTATCAGCCGTCAACAGGTTCCGCAGACTTGTTTTCACTGATGATGGGAGGCTATTGATGGCTTCATCCAAAGTCATAGAGCTTGTCAATGTCAGACGCTACTACCTCGTCGGGGAGTACCTCGTGAAGGCTCTCGACGATGTATCGCTGACAATCAACAGGGGATCTTTCACGGCAATCATGGGGCCCAGCGGAAGCGGAAAGAGTACGCTCATGAACCTCATCGGATGCCTGGATACCCCGACAAGCGGCTACATTACAATCGGCGGGGAACTGACGAACGGCATGGATGAGAGTGAACTTGCATTTCTCCGCAATCAGAAGATAGGTTTCGTTTTCCAGCAGTTCAATCTTCTGGGGAAGCTCAATGCCCTCGAGAACGTCATGACTCCGATGGTTTACAGCATGGTCCCTCACAGGGAGAGAAGGGAGAGGGCCGAAATGATGCTCGAGAAGGTCGGTCTCAAGGACAGAATGAAGCATCTTCCCTCCGAGCTTTCGGGCGGACAGAAGCAGCGTGTCGCAATCGCACGCGCTCTTGTCAATGACCCCGACATTCTCCTTGCCGACGAGCCGACCGGCGCTCTCGACAGCAGAACGGGTCATGAGGTCATGGGACTTTTCCAGGAACTCAACGAAGAGGGAAGAACGATAGTTTTCGTCACGCATGACCGCAAGCTCGGCCTTCAGTGTCCCGAGCAGGTCTTCATCAGAGATGGAAGGATAGTGGATAGAGATGTTACTGGAGAACTTTAAACTTGCTTTCAAAAGCATGATTACGAGCAAGATGAGAACATTTCTTTCCCTGCTCGGAATCGTAATAGGTGTCGGGTCCGTTGTCGCAATCATGACACTCGGCGAGAGCGTCAAGGGCGCAATCAACGGAGAGATGAACATATCAGGAATGGATGTTGTCACCGTTTCCTCGTTTTCTTCTACGTCTTCCGTTTTCGACGAGGAACTCGGCTACAAGATAAAGGAGAACGTCAGCGGTATAGAGAGCGTATCTGTAGCCACACAGTCAAATGTCATGATAAGGCATCTGCAGGAGACTCAGAGCACTACGGTATACGGTGTTTCTTCAACCTATGCGGATATCGAAAAGCTCAACATCATGGACGGTGAATTCTTCTCTCTTGTAGACAATCTGGAGTCAAGTCAGGTTGTCGTGCTCGGCTATGATATAGCACAGGATCTCTTTCCGGGAGGAGATGCCCTTGGAAATTATGTTTCAATCTACCGTACCCAGGCGAAGAGCTACCGTGTAATCGGAATACTTTCTGATGATTCTGACTCGACCTATACATCGACGAACAACAATGTCTACATACCATTCAATACATATGACCAGAAGATAAGGAAGGTTACAGGCATATCGACGTACTACCTCAAGGTGGGGGACGGTGAGACTGCAACTGACGTGGCGAAGGGCGTGAAGTCCTATATGTCGTCCGTAGCCTCATCTTCCGATTATACGGTAACGACAGCCCAGGAACTTGTTGATATGGCGAATTCGGTAATGAGCTACCTCACGACGTTCCTCTCCGCCATTGCCGCGATATCACTCATAGTCGGCGGCATAGGAATCATGAACATCATGCTTGTGACAGTTGTGGAGAGAACCAAGGAAATCGGCATCCGCAAGGCTCTCGGAGCCACTCCGAAGACCATAAGGCATCAGTTCCTCGTAGAGGCGACCGTGCTTTCCGTATGCGGCGGCATATTCGGGATAATATTCGGACTTGTCATCAGCTACATTGTGGCGTCCGCACTCAGCTATGGTCTCACACTCTCATGGCTCTCGATAGTCCTCTCCCTCGGCTTTTCGTGTGCCGTCGGAATCTTCTTCGGTTCCTACCCCGCAGCGAAGGCTGCAGCCCTTGATCCGATTCAGGCACTCTCATACGAGTGAGGAGCGGTGTCAGAGGAATGGAAAACTCCCCGTAAAAAGGGAGTTTTTCCGTGCCGCATCCTGATGGCTTTCTATCCTGATTTGTAAAATCGTATTCTGATGAACCGTGATTTAACATCCGGTGAAGAGAAAGTCTCCGTCCGAAGTGCAATCATTGCGGTTCATATTGATTATCATAAGATGAGTTAGTAGAATCTAATCGTCTATTTTTTTGAGGTATAAATGAAAAAAACAATCATATCAGTTATGATTCTTCTTGCTTTATGTTTCTCTGTTGCGGCTCATCCGATAAGTGAGACAGTAAGTGATGAAAACGGAAAGACAGTAGTGAGGGTCGCTGCCCTCAAGGGACCGACGGCCATGGGACTTGTGAAGCTCATGGATGAAGCGGAGAACACTCCCGATGAACTTGAAAACAGTTACTCGTTCGTAATCGAGAGCGCTCCCGATGCAGTTACTCCGCTCATCGCGAAGGGGGAAGTCGACATTGCATGTATTCCCGCAAACCTTGCTTCCGTTCTCTACAACAACACGGGAAAGATTCAGGTTGTTGCAGTCAACACTCTCGGAGTACTCTATCTTGTCGGTTCCTCGGATCTTGAAATCAATTCCGTTGAAGATATTAAGGGGAGGACAATCTATTCCTCCGGTAAGGGTTCCACGCCGCAGTATGCAGTGGAGACCATTCTCTCCGGTTACGGCCTGGCGGACGGAGTGGATGTCACCGTCGAGTGGAAGAGTGAACACGCAGAGTGCGTTGCGGCACTCCTTTCGGACAGCGAAGCTCTTGCGGTACTGCCGCAGCCGTTCGCGACATCAGCGATGATGAGTAACTCGTCCCTTGTCCTTCTTGCAGATCTCAACGACCTCTGGGCGAATCTCTCCGGAACATCCCTCATAACGGGTGTCACAGTTGTCAGACGTGAGTTTGCAGAGGAGAATGCGGAGGCAGTGGACGCATTCCTTAGCGAGTATGCTCAATCTGCCGACTGGGTCAACAGCAACACAGAGGAAGCGGCCGCCCTCATCGAAAAAGAGGGAATCATAAAGGCAAAGGTTGCAGTCAATGCTCTCGACAAGTGCAATATCGTGGTATGGACAGGCGATAAACTCTGTGAGAATCTTTCAGTCTACCTTGAAGCGCTGTATAATCAGAATCCGAAGAGTGTAGGCGGCTCTGTACCAGGTGAAGACTTCTACTATTAAGAGAAAACGATACTGTTATGTTCCGGCAGTCCTTCTGTGGATTGCCGTATGGGCAATCCTCTCCGCCGTTGTCGGAGAGGAGATTTTTCTGCCTTCTCCCGTGAGCACACTCCGTTCTCTTCTGTCCCTTCTGCCGACCCGGGCATTCTGGAAGGCAGTTGCCTTCACGCTCTCGCGTGTCGTTATCGGAATCCTCCTGTCATTCATCCTTGCGTTTATACTGGGTGTGCTTTCGTCGTTCTCCACTCCTCTAGAGATATTCCTCTCTCCCCTTATCAGGGCAATGAGGAGTGTCCCCGTCGCTTCAATCATCATTCTCACTCTTCTCTGGGTGAAAAGCCGGAACCTCTCCGTCGTCGTCTCTTTCCTGATGGTCTTCCCGATAATCTATTCCTCCGTTCTTTCGGGGATGAAGGATACATCAGCGCTGTTACTGGAAATGGCATCGAACTATTCGGTTGCTCTGCACAAGAAGATAAGATACATCTACATTCCATCTCTCTTCCCGTACGTCAGAACAGGGGTGAGAAACGCAGTTGGACTTGCCTGGAAGAGCGCGATTGCTGCAGAGGTTATCGGCCTTCCGTCCTCATCGGTAGGCTCCTCGCTCTACGAATCGAAGGTCTATCTTCTCACCGCTGATCTTTTTGCCTGGACTATCGTGATAGTCATTCTCTCATCGCTCTTCGAGAAGGTGACGCTTTTTCTTCTTGATGTTACCGAAAGGAGGGTTCTGAAATGAAGATGGAAATAAGGGAAAAGAGATTCGGCGACAAGCTTATCTTCTCATCCTTCTCGCTATCTGTTCCCTCTCCGTCTTCTCTCTTCATAACAGGTGAAAGCGGAAGGGGAAAGACCACTCTCCTCAGAATGATTGCAGGGCTGGACAGAGATTATGAGGGTACGGTTGAAGCGGGGAAGACCGTCATGCTCTTCCAGGAGGACAGACTTGTGGAGAACATGAGTGTTCTTTCGAATCTTCTTCTTGTAACAGATGACAAGGCCCAGGCCTTATACCTTCTTGAAAGAGTCGGTCTTAAAGGGGAGGAGAAGAGCATTGTCTCGTCTCTATCCGGAGGAATGAAAAGAAGGGTGAGCATCATACGCCTCTTACTTCTTGAAAGTGACGTCTACCTCCTCGATGAACCGTTCTCGGGACTGGACGGCGAGACGAAGAAGACGGTTGCAGCCCTCATCAGGGAGAAGACTGAAGGAAGGACGGTTGTTGTCGTGTCACACACAGATGAGGATGCTGATTTACTGGGGTGCAATCAGAAAATTACGCTCTGAACGGCAATCCGGTAGAACTATATCTTCTTTACGGTTTGTTTTCACGCTTTCCTGAAAATATTTTCTTTTGAATTAAAGAGATGTTTTGATACTGATGATTGAGGTCATATTGCAGGAAAAGTTCATTTCGTACCTGTTCCATATAGTTCTACTTTCCTCATCGGGAGAAAAAGTGATTCGTCCGTCCGAGACTTCAAAAAGAGAGATAAAGATTGTAGACTTGTTACATGAAAGAAACAAAACTACCATCATGGGACCTCGAGTCCATATATCCATCGGTTGACAGTAAAGAGTTCAATGACGACGTTGAGCGTATCTACGCTCTTTCGAAACTTCTCAAGGAGAAGAGCCGGGATAAGTCCGTTCCTCTCATCGACCTTTTGAAGCTCCGTGACTCTCTCATGGCACTTACCGTGAACGTCGGAGCATACAGCTACACGTCATTCTCTGTCGCAACGGATGACCAGAAGGTTCTTGCCGCATATTCGAAGGCCGACAATGCCCAGACTGCCGCAAGCGATGCCGACACCGTATTCTCATACTACGTTGCAGAGAGAAAGGACGAATTCGATGATCCTGCGCTGAGGGATTATGCACTCTTTCTGAAGGAAGCTGAAATCAGCAGAAGTCACATGATGAGCCTCGAGGAGGAGAATCTTGCAAACGAGATGCTCACTGTCTCCTCGACTAGCTGGGGAAAGCTCCATGAGACGGTCACGGCTTCCATCAAGGACAACGGCAAGACCCTGACACAGCTCAGGGGCATGCAGTCATCTTCCGACAGAAGTGTGAGAAAGGACGCATTCGAGAGGGAAGTGAAGATATTGAAGGACAACGAGATTGCCATCGCCGCAGCCCTCAACGGCGTCAAGGGGACGGCACTTCTTCTCGAGAAGAGAAGAGGCTGGAAGGATCCCATCGACCGTTCCCTCTTCTATTCGAGAATCACCCACAAGACTCTTGATGCCCTCATCTCGGCCCTTGAGGATTCGCGCGAAATGTTCCGCGACTACCTCAATACGAAGGCAAAACTCCTGGGACTCGAGAAGCTCGACTGGTACGACATAACGGCACCGGTGGGAAAGGTGAGCATGAGCTACACATGGGACGAGGCGAAGAAACTCGTCACCGACTGCTATACATCCTTCTCTCCAGAGGTCGGTGCATTCATAAGGAACGCATTCGACCATAACTGGGTTGATCCGGAGTCCCACGAGGGAAAGATCGGCGGTGCGTACGACATTTCATTCCCGCTCCAAAAGGAAAGCAGGGTGATGATGAACTGGGAAGGGTCATACGACTCTGTCTCCACGCTTGCACACGAACTCGGACATGCCTATCACGATTCTGTCGTGAAAGACTATCCGATGAGTCAGAAGAATTATCCGATGACGCTTGCGGAGACTGCCTCCATCTTCGGTGAGACTACAATCTTCCAGGAAGTACTGAAGACTGCCTCTCACGATGAAAAGCTCGGTATCATAGAGGCATTCGTCGCATCGGCATGTGCTGTATGCATCGACATACTCTCACGATTCTACTTCGAGAGAAGCGCATTCGAGGCGAGAAAGGAGGGAGATGTCACACCATCCGAGTTCTGCCGCCTGATGACGAAGGCACAGGACGACACATACGGCGATGCAGTAGGAATCAAACATCCGTACATGTGGGCTGTCAAGGGACACTACTACTCTGAAGGCTTCTCCTTCTATAACTACCCCTATGCATTCGGTCAGCTTTTCGCTCTCGGCCTCTATGCTTCGAAGGACAGTGTTCCCGATTTCCCGGCACACTATAAGAAGGTTCTCTCGATGACAGGACGCTTCTCTGCTGAAGAAGTTGCCAGAGCTGCCGGCTGTGATATCGAGGACAAGGAATTCTGGATGAAGGGAATCCGTCTGATCGGAGAATATGCCGAGAAACTCAAAGAATGGCTCTGAAGATTGAAAAGCTGATCTCCTCCGCCAGGGGAATGGGATATGATGGCGGGAGAACCGTTCTCATTCCGGACACACTTCCCGGCGAGGAGGTGGAATACAGGATAAAGAGGGAGAGAAAAGGGGTCATCGAGGGAGAGGTGACAGAGGTTATCATGCCGTCACAGCTCCGTATAAAGCCGCTCTGTCCCCTCTACGGAAAGTGTGGGGGCTGTGATTTCCAGACTGTCTCTCCATCCGATTCCGCATCCCTCAAATGTGATATCGTAAAGGACAATCTCCTGAGGCTTGGAGCCATAGAGACCCTTCCTCCGTTCCTTCCTCCCGTATACGGAGAGATAAAAGGTTACAGGAAAAGAGCGAGAATCCACGTCAATCCGAAGACAGGAGAAGCGGGATTTCTTGAGCGGGAGTCCTCAAAGCTTGTAAGGGTAAGGCACTGTCCGCTTCTTGACGACAGGATAAACGCACTCCTTGAGGAGGATAAGGGAACACTCTTCAAAGAGGCGCGTTCTCTCATGTTCGAGAACAGGGTCAACCGTGACACGGGGCTTGTAGAAGTTCCCGTTTTCTGCGGAGACGATTGTCTCTCCTATGGGGACAGAAGTGTCAGGATAACGCTCGGCGACACGGAGTACCATGTTTCAGCAAATGTCTTCTTCCAGTCCAATCCCGGAGTATTCACGAAGATTCTTGATTACGTAAAATCCCACACCGTCGGAGATACGGTGATGGACCTCTACAGCGGAGTGGGTACATTCTCCGCTCTCTTCAACAATACTGATAAGACTGTCTGGGCCGTGGAAAGGGAGAAGAAATGCCTCTCCCTTGCGAAAAAGAATGCTCCGGAGGCACTCTCCTATACAGATGACTGCGCGAAGTGGGTGACGAAGGGGCCGAAGACACATGTAGATACAGTTATCGTGGATCCTCCGCGCACCGGCCTCGACAGGGCAGTAATCGACATGATAGGAAAATGGAACCCAGAGAGGGTAATTTACGTTTCCTGCGACCCTGTGACGATGTGCCGTGACATTGCTCTTTTCACAACTCACAGAGTCGAAGAGGTCTCCGTCTACGATGCCTACTACGGAACTCATCACATAGAGAGTGTTGCACTCCTTAGTCGAAAAGAAAACACGGCAAAGAGTTTTATCAACATCGGCCTGGATGCTGAGTAAGCAGAAAACTGAGGTTAAAAAAGTTTTTTGATAATGGTGAATTGGTTGAAGAATAAGTTGTTAAGAAATACTTAATAACAGCAACTGACGGAAAGTGCTATCAGACGAATCATTACAGCATTCAGGCAATTACTGCCGTTGGCTTCAAGGTCAACAATGAAAGTGCAGTGCAATTTAGAAAAATGGGCAGATGTCATTATTAAGGATTACACCATCAAGGGCTGGGGCCTGGACGATGAACGGTTGAAGAAGGGCTCTATACTTGTTGAAGTATTCTTGCTTTCTCTGTTTGTCTTCCGGAGATAATTTTACTCCTTTCAACATTGGCATATCAGATTTCTTTCTTCTTCCTATAATTCCATGCTAACTTTATATTGTGGCAGCAGACAACTACTCTTTACCTACAGTAAACACATCTGAAGATATCCGCTCGAGAATATACACAATCCGGGGCGTACAGGTCATGCTGGACTCGGATCTTGCTGAGATATTTAAGGTCTAAACAAGGTCTTTGAACCAGGCTGTCAAAAGAAACCTGAAACGATTTCCCGAAGATTTCTGCTTTCAGATTACGCATTCGGAGCTTCAAATCTTGAAATCACAATCTGTGATATCAAGTGTAGACAGCTGGGGAGGTACTCGAAAACTTCCCTATGTATTCACAGAACATGGAGTCACAATGCTTGCTTCTCTTCTCCGAAGTGATATTGCAATGGAAGTCAGCGTAAGAATCATCAGAGAATTCATTGCCCTCCGGCGTTATATTGCGGAGCATGAGCTGTTGTCAGAACATCTGACGAGGATAGATTTGAAACTTCTTGAGCACGACAAGGCGATAGGCCAGGTCCTGAAACAGCTCGAGGAACCGAAACAGAAGAAGGCCATACTGTTCTTCCGGGGACAGATGTACGATGCCTTTTCCTGTATTGCCGACATCATACGAACTGCAGAGAAAGACATCATCCTCATCGACGGCTACACAGATACGGCCTCGCTTGATCTGCTCTCGAAGAAGAAAACTGATGTCACGGTTGAAATCTACACTCAGGAGTGTCACTCGAAGCTGACACCATCCGAAATCAGAGACTTCAACAATCAGTACAGAGGACTTACTGTACAGTACACGACAGAGTTCCATGACAGATTCATGATTCTTGACAGGAAGACTCTCTTCCACATAGG
>CAVFYD010000064.1:0-13106 GCA_963626615.1 Sphaerochaetaceae bacterium
TTTCTTGAAAACAGCGAAAAGCTGAGTGAGCGTGACAAATCCGGTTATGCTTCTCTTGTTCACATGGAGAACGGTGCATATGTTCTTGAGAGGTCGGTTCTCATATCTTCACTGAAGACTCTCTCTGAACTTCTGTATAAGCACTATGGCCGGAAGGTCATCATTCTCATTGACGAGTACGATGTTCCGCTCGACAAGGCTTTCCAGAACGGCTACTACGATGAGATGGTTTCATTGATAAGGGGGCTTTTCGGCGAGGCGTTCAAGACTAATGAGTATCTTGAGTTTGCTGTTCTTACGGGATGTCTGAGGGTGAGAGAGGAGAGCATTTTCACGGGAATCAACAACTTCAATGTCATTTCGATTATCGACGACCAGTTTGACGAAGGATTCGGTTTTACGGAGAGTGAAGTGAAGTCCATGCTTGACTGCTACAATCTTCAGTCACATATGTCGCTGTTGAAGAAGTGGTATGACGGCTACAGGTTCGGTAATGCTGACATCTACTGCCCGTGGGATGTGATCAACCATGTTGACAGACTCCTTCATGAGAGTGATGCGTCTCCTGAGGCGTACTGGATCAATTCAAGCGGCAACGGTCTTGTCAGGCGTTTCATAGACAAGGCGGATCAGTCGACGAGGGATGAAATCGAGATTCTGCTTTCCGGAGGGACAATCGAAAAGGAAATCCACCTCGAACTGACATACGGAGAACTCGACAATACCATCGATAACCTCTGGAGTGTTCTTTTCACCACAGGTTATCTTACACTTGTGGGTAAGCCGGAGGGTGGTATCTACACTCTCCGTATCCCGAATGAAGAGGTAAGGGAAGTCTACAGAAGCCAGATAAGGGAGTGGTTCAAGGCTAAGGTCCGCAGTGAAGGAAAAACTCTCGCTCCTCTCTGGAAAGCATTGAGAGAGGGAGAGAGGGAAAAGATAGAGGAAATCCTCAACGGCTTTCTCTCGCGCACGATAAGCGTCTTTGATATCAGGGGACCGGAGAAGGAGAAGGAAAAATACTATCATGCCTTCCTTACGGGTATTCTTCTCGGAAACAGCGAGTGGGGAGTAAGCTCTGAGCGTGAATCTGGAGACGGACTGCCGGATATCATCGTAAGGCCGCAGAATCCCGACGAGGGAATCGTCATCGAAATCAAGAGCGTTGATAAGGTAACCCGGCTTGAGTCAGGATGCAGGGAAGCTCTCAGACAGATACATGACAAAAGGTATGCTTCGGCTCTCATTGATGACGGCAGATGTGATATCCGGCTGTACGGAATTGCATTCTTCAGGAAGAGATGCCTTGTTGCGGCCGAGAAACTGAAGGTATGAGAAGCATCCCTGAAACCCTTTCAGATCATTCTCTGTTTCTGACGCTTCAGCCAGAACGTCAGGGGAATCTATTATGGCGAAAGAAGTTCCTGTCAGTGGCGGTTTTCCGGCTTTCTGAGGGGCCTCTGAACATTTTCCGGTACTCTTTCCCGTCAGACCTGTACAGTGAAGATGATTCATTTCACCTGTCCTGATGAATATGTTCAAGACTCAGGTAATGAAAGAAACATCTTCAGAATAAATCCACCGGCTTTGACTGCCGGTGGATTGAGGTTACTTCTTTGCTGTCTTTCGCTGTACGAGTTTCACGATTTCGACAATCGGTATTACGAGAACGGCGAGGATGAGCGCTATCGCGTATTCCGTAAAGCCGATGGATGTGAAGCCGAATGCCGCGGCGACGGGAGGTATTTCGAGGACGGCTGTGGTAAGTACAAGTGAACCTGCCATTGCTCCCCAGAGTACCTTGTTGTGGCTCTTGAGCGTGAAGATGCTCTTTCTCTGGCTTCTCATGTTGAATGCGTGGAAGATTTCGCACATGCTCATCGTGAGGAAGGCCATCGTCATTCCGTGTTCGCTGCTTCCGTGAGGAAGGGCAAAGTGTCCTGTCTGAAGCGAATTCCCGATAATGTAGGAAATTATCGTAAGTGCTGTCACGAGTATTCCCTGGTAGATGATGTCCCCGAGGAGTCCTCCTGCGAAGATACCGTCACTCGAGGACCGCGGGGGTCTCTTCATTGTGTCATCCTCAGCTTCTTCAAGGCCGAGTGCGAGGGCAGGGAAGCAGTCCGTCACGAGGTTGATGAAGAGAAGATGTACAGGATTGAGGAGAGTGAAGCCGAGGATAGTGGAAGTGAATACTCCGAGAACCTCGCTCATGTTGGAGCCCAGGAGGAACTGGATTGCCTTTCTGATATTATCGTAGATCCTTCGCCCTTCTCCCACGGCTGACACTATTGTTGCGAAGTTGTCGTCAGCAAGAACCATGTCCGCCACGTTCTTCGTAACGTCCGTTCCCGTGATTCCCATTCCGACTCCTATGTCAGCACTCTTGATTGACGGTGCGTCGTTGACGCCGTCTCCTGTCATTGCCGTTATTGATCCGTTCTTCTTCCAGGCATTGACGATTCTCGTCTTGTGCTCGGGCTGCACGCGGGCGTAGACGCCGTAGCGCTTTATGCGGGATGCAAGCTCATCATCCGACATTCCCTCGATTTCGGCACCTGTGATGGCCTCGTCCCCGCTCTTTATTATTCCGAGCTCCTTTGCGATGGCTACTGCCGTGTCCTTATGGTCACCGGTAATCATGACAGGTCTTATCCCGGCCGTTCTGCATTCGTCGATTGCTGCCTTGACTTCCGGCCTGACCGGATCGATCATGCCGCAGAGACCTAGGAATACAAGGTCCTTCTCGAGAAATGACGGGTCGTTGCTCTCAGGCTTCTCCTTCCATTCCCGTTCTGCTGCTGCAAGGACTCTCAGAGCCTTTCCTGCCATCCGTCTGTTGTCCTCTTCGATTTCCTTTCTCTTTTCATCGGTGAGAGGAACGACAGCTCCGTTTTCAAGAATGCACGTACACCGGGGGAGAACCACATCGGGTCCCCCCTTGGTGTACTGTACAAAACCGTCCTGTGTTCGGTGGACTGTGCTCATCATCTTGCGTCCGGAGTCAAAGGGCGCTTCATCGATGCGAGGTTCCTTATTTTCAAGGTCATTCTTCCTGAGACCTGCAGAAAATGCGAAGTTTACAAGGGCGCATTCTGTCGGCTCGCCCTCGGCCCTGTCGCCACTGCCAAGAACTGCGTCAGAGCAGAGTGCCATAGCCTTGGCAACGCTCAGTCTGTCCCCGGTGTAGTCGACGACGGTCATCCTGTTCTGCGTCAGGGTTCCGGTCTTATCGGAGCAGATTACTTCTGTGCACCCGAGTGTCTCGACTGCCGTGAGCTTTCTTATTACGGCATTGTGACGGCTCATTTTCGTCACTCCGATGGAGAGAACGACCGTGACGACAGTCGCAAGTCCCTCCGGTATTGCCGCCACCGCGAGAGATACCGCCACCATGAATGTGCTGAGTATTACGGAGACTGCATGTCCGCTCTGTGTGAGCTCACCCCTTGCCATGAAGAGATTGAAGACGAAGATGAAGACACAGATTACAAGAACCATCTTCGAGAGCATTGTTCCGAGTTCGTTAAGTTTCTTCTGGAGAGGAGTTTCCTCTGCCGCCGCAGATGAAAGGGCACCCGCGATGCGGCCCATCTCCGTTTCCATGCCTGTTGCCGTTATTACGGCCTTTCCTCTTCCGTATACTACGGTGGAGCCCATGTAGCACATGTTCTTCCTGTCGCCGAGCGGAACGATTGTGTTGTCCTGTGCAGAGATGAGGGATGCTGTCTTGCTGACCGGTACCGATTCTCCCGTAAGGGCAGCTTCCTCGATCTTGAGCGAAGCGCTTTCGATTATTCTGCCGTCAGCGGGAACCGCGTCTCCCGCTTCGAGTATGACTATATCTCCCGGAACGAGGTCAGAGGAGTGGAGGACGCTGTGCCTCCTGTCCCTCAGAACCTTGCACTTCGCCGCCGTCATCGTCTGGAGTGCCTCGATTGCCGCTTCCGCTTTGCTTTCCTGGATTACACCGAGAATCGCATTGAGAAGTACGACTGCAACGATGATGATGACTTCCGTCCACTGTTGTTCCCCGCTTGCCATACCCGTGACGGCACTTACTGCAGCTGCCGCAAGGAGGATGAGAAGCATCGGGTCCTTCAGCTGGTCAAGAAAACGCTTCACCAGGGAAGGTTTCTTCTCTTCCCTGAGTCTGTTAGGACCGTATTTCTCAAGTCTTTCTGCCGCTTCCTTTCCCGTCAGTCCCTCCGAAGAGGTCTTCTGTTCTGCAATTACATCCTCCGCCGATAGTGAATAGTATTCTTTCATTCAAGCCCCTTTTTCCGATTAATTCAGTATAAGGGACTCCTGGATAAGAGACAGTTAAGAATCAGATATTGAAGCGGTAGCCGACTCCGAGTTCATTTGCTATGCACCAGTCCTCGCCGACCTTGACGCCGAATTTCTTCCTGATGTTCGCCATGTTGACCTGGAGTTTCTTGATGCTTCCTTCATCGCTCTGTCCCCAGACCCCCTTTATGATGGAGAGGTATGTCATCATCTTTCCCGGCTTCTCGCTGAGGAATGCGATGATGTTGTACTCTGTCTGGGTGAGCTTTATCTCCTCGCCGCGTAAAAAGACGCGTCTGGCGTCGTAGTTTATCGTGACATCGCCGGATGTGAACTGTCCTCCCGGGAGCTTCCCGCTGTCCGCACGGTGCTGGTTGTTTCTCAGCAGCGCTCTGATGCGCGCCAGGATTTCCGGTGCGCTGAAAGGCTTTGTGACATAGTCGTTTGCCCCTCTGTCGAGAGCGTCCACCTTGTCGCCGTCGGTCGTTCTTGCGGAGAGGACGAGAATCGGGGTGAGGGTGTCCTTCCTTATTGATGATATGAATTCGGTGCCGTCTCTGTCGGGGAGTCCCAGGTCCAGTATCACAAGATCGGGGACGTAGGAGGAGAAGAGCGAGAGGCCCTCGCTGCAGTTTACGGCCGTGATTATCTGATAGCCGCTGCTCTCGAGCAGCGTGCTGAGTATCATGCTGATGTTGGTGTCGTCTTCGACTATGAGAATCTTCGAGCGGTTATTGGCCATTGTCCTTCTCCCTTTCGAGGGTGAACCTGAAAAGCGCACCCCCAGTCTTTCTGTTTTCGGCTTCTATCGTTCCCGAATGTGCGCTGATGATGGTTGCACATACGGCAAGTCCGATGCCCGAGAATCTGCTCTCGGTCTCCCTGTTTCTCTCCGCATAACCCGAGAATATTTTCTTTCTCATGGCTTCCGGAATGCCGCAGCCGTCATCCTCGACGCAGAAAACCGCGTTTTCAGGTGTGGTATAGACCGAAAGTATTATCTTCGTGTGTCCTTTTGCGTGAAGTGCGGCGTTCTCGAGAAGGTTCAGGAGAACCTGTCCGATGAGAAGGGCATCCATCGGAACGATGACGATGTCGTCGGGGATGTTGACCATGACTTTCTCGTCGCCGTGGCGTGAGAGGAACTTGCTGACAGTGCTGTCGACAAGTTCGTCAACTATCGTCGCTGTCTTCTCTATCTTCATCGTCTGGTTGTCGATACGCGTGATGGTGAGTAGGTTCTCGACCATCCTGTTCAGCCACTCCGAGTCATCCTTTATCTTTCTCACCATCCTGTTCTTCTGCTCGGGTGTGAGGGAGGTGTTCTCAAGAAGCAGCGAGGAAGCGCTGTTTATAGTCGTGAGCGGGGTTCTGAGGTCGTGTGACACGGCCCTGAGGAGATTTGCCCTCATGCTCTCCTTTTCGGCTTCCCTCTCCCGTCTCTCATGCTCTCTGTTGCTCGTGACGATGATGCTCGTCACTATTGATATCATCAGCATGACGACACCGGAAATGAGGTTGCTCGTCCTGATGAAGTCGAATGCGAAGTAGGGGAATGTGTATGCCCAGTTTATGAGCATTACGCTCAGGACTGAGGCGATTATGCCGTAGATGAATGATGAGGTGAAAAGGGCAATGAGGAATACCGCGAAGGCAAAGATTGTCGAGATGTGTTCGCTGATGCCGAGCGTGAAGAAGCGCGCACTCAGAAAGTACGCACCCGCAAGAAAGAGAGATGTCAGCAGTATGTCCCTGATGATTGTCTTCGCTTTTGCCATGCTCCTCAGATCCTGCCTTCTGCTTTCAGCTGTGTCAGTGCACGGGATGCAAGGTGCCACTTCATGCTTGTCTTTCCGTTCTTCACGGGGTAGTAGACACGGCAGTGTCCCTTCTTGAACGGCAGTTCGAAGTGGAGTCCTGTCTTGAGTGTTGCAAGAAATACATCGGCTATGTCGTCGTGTTCCTCGATTTCCTCGCCTTCGTACGTTCCCTTATAATCCCAGCCTGCGTGTGTAAGCCTCATCACTCCTCGTCCGACCTTGACGTAGTTGTCAACTCCGGGCCTGTCGATGCCGTATTCGACTTCCTCTTCAAGAACGAAGTCTTCCTTTTCCGCTTCCTTTTCCATTTCCTCCAGCTGCCAGCTGTACCAGGAAGTATAGTTATCCGGTCTTCTTCCTCTGCTGTTCTTCCATGTGAAGTGGAATGTGTCGTCAAGAGTGGCCTCCGCACCGCACTCTGCGCATCGGACGGTGTTCCCGTGAGAGGTGAGAGTGAACTCCCCGCCGCAGGACGGACACTTGTAGAACATCGTGTCGAAGCCCTCGAGCTTATCATCTCCCTTTACTTTTACGTCGTACTTCTTCTGGTATTCGAAGTCGTCGTAGCTGAGGGATGTGTTGATCCTCTCCATTATCTCGTCGAGCGTGAGAGTCTGCGATTCTTCCTTCGATATGATGAGCGAAGTCGTGACGTCCGTTCTTCCCCTGTGACTGTGGAGCGACCACTTCGCGTTCCCCAGTCCTGCACCCTCGATTCTCGAAGCATAGACTGCTGTTCTGAACACCTTTATTGTCTTTGCGATGGAGGGGGAGATGTATCCCAGCTTTCCCGCAGCATAAACCGTACCTTCGGGAGCAATGAACACAAGGCCGTTGTTCTTGTCGAGGGCATAGCGGATCATCTTCATACTGGCCATATCAGGGGCGAACTGGTACTTGGGAATGACTCCCATGTGTCTGAGCCAGAAATTGAGTTTCTTGAACGTGAACCAGTGATATGTTCCGACGAATGTTATGCGCCGCGGCCAGAGGGAGGATGCGAGAAGCTTGTAGTCCTGGTTCGATGTGTGGTTAGAGAGAATCAGTGCGGGGCCGTGTGGTTTCACTCCGTGATGATGCAGGTTGAACTTCACCCTTATTATCAGACGGTATATACCGACTACAACCCAGTAGAGAAATGCGCTGGGCTTCCTTACAAGCTTCTTCTGCTTCTGTTTCTTCTTGTCGTCCATATGGAGAATATATCAGAAAAGAGCCGGCATGAAACAGTACCGGCTATTTTATGCCTCTGATGAGGGCAGCAAGTTCCGTGACTATGTTCCTGACCGGGATTCTTGTCGTGTTGACGAGAATATCGTAGTTGATCCTCTTTCCCCATTCCTGACCTGTGTAGAAGTCGTAGTATTTCTTGCGGTTCCTGTCGATGGCCTTGATCTGCTTCTCGATTTCCCTGTCAGTGAGGCTCTCGACGTCCTTGTCCTTCTCTCTGCACCTCTTTATCTTCTCATTCATCTCGGCATAGACGAAGATTCTGATCGGGTTGTAGTCCCTGAGAATGTAGTCTGCACATCTTCCGACGATTATGCAGTCGCCTTTCTCCCCGATTTCCTTGATTATTGCAGTCTGCTGCTGGCAGATCTTGTTCGTCTGGTCCATGAGCGGGGTGACTATGGGATGGAACGAGCGTGCTATGTGTATGGGATAGTTTGCCGTCGGGGATTTCTCGATGACGGATGCTATGTAGTTCTCGCACAGATCCGTTCTCTTAGCTATCTCTGTCATGATTTCGTTGTCGTAGTATGCGTAGCCGAGTTCGTCGGCGAGTCTTCTTGCAATTTCCCTTCCGCCGGAACCGAATTCACGGCCTATGGTGATTATCTTCTTCATTTTTGCCTCCGCTTCCATTGTACCGCTAGTTGAAACGGATTGTGAGATTTTTTTTCATCAACTTTGCGTTTTCTTCTGCTCCCGGATGGCTTCGGTCCCTTCTTCTGTTGATAATACTTTCCCGATATGCTAAATAATTATGCGTCCCATAAACAGGAGGAAAGGTAAAGATGAGCAGAAAAATCACAGATAATGAAGGCAGCCTTGCTTCTGTTGCTGCCCTGATCTGACGGCATAAAGAGCACATAGAATCTGTTTTTCGCTTTACGGCCTCTTGCGGCCTTTTTCCGGGAGGAAAAATTGAAAAAGGTAAGTTTACTGGGATATGCCAGAAAAAATACAAAGAGATACATACTCGCACTCTCGATGATTGCCTTATCGACAGTATCGAGAGTCATAGCGCCGACGCTGCTGTCACGCATAGTCGATCTCGTCATAGGTGAGAGGAACTACTCCGTGTTTCTCCCTCTTCTTTCAGCCATGGCACTCTTCTATGCCCTGCCGGGAGTGGTGGGCTATATCCAGGAGGTCACCTCCGACTCCATATCACGAAGCGTGTGCTGCGCTCTGAGGCACGACGTCTTCGTCTCCGTCTCAGTCAAGGACGGTTCGTTCTTTCAGGAGCGCACTCCTGCCGACATCATGAGCCGCACGACATCCGACACAGAGTCAATCGGCTTCATATTCGGCTTCTGCGGCCTCTTCCTTCTGGAGCTCGTTGCTCTCGTTCTCTCGCAGTTCTCAGCTCTGATGAGAGTGTCTTTCAGGTGCGCAATGGTGCCTCTCGTCTGTCTTCCGGTCATCGCCTTCCTCGCTTTTTGCAGCGAGAAGAAGGGGGACAGGCTCTCGGACGCCATCTCCGACAAGCGTGCAGACCTCAACCAGGCCGCATCCGAGGCCATCATGGGAATAAGGACCGTGAAGTCATTCGGCCGGGAGGACAGGGAGAATATGCGTTTCAGAAAAGAAGCGAAGGCATTCTGTTCTCTCAGCCGTGCATTTGATTTTCTCTGGGTGCACTGGTGTACACCCGAGAGTGTGATTGCCCTGATGATGGTTCCCCTCACGATTCTCATCGGGGGAATCGAAGTCATAGAGGGGCGCCTGACGCTCGGGGAACTCACTGCAGCCATCCAGTACACCAACGAGCTCAGCTGGCCGATGATGGAAGTGGGCTGGCTCTTCATCGAAATCTCCAATGCACGTGCCGGATGGAGAAAGGTGAAGACCATAATGGAGAATGAACCCCGGATTAAGGACGGAGAGAGAAGTGTCGACACGCACAGCGGCACGATGGTTTTCGAGCATGTCTCGTTCTCCGCAGGAGAAAAAGACCTTTTAAAGGATGTGTCTTTCACGATAGAACCGGGAAAGACCGTCGCCGTCATGGGCGCATCGGGATCGGGAAAGAGTCTTGTGACATCCCTTGCCGTACGCTTTATCGATCCTACGGAGGGCAGGGTGACAATCAACGGCGTCGATATGAGAGAAATGACTCTCTCCTCATCCCGCGGTTTCTCGTCAATCGTCACTCAGGATGTCTTCCTCTTCTCCGACACTGTCAGAAACAACATAGCCCTGGGACACAGGGAATGCTACGACGAGGAGGAAGTGAAGGCGGCTGCAAAAAGCGCAGAGGCTTCATCCTTCATCGAGAAACTCGAGAACGGCTGGGATACCGTAATCGGGGAGCGCGGTGTGGGGCTCTCGGGCGGTCAGAAACAGAGACTCAGCATCGCACGTGCATTCATGAGGAACAACCAGCTTCTCATTCTTGACGATGCGACATCGGCCCTCGACATGGAAACGGAGAGGGAGATTGAACATACGATAAGAAAGGAAGGAAAGCGCAGCCTTCTCATCACGGCTCACAGGATATCTGCAGTGAAGAGTGCGGACGAGATAATCGTTCTCGAAAACGGTGCAGTGGCAGAGCGCGGCACCCATTCTCAGCTTCTCGCGGCGAAGGGACTCTACTGGGAGACATACATCTCGCAGTACCCCGAAGAAGGAGAGAAGGCATGAGACAGAATTACAGAAAGGACGAAAACAACTCTTCCGTCGGAAAGATGGAGACCATCCGCCGTATTCTTCACTACTGCTCGGACTACAGGGGTAAGGTCATATTCATCTCCCTTCTCGCAGTGGCGGGGTCATTCAGCAAGACGCTTGTTCCGATTTTCACGGAGAAGGCAGTCGATGTGAACATTGCCTCAGGTGACATGAGAGGCCTTCTGATTACGGTTTCGACAGCCATCGCTCTCTCAGCATTCTGGGGAATCACTGTGATAATCCGTGACCGCATGACGAACCGCATGGCCAACGATATCGTCTACCGTGCACGTACCGATACATACCGTAACATACTTTCCCTTCCCCTGGGGTTCTTCGACTCCCGTCCCTCGGGGAGAATAATCACGCGTGTAATCAACGACTGTGACAAGCTCAAGGAGATTACAAAGAGCCTCACGAGTTCGCTCATCCCCTCATTCGTGTTCCTCATCTCGATAATGGTGATCATGGTCGTGATGAATCCCATTCTGGCACTGGCGTCGTTCATAATCATCCCGTTCCTCGTGACGAGCACATACCTCATCGTGATAAAGGGCTACCATAACTGGGAGACCTTCAGAAAGAAGGAGAGCAACTTCACATCCTTCGTCCATGAGGACTATTCGGGAATCAGGGCAATACAGTCATTCGGGGCAGAGATGGAGACCGAGAAGGAGTGCACAAGACTCCTCAAGGAGTGCTATTCGAGCTGGGTGAAGGCCATAAAGCGCTCCGATTCCTTCGGCATAATAATCAACCTGAGTCAGGCTATCGGGTACGTGTTCCTCCTCCTCTGTGCCGTCTGCTGGCTTCCGGAGGGAGAATGCACTGTGGGTGAGATTCTTGCCTTCATTACGTATATCGGGTATTTCTGGCAGCCTATCAGAAGTCTTGCCTCCCTCTATAACACCCTCATCAACAACATGACGGCGGCGGCGAGAGTCTTCGAGATGATGGACGAGAAAAGCGACATAACGGAGGATGAGGATGCCGTGGCTCTCAAGGCCGACAAGGGCGACGTGGAATTCAGGAACGTCACGTTCTCATACCCCGACGAAGAGGAGACCAACGTCATCGAAAACCTCTCCTTCTCCACGAAAGGCGGGGAGACAATCGCCCTCGTGGGCCCCACGGGAGCGGGTAAGACCACGATAATCAATCTCCTTGCCCGGTTCTACGACCCCGTGAATGGAGAAGTCCTGATTGACGGCCAGAATGTCGGGAAGGCGACATTCAAAAGCCTCAGGGAGACCGTTGCGGTCATGCCGCAGGACTCTGTCCTCTTCAGCGGCACCATCCGGGAGAACCTTCTCTACGGCAGGGAAGTGAGCGAGGAGGAGATGAAGGCGCGTATTGCGGAGCTCAATCTCACCTCCCTCATCGAGTCCCTTCCTCACGGCTATGACACCCTCGTAAAGGATGCCGCGCTTTCTTCGGGACAGAAACAGCTCGTTGCACTTGCGCGCACGCTTATCGCCTCTCCGAAGGTTCTTGTTCTCGACGAAGCGACGAGCAATGTCGATACACGTACGGAAATGATGGTACAGGAAGGACTCAAGGTTCTCATGAAGGGCAGAACGTCCTTCATAGTGGCGCACAGGCTTTCGACTATAAGAAATGCCGACGAGATCTTTGTTGTCGGCAACAAGACCATAATGGAGAAGGGAACGCATGACGAACTGATGAGAATCGGGAACGGCGAATACCGTAAGCTCTACCTTTCGCAGTTCGCTTCCCTGGAGGATTGAGAAAATGAGAGAGAAGAGGTGGTGTCCGCTTTACGGAAAATGCGGCGGCTGCGACTATGTCAATGAAAGCTATCAGACGGAACTCGTGTTCAAGGAGGAGACTGTCAGAAAGTACTGCTCCCGCTTCGGCCGCGTGAATGAGATTATTCCGGCCGAGAAT
The DNA here is from genome assembly GCA_963626615.1 of Sphaerochaetaceae bacterium. GTDB lineage: Bacteria > Spirochaetota > Spirochaetia > Sphaerochaetales > Sphaerochaetaceae > Ornithospirochaeta. Next base: position 11,919 of record CAVFYD010000064.1, read on the forward strand.
CTCACTCATTTCAGGACGAAGGTCCAGGCTGTCTGCGGCCTTGACAGGGACGGCTCCTTCATCACCGGTCAGTACCGACGCGGAAGCCACAAGCTCATCCCTATCCGTTCCTGCTCACTGGAGGACGGGAAGGCTACAGCCGTGCTGCAGACGGTACGGCAGATGGCGCAGCGCTTTCATATAGCGCCTTATGATGAGGATATGAGAAGAGGGGACCTCAGACATATTCTCATCAGAGTCAGCCGCTCCACAGGAGAGGCCCTTGTGGCCATCGTGACAGCAAAGAGGGACTTTGAACACAAGGCTGACTTTGTCTCCGCACTTCACCAGAAGAACAGCTTCGTCACTTCCGTTGTGCAGATCATCAACGGCAGGGACACGAACATGGTCGTGGAGGAGGAAGACGAGGAGATTCTCCTATACGGTAAGGGATACATAACGGAGAGAATATGCGGTCTTGACTTTGTCATAAGCGCGAAGAGCTTCTTTCAGACGAACCCTGAGCAGACGGAGATTCTCTACCGTACTGCGATGAAGTTCGCACGCCTTCAGAAAGGTGACAGGGTTCTCGACGCCTACTGCGGAACGGGAACAATCGGGCTTATTGCCTCCACATACGGCGTCTTGAGCGTCACCGGAGTCGAATCGAATCCGAAGGCAGTGAAGGATGCAGAAAAGAATGCAGTCAACAATGCCATAGAGAATGCCGTCTTCGTCAACGAGGATGCCTCGAAGTACCTCAAGGAGGCGAAGAAGAGGGGAGAGAAGTTCGACATCATATTCCTCGACCCTCCACGCGCGGGCTCGACTGAGGAGTTCCTTGCCGCAGCCTCGAAGATGGAGGCAGACGGAATCGTGTACATATCGTGCAATCCCGAGACTCTCGGGCGTGACCTCAGATACCTTTCCCGCTTCACGCCCTACCGTGTTCTCGAAATACAGCCTGTGGATATGTTCCCCGGTTCCTCCCATGTGGAGACTGTGGTGCTTCTGTCGAGGGACTAGTACAAGCTGCATAGTTGATTGCTTGAAAAGTGTATAGTGAACGGCTTGAAAAGTGCATAGTGAACGGCTTGAAAAGTGTATATTTGCATAATAAAATGAATATGGAGCCGGCTGTATGAGTTTGACGAAAAAAGGATATATTCCGAGATTGATAGATGATAAGGTGTCGCGTTATCTTCATGT
>CAVFYD010000065.1:0-12945 GCA_963626615.1 Sphaerochaetaceae bacterium
ACAAGCCAGGCGAGCTGACATTCCACATCATGGTCGACAAGGAATTCAAGAAGACCATGGCTCTCATCTTCCAGCAGTCATGTGCACAGATCGGTATCAACATCGTTCTCGAAGAGATGGAGACAGCTGCTCTCAAGGGCAAGCTCAACGATAAGGCTCTCGACTACGAACTCTGCATCTATCAGTTCACGGATGACCTCGGAACAGACTACACACTGCGTAACCAGTGCGGTTCCACAGAAGGTGCTGACGGCGTCAGAGTCAAGAACGGATCCAACAGACCTAACATGAAGGATGCTGTTTATGACGCAATGGTCGACGCAGCTCTCGTCGAGACAGACACAGAGGCAAGAAAGCAGATGTACTATGAAATCGAGAACTATCTTGACGAAGTATGTCCGCTCATCCCGATCTGCACATCGTACATCAACATCGGTGTCAAGAAGGGTCTTGCAGGTGCAGTCTGGAAGCCGGATGCAAAGCACGACTTCAGATACATCGCTCTTCCGGAGTGATTTAGAATCATTTGACAAAGCACGCAGGGTACCAGGAGGTACTCTGCGTTTCATATTATCTGCATAAGGAGAAAATATGCACCGCTACATAATCAAGCGTCTGATAATGCTCATTCCGGTACTCCTCGGTGTCGCATTCATCATCTTCGCCATAATGAGCGTGGCTGAGGGCGACCCTGTCTATTCGGTCGCGGGCCCCGATGCCACCGAGGAGGAGCTTGATGCCCTCCGTGAGGAGATGGGCCTCAACGGCTCCCTCATCGAACGGTATTTCCGTTATATTGGAAAACTCCTGAGAGGCAATCTCGGTACAAGCTACATAAGCCAGATGGATGTAATGAAGCTCTATCTCCAGAGGCTTCCGAATACCCTCCGCCTGGCATCCCTCGCAATGGTCGTTGCCATCCTGATGTCCGTACCGCTCGGAATCATCGCCGCTGTCAACCAGAACTCCTGGAAGGACACGATAGCAATGATTCTTGCCCTCGTCGGTCTCTCGATGCCGAACTTCTGGCTTGGACTTCTGCTGATGCTTCTTTTCTCCCTCAAACTCGGCTGGTTCCCCTCCGGCGGAAGCGAAGGCGCGCTCAGCGTTGTTCTTCCTGCTGTAACGGTAGGTGTGGGACTTGCGGCACTCCTTACCCGAACCACACGTTCGAGTATGCTTGATGTCCTGAGACAGGACTATCTCCGCACAGCCAGGGCAAAGGGTGTCTCCGAGAGAAAGGTCGTCATGCATCATGCCCTCAGAAACGCACTTATCCCGATCATCACGATCTTCGGTGTCCAGTTCTCGAACGTCCTCGGCGGCTCCGTTCTTGCAGAGACCGTATTTGCATGGCCGGGAGTAGGAAGACTTGTTGTTGACGCAATCGACCAGAGAGATATACCGACAGTCACGGGAGCCCTGATCATGACGACGATGCTCGTCACGATCGTCAACCTCCTTGTCGATATCGTCTATGCCTACGTCGATCCCCGTATCAAGGCACAGTACACGAAGTAAGGGGGAAAATAATGGCAGAAACAAAAGAAAGAGCATCGAAAATCTACAAGAAGAGAAGCACCATGGCTCTTGCATGGCGCCAGCTCAGGCGCAACAAGGGTGCTCTCATAGGACTTGCGCTTCTCATCATAATCATCATCGGCGCACTTCTTGCACCGGTCATCTATGACTATGACACGGATGTCATCGGCATGAATGTCAGGGAAAGAATGCAGTGGCCGTCGGCAAGGCACATCTGCGGTACCGACGAACTCGGACGCGACATCTTCGCCCGCATCGTCTACGGTGCGCGCTACTCGCTCGCAGTCGGCGTCGTCGCTGTCATGATTGCCCTCGTTGTCGGTGTAATACTGGGCTCTGCAGCAGGCTACATCGGAGGCGTCTTCGAGAACGTTGTCATGCGTATCTGTGACATCTTCTCCTCGATTCCCTCAGTCCTCATGGCAATAGCCGTGGTATCGGCACTGGGAAAGAGTACCCTCAACCTCATGATAGCAGTCGGTATCGCATCAACGGCACCGTTCGTGCGTGTCGCAAGAGCGGCGGTTCTCGTCGTAAGAGGCGAGGAGTACGTAGAGGCAGCACGTGCAATCGGCCAGCCCGACTGGAAGATTGTCCTTGTGCACATCATCCCGAACTGTCTCAGCCAGATTATCGTACAGGCTACTCTCCGTGTCGGCTCGGCAATCATCTCCGCAGCGCAGCTCTCGTTCCTCGGTCTCGGTGTTCCTGCTCCGGCTCCCGAATGGGGAAGCATGCTTTCGGCCGGAAGACTCTACATCCGTGACTACAGCTACATGACACTCTTCCCGGGTATTGCAATCATGATTACGGTACTCTCGCTCAATCTTCTCGGAGATGGACTGAGAGACGCACTCGACCCGAAACTCAAGAGATAAGGAGGAAAATATGGAAAACAAGGAAATACTCAACATAGAAGACCTCCGCGTCAGATTCGAAACGGAAGACGGCATCGTCTATGCCGTCAACGGAATAAACCTCAAACTCGGTTACAAGAGAACACTCGGCCTTGTCGGTGAGACAGGGGCAGGAAAGACCACCACGGCCCTGGCAATGCTTCGCCTTGTTCCGGACCCGCCTGGAGTCGTCGAGTGCAAGAGACTCGAAATCAACGGCAGGGATGTGCGTGACATCTCCCCCTCGGAACTCGAACAGGTAAGAGGAAAGGAGATCTCCATGATCTTCCAGGATCCGATGACTGCGCTCAACCCTGTATTCACTGTAGGTGAACAGATAGCCGAATCCATTGCCATCCACGAGAAGGTAGGTCACGAGGAAGCCATGAAGAAGGCCGGTGACATGCTTGAGATGGTCGGTATCCCGAGAGGAAGAGCAAACGAGTATCCTCATCAGTTCTCCGGCGGAATGAAGCAGAGAGTCGTCATCGCAATCGCACTTGCCTGCAACCCGAAGCTTCTCATCGCCGACGAACCGACAACTGCTCTCGATGTTACAATCCAGGCACAGGTACTCGAACTCATGAATGAGCTCAAGGAGAAGTACAATACCTCCATGATCATGATCACCCACGACCTCGGCATCGTCGCCGAAGTCTGTGACGAAGTTGCAGTCATGTATGCCGGACGCATCGTTGAGGAAGGCTCTCTCGAGGAAGTCTTCGGAGAGACGAGACACCCCTACACGGAAGGTCTTTTCAACTCCCTCCCGAACATCAAGAACAGGACAGCAAAGCTCAAGCCGATTCACGGCCTGATGCCCGACCCGACGGATCTTCCGAAGGGCTGTGCATTCGCTCCGCGCTGCTCCTATGCAACACCGGAGTGCTCCCAGAGTATCCCCGAGCTGAAGAACGTCGGCGGCACACACTGCGTCGCATGTTCGCGCTATGACAGAGAAGAGGGCTTCACTCTCGAAAGGAACAGAAAATGAGTGACAACATTCTAGAAGTAAGAAACCTTAAGAAATATTTCAAGACCTCGCGCGGAATGCTCCATGCAGTCGATGACATCAACTTTACGATAGAGAGGGGAAAGACACTTGGTCTTGTCGGAGAATCCGGCTGCGGAAAGAGCACGACGGGAAGGGTAATCCTCAGACTCATCGAACCCACAAGCGGAGAAGTGATCTTCGAGGGAAAGGATGTCACGAAGCTCAGTAAGGGCGAGATGCGCCATATGAGAAAGGACATGCAGATTATCTTCCAGGATCCGTACTCATCACTCGATCCGAAGAAGACCGTGAGCCAGATTATTGCAGAGCCTATCAGGGAGAACAGGATTCTCACCGGTAAGCACGCAATAGAGGACAGGGTCCTCGAGCTTATGGACACCGTCGGACTTGCAGAAAGGTACATCAATACGTACCCGCACGAACTCGACGGCGGAAGAAGACAGCGTATCGGAATCGCGAGAGCACTCGCTATGGAGCCCAAGCTCATCATCTGTGACGAACCTGTATCTGCACTGGACGTATCTATTCAGGCCCAGATACTCAACCTTCTGAAGGAACTCCAGGAGAAGCTGGGACTGACATACATCTTCATCACACATGACCTCTCCGTCGTCAACCATTTCTCCGATGACATTGCCGTCATGTACCTCGGACAGATAGTCGAAAAGGCTCCTGCAGAGGAGCTCTTCGAGGATCCTATCCACCCGTACACACAGGCGCTTCTCTCCGCTATTCCTATTCCGGAACTCGGACACAGAAGAGAGAGAGTCAAGCTCAAGGGCGAGATTACATCTCCAATCGAGCCGCCAGCGGAGTGCAGATTTGCAAAGCGCTGCCTCGAGTGCCAGGACGGAATATGCAAATCCTCCGTTCCGAAGCTCATAGAAGTAAGACCAAACCACTTCGTGGCATGTCCGCTGAAACAGAAGGAACTCGGTTTCTGACAATTGGGACTCGTAAAAAGAGTCCCTTTAATTTAGACTCATCACATCATGACAAAGAAGTTCTTCCAGATAACAAAACATACAGACAGTGAGCTCACCGCATTCCTCGAGAAAAACAGGATGGAAGGGTACTATCTTGTAAAAGTTGTCGGGAATTACTTCCATTTCGATAAGAGAAGCGACGACCGTCCCGTCTGCGCTCTCTCCCTCTATGCTCACGGAAGGGAAGTCTCGACGGAGCTTCAGGTGAGGGAAGAACTCGTTTTCCTCAGAGAGAAGGGCTGGGACTCGATATGTGTGGGGCGCCCCGAGACGATGGACGACAGACGCCGCCATGTGTACCTGCGGGCCGAAGCTGACGACCCTGAGACTCTCATTCCCGATGAGGAGAGCGAGAAAAAAGCTCAGAGAAGGGGAAAGAGAAAGGCACTTTCGAACCTGATACTCTGCCTCTTCTACTTCACCGCTTTTTTTCTCCTGATAACACACAGCATTGCGAAGGTGACGTCTTCCAACTCATACATATTCTCGTTTGCCGTTCTCTTCGTCTTCCTTGCTGTCTGTACAGTCTATTCTTTCGGTGCATTCATCGAAAGGTTCTTCAGGAGAATAAAGAAGCCGCTTCTCGACTTCTCCACGCGTCTTGTATTCTGGTTCCTCCTGGCTTTTGCCATCTTCCTTCTCCTCGATTCGTTCCTCAGTGAGAAGAAGAGCTCCCAGAGTGTGAAGATAGGATCATCCTCCTACAAGCTCTACTCGGATGAGATACCCCTGACGCTTGATGATCTCGGAGGCTCCACAGACGGCAGCTACAGAACAACGACAGCGTCAGAATCGAAATCGATACTTGCATCCTATTCATCATACTTCGACGAGAGCTTCGGCCTTGAAGCAGGAGAAAGCGTTTACGACGAAGCGAAGATGAATGAAGTCTCATTCGTCTCCTACTCAATCTACACTTCTTCTTCCGATACTCTCAGAAGCATCGTGGAGAATGAAATCTACCCCTACAGCAACAGAACGGAGGTCTCCGTTCCCGGAGCAGATGCAGCATTCCTTTCCTCTTCTGCCTACCTCATAAGAAAGAACGACTCCATAATGGTCGTGAAGTCAGGCTACACCCTCCCTCAGACTGCACTTGAGAAGCTTGTTGCTCTGATGTAGTCGTTTTCCGCACCCCTTTAAAACAGCTTCCGCACCTTTTTAAAACAGCTTCCGCACCTTTTTAAAACAGCTTCCGCACCTTTTTAAACAGTTTCCGCACCCCAGGTAATTTTCGCTTGTCTGCCAAGAGTCTTTGCCTTGTTCTTACTGAGGCACTCTTGATTTTTTGTCTGCAAGTAACAAAAGCACGTCGATGCAAGGTAATGGTGCAACAAAGAAAGAATGTGTGCTATCGTCTTATTCTATGGAGAGGCAGAGTGTGACAATAAAGGACATAGCATTGAAGACGGGAGTGTCGAAAAGTACTGTTTCGAGAGTGCTTTGCAATGACGTGCACGTCAGTGCGGAAACCAGAGCGAAGGTCCTTGCCTGCGCAAGGGAGCTGGACTTCGAGCCCAATTTCTTTGCTAAGGCTCTGAAAACACAGAGAAGCAAGACCATTGCGTATTTTGTTCCCAATATCGAGATAATGATTTATCCCGCGATAATCCAGGCGATTGAGGATGAAACACTGAAGAGGGGATATACTATTCTTCTCTGTGACATCCAGGAGAACAAGGAGATTGCAAAGGAATACATAAGAAAACTCAAGAGCGGCAACGTCGACGGCTTCATTTTTTCGACAGCCTTCTTTGATATGAAGGAAAACGAGGAGATAAGGGAGGCGGAAGAGACTGGACTGCCATGCCTGAATCTTCTCAGAAGTGATGATTCGGCGATTCCTTCTGTCTGCCTTGACAATAGAAGAGGATCCGCTCTTGCCATCGATTATCTTGTCTCCAGGGGAATGCGGAGGATTGCATATCTGCAGGGACAGGAGGAACTGAAACTCTATCGTGAGAGATACGCCGGGTATGTGGAAGCTCTTGAGAAGAACGGCCTGACGCTTGATGAAAAGCTTGTATGGCACGGTATTGAAAACGGCAGTATGGTTGTATCCCGTGAGCTTACGAGGGTTTTCAATGAAGGTATCGGTTTTGACGCCATCCTTTGCGCAAGTGACAACCTTGCCGTTGAAACCATTCATATCCTGAACCAGCTGGGAATAAACATTCCCCAGGATGTTTCAATCATCGGTTATGATAACGTTCCTATCTCCGAGTTCCTCGTGCCTCGTCTTACGGCGATTGCACAGCCTTTCAAGGAAATGGGGAGAAAAGCGGTGAATGTGCTTGTCGACATGATAGAAGGCAAAGCCGATGAAAACGAAGTGCAGTTCACGTTTGCTCCCGAGCTTATCGAGAGAGATACCGTCAGGAAGTTGAACTGACCGGAGAAAAGTGTAGTAATACTCCCCGAGCGGGATTTGCTTTTCTCTTCCGGTTTTTTTTGTATAGTCCGCTAAAATACGTCACTTTTTTTCTTGGAATAATCATGGAAGAAGTCTGGTTTGCGTTATAAATTAAAATACCGCCTCTGCCCTGATGTTTTCCGCATCGCAATATTTCTGATAAAAAAATATTTTTTCTTTACTTTCTGCAAAAAGTATGTGATAAAAAATCATGGGAACGGTTCCATACGTTTTCGAAAAAAGGAGAAAAAGATGAAAAAAGCAATTGCTATTGTCATGGCATTACTGGTTATGTGTTCAGTATTTGCTAACGGTGCCGCCGAAAGTGCAGGAAGCGATACAATCACCATCGGAATTCTGCAGGATACCACAGGTGCTACAGCTACTCTCGGAAAGTCTGTTCAGAAGGGTGTAGAGGACGCCATTGCAGATATCAACGCAGCGGGAGGAATCAACGGAAAGACAGTCAAGTATATCGAATATGATACAGCTGCCAATGTCGATACCGCCATCAGCGCATACATCAAGGCTGTCACTGTCGATCAGGTGGACTTCCTCTTCGGACCGCCTATCGCAAACATCGTATCGGGTATCAAGGCAACAACAGCCAGCTACGGCGTACCTATGATTACGTTCGCTGTCGATCCGCTCTGCTATCAGGATAATGAAGGCAAAATCTATGAGTATCTCTTCTGTGCTCAGCCGTCAACTGTCGTTCAGGGACAGATTATGGCAGAATTCGCTCTGCAGAACGGTTTCAAGAACTTCGGTGTCTTCTATACACAGGATAACTCCTATTCGGTTTCACTTCTTGATCCGTTCGTATCAACAGTGAAGGCAAACGGCGGAATAATCGAGGACAAGAACATTGTCGGTTACAACGCATCCGAGACAGACATCAAGACTCTCATCCAGCCTATCATCAAGAGTGGCGTTGATGCTATCTACTGCCCGAACTACACAGCACCTCTCGTGCTCATCAAGAAGGCATGCGACGAACTCGGATACAAGGGTGCGATTATCACTGGTCTTGATGGTGCTCCTGCATTCAATACACAGGTCGGCGCAGACTGCTCGAACGTCTACTTCATCAACAACATCGACATTTACGAGACAGCAACTGCCAAGGCTATCAGCGATAGATGCCAGGACGTCGGAGCTCCGAACAAGTACTTCCTCGGATATGATTCCATGCAGATGGCAGCAAAGGTCATGACAGAGGTCGGAACAGACGGAAAGGCTGTCGCAGAAGCTCTTGCAACAGCTGAATACACAGGTCTTACAGGAACCATCAAGATGGATCCGGAGACTCACATGCCTGTACTCGGAACACCTATGTTCATGTACAAATATGACGGCACGACTCCTGTAATGTTACAGAAGTACCCGATCAACTGATTCTGATCATAATTCCCCTCATGGGCTTGCAATTTCTGTAAGCCCATTTCTGAAGGAGAGAAAAATGTCATTTCAAACGCTTGTAAATGGTATCTCCACAGGAACTGTCTATGCACTGATTGCAATAGGCTTTGCTCTGGTTTTCAACATTCTCAAATTTTCCAACTTCTCATACGGTGCAACAATGACGGCTTCCGCATTCATAGCCTATTTTCTGGTTGCATCAAAAGGGTGGGGTCTTTTTCCCACACTAATCTGTTCTGCAGTAGCAGGAACCCTAATCAGTCTGATCGGTGAGTTCGTCGGTTTCAGAAGAATACTGAAGAACCATTCGCCTTCAACATATTTCTTTGTCTCTTCGATTACGCTTGGAACACTTTACGAAGGGATAGTTACTCTTAAGACTGGAACGAATTTCTATGTCTACCCGAACTTCTTCAGGGAATCCTCCTTTTCCCTCTTCGGTGCCGTGATTTCAAAGGAAAACGTCATAATGCTGATAATCAGCATACTGGCTTTGGCTTCTCTTGCTCTCATACTGCAGAAGACAAGTATCGGCAGAGCCATCAGAGCCGTCTCCTTCGACCGTGACGCTGCTCAGCTCATGGGCATCAATGCGACGCTCATAATCCAGGTCGTCTTTGCAATCTCTGGTGTATTCGGAGGGCTTGCGGGATGTTTCCTCGGCATTAAATACACCCTTACTTCAACACTTGGAAGCCTTGTAGTGAAGGGCTTCATCGCTTCTGTCATTGGAGGCCTGGGCAGCCTGACAGGCGCAGTAACGGGAGCGATGCTTCTGGGTATCATGGAGGCAATTTTCCTAAGTACCATAGGATCGGGATGGGCGACAATAGCTTCTTTTGCCGTAATGCTCGTCTTCCTTCTGGTGCGTCCCCAGGGAATTGCCGGCAGCAATGTCCAGGAAAAGGCGTGAGGAGGAAGAGATGAGATTATTCCTATATGTATTGACACAGGTATGCATAACGCTTGTATCTGTCTGTGGTATTTATATTCTCACAGGACTCACGGGGATGTTCTCCCTCGGTTCTGCGGCCTTTATGGCCATAGGAGCATATGTTTCCGGCCTTCTGGTGCTCAACTTCGGCATGAACATGTACCTGGCATTCCTTCTTGCAATCGTCTTTGCCGTGCTGGTGGGGTACGTTATCGGATTTCCTGTTGTACGGCTCAGAAGAGACTACATTTCGCTTGTTACGCTCGGCTTCGGTGAATCGATTGCACAGCTGATTCTTCTGCTCAGCCAGTTCACCGGTGGTGCCTTCGGCCTTATCGGTGTCCCCAGGAAGGTAAACGTATGGTTTACCGTCGTCGCTGCCGCTATCGCAATAACGCTTACCGCACTCTTCAAGAACAGCAAGTACGGACGTCAGTGCATAGCCGTCAAGAGTGACGAGCTTGCAGCGAAGGCAATGGGAATAAATGCGTCCAGAGTGAAAATGATTGCATTCCTGCTCTCGTGTGCCATGACTGCCTTTGCCGGATGTATGTATGCTTTCTATGTCGGCTATGTCGGCCCGACGGATTTCGGGTGGAAAAAGTCGGCAGACTGGGTAATCATGGTCTTCTTCGGCGGAGTCAACAGTCTGACGGGTTCCATCTTCGGCGGTGCATTTCTCACGTTCCTGCCGCAGTATATGCAGGCTTTGAACAAGTACAGATACATTGTCTATGCAATCCTTGTGCTTTTCATCCTGAATTTCAAGCCAAACGGTCTTTTCGGGGAATGGGAACTGACTCCCAGAAACATGAAGCGTGCTCTTGCTTCCTTTGACAGAAAGATAAAGAAGAACAGGGAGAAGAAGTGATATGGCTCTGCTTGAAATAAACAACATCAGTAAAAACTTCGGCGGCATAAAGGCTATTGCGGATTTCTCCCTGAAAGCCGAAAAAGGCGAGATTCACGGCATAATAGGTCCCAATGGAGCAGGAAAGACTACGATATTCAACACGATATCTGGAGTATATCAGCCGGATAAGGGGAGCGTGATACTTGACGGAGAGGACATAACGAATCTGCCTCAATACAAGATTACGCATAAAGGCATCGGCAGAACTTTCCAGAACATCAGAATCTTCAAGGGACTTTCCATACTGGACAATGTCCTGTGTGCCTTCGATCCCAAATCGCAATACACGGTGTTCGGAAGTCTGTTTCCGACTCCTGCAAGAATCAGAGAGGAAAGAAGAGGCCGGCGTCTGGCGCTCGATTATCTTGATGTCGTCGGCATGGCCGACAAGAAGGACGAGAGGCCGGAGAATCTCTCGTACGGCAATCAGCGCAAAATTGAAATCGCACGTGCCCTGATGTGCGAGCCGAAGGTCCTTCTTCTTGATGAACCGGCTGCGGGTCTGACTCCCACCGAGGTATCTGAACTGACTGACCTCATCAGGAAGATTTCGGCAGAATACGGATTTGCCATCCTTCTCATAGAGCACAGACTGGATCTTGTCATGAGCATATCGGACATAATCCATGTGCAGAACTTCGGAGAGACAATTGCTGTCGGGACTGCCGACGAAGTACAGCACAACAGGGCAGTCATCGAAGCATATCTGGGAGCTGAATGATGAGTGAAGTAATGCTTGAAGTAAAGGATTTGAGTGTCAGTTACGGACACATCGAGGCCCTGAAGAGTGTAAGTGTAAAGGTCGTGAAGGGCCAGATATGTTCAATAATCGGTGCCAACGGAGCGGGAAAGTCAACTTTGCTCAAGACCATCAGCGGTCTTGTCAGGCCTCTCGGAGGAAAGATTTTCTTCGAGGGGGAGGAGCTTCCCAGAAAGCCGTACAAGGTGGTCCAGAAAGGTGTTGTCCATGTTCCGGAAGGGAGAAGGACATTCTCCGGTCTTACCGTCGAGGATAATCTTCTCGTCGGTGCATACAGCACAGACAAGAAGAGGATAAAGGAGGATCTCGAGAGTCAGTATGACATGTTCCCGATTCTGAAAGAGAGAAGAAATCAGTTCGCAGGAACTCTCTCGGGAGGAGAACAGCAGATGCTTGCTGTATGCCGCGGCCTCATGTCGCATCCACGTATACTGCTGCTTGACGAGCCATCGATGGGGCTTGCCCCGATTATCGTCAATCAGATATATGACCTGATACAGAAGATAAAAGATTCAGGTATCACAATACTTCTTGTCGAGCAGAACGCGAAGAAGGCTCTCTCTATATGCGACTATGCCTATGTGCTTGAGAATGGAAGAATAAAACTCAGCGGAAGCGGCGAAGAGCTCTTGAACTCCGATGAGGTCAGGAAGGCTTATCTCGGGGGATGATTATGCATAAGGGCAGTATTCACGATATTTCCCCGATGTGTTTTCCTTCCGGAAGAAAGACGAGAGTCATGATCGGGCAGAACGGCCTCGTGAAAGGATCCATGTTCTGCCAGGGATATGTGGAAATCGACAAAGACGGCTCAATTCCGGCACACAGCCATGAGACAGTTGAATCATACACGATTCTTGATGGAAAGGGTGTTCTGACTCTGGAAGGCGAAAGGATTTTGATGGAAAAGGGAGATTTCGTCTTTATCGAGCCGGGGCAGAATCACGCTTTTGAGAATACGGGAGAAGAGAAGACAGTCATGATGTTCGTATATGCTCCGCAGATTATCGTTGATCACTGGGAAAAGGAAAAGATGGGGATTCTGAAGTGAAACATGCTCCTGTCTTTCTCCGATTTCGTAATCGGGAATAGAGGATCGTTGAAAGGGAAACTGACGTAGGATTCAGGGAGATGGATTATATGACAAAGAAAGTTGCTCTGGTAACTGGTGCAAGCCGTGGAATCGGTTTTGCAATTGCAAGAAGGCTGGGAAGGGACGGTTTTCGTCTTGCCCTTGTCGCGACGGGTGATGAAGAGAAGAACAGAACTTCTCTGGACATTCTTACAGAGGACAGAACAGAGTGGATATACATACAGGCGGACATCTCCGTCAGCAGTGACAGGGAAAGAATTGTCGAGGAAACGGTTTCAAGATACGGACGGATAGATGTCCTTGTTAATAATGCAGGAGTTGCACCGAAAAACCGTGCGGATCTTCTGGATATGACAGAGGAGAGTTTTGACAGGGTCATTTCGATAAACACAAAGGGCAACATGTTCCTTACACAGAAGGTTGCAAAGGTTATGTTGGCTCAGGAAAAGCTTTTCAGAAAGACGGGAACAATCATAAACATCTCTTCCTGTTCTGCCGAAGTCTCCTCCGTATCAAGAGGTGAATACTGTGTTTCGAAGGCAGGAGTGAGCATGCTTACGCTGCTCTATGCGGACAGACTGGCAAAAGAGGGGATACTTGTCCATGAGGTGAGACCCGGTGTGATTGCGACGGACATGACAGAGGTCGTTACCGAGAAGTATGACAGGTTGATTGCCGACGGTCTTTTCCCGATTGCTCGATGGGGAAAGGCGGAAGATGTGGCGGATGCAGTATCTGCATTTGCAGATGATCACTTCCTTTATACAACGGGTAATTACATCGATGTCGACGGCGGTTTCCATATAAAGAGGCTGTAAACGGAGAATTTTGAAGATATTGAAAGAGAGAAAAAAGGGGAAGACAGCGTCTTCCCTTCATCTATCATCTCTCGTTATTCCGGATTTCTCCGGTGAGCTACGAGGCAAGGAGGATTCGAACCTCTGACCCTCAGTTCCGCAAACTGATGCTCT
>CAVFYD010000066.1:0-1838 GCA_963626615.1 Sphaerochaetaceae bacterium
AGCTTCTTGCACGAGTTCTTGTAGGCGTCGGTTATGTCCTTCGTGTGCTTCTTGTCAAGTTCGGAGATGTGCTTCCTGTACTTCTCGAGCTCCGGGTTCTTCGACTTCCTTATGTCGTCGAATATGTCGTCGAGGTTTTTCTGGAACTGCTTCTACTGGGACTTCTCGTCCAGCTCATGCGTAACGGTTCTGGTCGTTTCGGTCTGTGTCTTTACCTGGAGCTTCTTGATCGAGGCGTTCAGGACCTTCTTTATGACGGTCTTTATCTTCGGATCGATATTCTCGAGGATCTTCTCGTCAGAAAGCGCCTCCTCCACCAGGTCTTCAAGTTCGACGGTCTTGTAGAAGTTGTCTACGTAGGGCTTCAGGAGGGACTCGAACTCGTCCATTATGAAGTTGACGAGCTTGTCATCCCTCCTGTCCTGCGTCATCTCCTCGCACGTGCGGTACTTCTCGAGGATTCTGTGGACGGCCTGTAGTATCTGCCTGTTGTCTGTGGACCCCTCCGGGACGCCGTTGCGGATGGCGTTGTAGACCGACTTCAGGTTGTTGGTCTCCTTGTGCTGCTCCGGCAACTTCGATCTCGAGGTCTTCGTCATTATCTCAGGTTAACGTCCTTGTATCTCATGTAGTTTATCATGTCTCCAATCGCGAAGAGAGACTTCATCATGTTGTTCCCGCCGGCGTTTCTCTGCTTCTCCTCCTCCTTGTTCTCGGTGTTGAGCCTCTGGACGAAGGACTGCAAGTCCAGCATCGTCATGTACCTCTCGTCTCCGTGAATCATGACCTTGTACCGCCTGAATATTCCCATTTCGACTTCGGCTATGAATCGATACATCTGTTTATCGATCAAGCCGATTATCAGAAAAAATCAATCAGGTTTCCCATTCCCTCCTTGGTCTCGAATCCACAGTGTGCACACTTCTCGTACTGGAACACAGAGTTGATCTTCTCGATGAACTCCTTGGCGATGTACTTCAGGACTCCCTTGTTCTCGTCGAACATGATGTTCTGCGGGAAATACGAGAGAAGCGTCTCAACGTCATCATAGCTCATGAGCTTCAGGTCAGCCTCCTTGTGGTCGTTCGGGTTCGACTTGTTGATAAGCTCGATCTTGTTGATGAAGAGGTTGATGTACTCGATGTTTCCGAGGTCGTCGAGGACCTCCTGCTCCTTCTTGGTCGTGTTCTTGTAGTTCTTCATGTAGTTCTTGTAGAAGTTTGAGACCGAACGAACCGAAGGATAGTTCAGGGTGAAGTTGTAGACCCTCTGGCGGTCTTCTGTCGTGAACTTGACGTCGGCGAGGTCGAATGCGTTGAACTTTGTGAGGATCTTGTCGAAGTCGAGGACATATGCGTTCTCGCATCCGCACTCGGGGCACTTGTACTGGATCGTGTCCTGGAAGTAGTTCGAGGAGTAGATCTCCATGAGAATCCTGATCCTGTCGAACTCAGTGAGGTTGTAGATCGAGAATCCTTCCTCCGCGCAGACCTTGTTAATCAACGCGCACTGGGTGTCGTACACGATGTCCTTCCTGTTCTCGTTCTGGATCATCGTCTTCGAAAGGGCCTTCTGGTCTATGACTGAAACCTCCTTGAAGTTGACCTCTCTCTTGAGAGAGTTGACGTAGACGGGGATCAGGGAGCTTGCAAACTCGTTCTGGAACGTGGCAAGCACCGAATTGTTGTTCTTCGCAGGAGTTATCTCCTTGTTTTCCGTGTTTTCTGTGTTTTCTGACATGACTTTTGCCTTAACTTTAACTGATATACCGAAATAATTACCTCGAAAATTGCGATTTTCGAGGCTTGTGAAAGCTTTTCAATGTGCGGTTATAGCCC
>CAVFYD010000066.1:2771-12785 GCA_963626615.1 Sphaerochaetaceae bacterium
GTGACGCCGGCGACGGCCTGTGCCGCGCCAGGAGTCACGGTGAAGTCAACTGCGGAGCAGTTTAGGTTGAACGTCTGGACGTCACCACCGGAGTTCTGGTAGCTAAGCCCGCCCACGCTCTTTATCCTGACCCCGTTCAGCATTATCGTGCTACCCTTGTGGTTGTCGTCTCCTATCGCCCTTATCGACATCGTGTACCCGGAGTCCATGAGGAACTTCCCTGTCTCACCCATTACGAGGTTCGTCAATGCGGAATAGATGTACCCAGAGGAGTCGTTTATGATCGTCATCGAGAAGTCATGCTCGTATTCCACGTTCTGGGGAATCTCCACGACCTTCCCGTCGTAATACATCGTCGTGATGTTCTGCTTCATGCTCGGGGTGTTGAGCTGAGTTATGAAGAACGTAGCCTGTGGAATCGCCGAGAAGATCGCCTCGTATCTGGACGTGATCTGGACGCCGAGACTGTCCATCGTGGAGATGAACTTCTTGAGCGAGCTGCTGCTGGAAAAACCAGTGGCGAGCGCATTTGCAGCTCCGACAAGACCTCCTAAAGACAAACCCATTACAATTACTTCCTGTCCATTACTTACGGCGGAAACAAGAGAAAACGAACAGCAAAACAATGCTGTTCGTCATCTTCTTCGACATTTCAGGAAAATCAGACCTGACTGTTGAATGCACCTGTCTTGACCGTGTCCTTCTCAATCTGCCAATAGACGCTTCTGAAGGAAACAGAGAACTGGGAAACCGAAGCCTCCGTGTTCGAAACCGTTAGAGCGCCAACTTCGGCAATTCTGACACCAACCATCTTGTAGACTTCGGAAACGCTTTCCATGTCATTGTCGAGAAGATGGATTCTGATGACGGAACCTGTGTTGAGCCTTCTGTCACCGGCGAATACTGAGCCACCCTCGATATCCGGATCCCACGTCTTGGCCTGCCACGCAAGGAACGCCCTTCTGATCTCGCCGTTTGCGTCGGCGTAGACCTGCATCGAGTGCTCGTTGCCCATCTGTTCGTTCGTCGGAATCGGAATGGCGTATCCCTTAAAGGACACTTCTGCGTAGTTGGTTGTCCTGGTAGGGATCTCAAAGCCCTGACCATACATTGTGATGTCTTTTAGAGCCGCGTCTATGTCGCTGAAACCAGTTGTAATGCTCATTTCGAACATGTTGGTAGTCCTGACTTGCGACTGGCTCAACCTCTGAATGTACTCTGAAAGCGCTCTTGCCATAACTTTAAATCCTTATAGTGTTTACTTTTCCTTTACTTACAGAATATTTTTCAGATTATCAACTGCAAGTATCCACAATCCCAGATGTATGACAACACATTATCGCATTCGTCTCCAGCTGTTATTTCCTTTCGCCAGTTGCGTCCGATAATGTACCTCGTTTGCTCTATCATCTTGACGTTGCTCGAAATCTTGTCAATCATCGGCTTCGAATAGAACCTCCTGTCGAATATGAATGATGATATGTTGCCTCCGGCAGATCTTTCGAACCCGGCAATGTACTGTAGGAAACTTCTGTTCAGATCAGATGTTCCGAGAATCACATCGACTACCAGATCGTCGTAAACTCTATACATGCCAATTCTCTCGTCTCCGTAGAATATGTCTCTGTGGTCTCCATTGCGGACTATACTTGTATTCTCAATGCAATGCTCTCTGCTGGATATCAAAGTTTGCAATTTCCACATCGTAAAATCACGGTTGTTCAACCATTCATCAGAATACACCCGGATAAGACGAATTCCGACGTCCTCGCACAACTGCGTCTTCTTCAGCATTTCCACTGGACCAATCCCGAAATGTTCGCTGTGCCAGATAAGCCCATCATATTCTATTCCAGTCGAGATGTCTTTCATCATGATGTCTATCTCAAGCGGCTTGATTGTATTTCTGTCTCCGGAAACCAGCTCTCCGTGATATATCTTCCCGATATGCTCCAACAGCTCCAGCTCTCCATTGGATTTTGACCTATAGTGCCTGTCACAGTTTGGACATCGCGCATACGACGCGAAATGAGTATCGTGTGCATGCCTGTGGTCCAGCCTGGAATAGAACTCCTCTCCACACCTGTTGCACCTCCACTTTAGCTCCTTGCGCGGATCTCTGCACACGAGTTCTTCATTTGAAAACATCGGGATCACGTCTTTGCAAGTACAGAGACGTTCATAGAACTCGTCACTGTGTCTTATGGACGTCTGTTCTCTGAACTTATCCGTCTGAGAGTAATATGGAACACCAAACTTTTCAATACACGTCTGTTCGCTTCTTTCCTTGAATTCATGCGAATTCATGTACGATGGAACTCCATATCTTGCCATGCAAGTCTGGTACACCTTCTGTTTGCACTCATCCGTACTACAATATGACTCGGACCCGTACCGCTCCAGACATGTCTGTCTATACCTTTCCCTGTTGTTGAACCATTCATCACCATACCTGTCGAGCCTCGTCTGCTTCGCCTTTTCTTGATTGCGATAGTTCTCGTCCCCATACGTTTCAAGACATGTACTCTTGACCTTGTTCCTGAGCTCATCCGACTGCAAGGTATACTCCACACCATAGTTCTCGATCATAGAGTTGAGCCTTTTCTCATGTACCATGTGATCAACCAGCGGGCAACACGATCCATACCTCTCGAGGTTAGTCTTCTTCATCTTCTCTATGTTGACGTAGTTCTCGTTTCCGTATTTCTCAAGCTTCGTGGACTTCGCCTTCTCCCTGTTGTTCTCTGTCTGGAAAGTGTGCTGAACTCCATATCTTTCCATGTTCGTCCGCTTCGTCTTCTCGTAGTTGTTGAAATACGAGCAGCCATATTTCTCGGTCTTCGTCTTTCCTATCTTCTTCTTCGTCGATTCCGCTTCGGATCCGCACTTCACGGAGCAGAACCTGTGGAAACCAGTCTGGAACGAATTTATGTTCTCGATCACCCGGTTGTGGCAGTTCTCGTTCTGGCACTCTGGAAAGTCCTTCATCCCGTGGAAAATCAGATAGCATCTCGTTGAAAACGATATGTCTCTTCCACGGCAAGCTTCGTTCGTCAGTTCATATATCCTGTCGAAGATCTCCCTGTTTGCCCTTGCCTTGAGGATGTTGAACATTCCCCTGCCGTGCTTTTCATGAAGTTCCAGAAGTTTTTCTCTTGTCTTGTCGAACATATTTGTTGCTCCGACCTTATTTACGGATATAAAAATATTCTACTACGAAAATATGAATTGCGCTTCAAAAATCCCACAATTTCATGTGTTATTCAAAAACGAAAAGATCCGACACCAAGTGCCGGATCTTTTTCTAGTTGTGGATTTAGAATTACATCTCGCTGAAGCTCGCGCCCGTTGACAGGGCGACGAAATCGATCATGATAAACTCACAGCTTTTAACTGGCTTGATGCCAATCTTAACCTTGAGCTCGTTGTTGTCAATAACCGAGGGTGTGTTTATAGACTCATCGCAGATAATCTTGTAGTCGTATATTCCTCCACCAACCTTCGCCTCGAAGAAGATAGGATCAAGGGTGTCGACAAGACGCTGACGTGTATAAGCCGTGTTTCCTTCATAGACGAAGTACTTCGCAACCTTGCGTGTCTGTCTTTCAAGCCTCAGGAAGAGTCTTCTTACGTTTACGCGGTCAAAAGAGCTCGGTTTGCACTGAAAAGTCTTCTGTCCCTCGAGAACGATTCCGTCCTGCGGATAGTTGATCGAGTAGTTCCAGTTCTTCTCATAGAAAGACCCCGCCTGTTTTGGAGTTGGAGAGAACGCAACGTCAAGTGCCTGGATGATTCCACGGTTCAGTCCGGCTGGAGCATCCCAGTAGTTGAAGTTCAGGTCCGTGTTGATGTATACGCCCATGGCCTTGACTGAAGGCGGGCACCAGAACTCGTCGCCAGTGAACTCGTCCGTGACGAGGTACCAGTCGCAATAGCCGGCACCGTAGTTCGTGTTGAGACCCGTTATGTACTTGACATACGGAATGATGTTCGCGTCAATCGTGTTGGACGGCTTCGAGTCGCGGATGATCTTCTTCTGACCCTGAAGGACGAGAGGTCTTGGACCGTCTGCAATGAACATGCAGTCCTTTCTCGTGTTCTTGCAGAAGTTGTCATACTTGAACTGGACTGTCTTCCATGCTCCGACGTCGCTGATCGACTTGCAAGCCCACGCCTTGATGAGCGGGTTGCCGTCGTCGTCCGTCGCGTCAAGGTCGTATGCATGCGATCCCGTGCCGCCGTAGACCGACTTGAGGTACTGGGCGATGTTCGCAAGTCCTGCGTCGCAGACAATGTCGATGTCTCTCTCGTTTACGTCGGCGAGCTTCGTGAACACCTTCTCCATTCCCTGGTAGAGTCCCGTGAGGGCGATCTCCTCGGATGTCTCGTTCGAGAACCAGCCGAGCATGCCAGTCGTCGACGGCTTGCAGATGAAGAAGTCGACCGTCTTGTCGTACGTCTTCCTTGCGGCTGTCGATGCGAAGCAGTTCGAGAAGAAGTAGATGTACTCGGACTGGGTGTTGATGATGTTGTCAAGGAACGTCGAGACGCCGGTGTTCGGGTTCTTTCCGTTCTTGTCGAGCGTTCCGCAGAAAGCCTCGACTGGCGTGAAGGAGACCTTGTTGCCCTCGGAGGCGTCAAGATAAGCCTTGTAGACCACGACGCCGATGTTCTTCGCGTTCTCCATGTCGATGCCTGTTCCCTGAGGGTTCATCTGAATCGAGGAGAAGTATCCGTTCGCGTCTCTTGAAACCGTGTCGATGACCCCGGTGTCGTCTTCGGTCTTGTCGTTCTGCGAGAACTTCATCGAGACGTCGCCCGTGCGGAGCGTGTTGCAGCAGAGTACGTCCTGGACCTCGTCGTCCTGGCTCTTCGTGATGACGCCGGTGACGGTCTCGTAGTCGATGACCTCTTCGTCTGCGACCTGAATGAGGCTCTGTGCGTAAAGGGCGTTCGCGACGGTCGTGACGACCGGGAATATGCCGATGCACTCGCGATCCATGTCCTTGCGGCTGTCCTCCGGAATCTTGTTGAGTGTCGCACATGTCTTGTCGAACACCCAGAAGGTGTTTGCGGCGACCTTGCTCTCACCCGTCCTGTACTCGTCGATTGCCGTGAGGTCACATGCAATCGGGAGGAGCGAAGGGGTGATGGTGAGATAGTCGTGGAGGTTCGGGTCGAGGTCGGACATCCTGTAATAGGGGACGTCGTCGTGGACTCTCTCCTGATAGACGCCATATGCGTTGTCGTGCGTTGTTCCGCTGTTTCCCGAGAGAGCCTTGTCAAAGCTGAAGAGCTTCTCGAACTTGATTCCGGCCTCGTCCTTGAACACGCTGAGCATCTTAGCCCAGGAATCGATGATGTTCGACCAGTTGTCGATGTTGATTGCGTCCTTGTCCTGGTTGTATCTGATGATGTTCGAAAGGCACTTGCCCTTGTAATACTCCCAGAGTTCATTCTTGTAGAGCGAGGAAATCATGACACCCGAATCGTCCGTTGCGGAGCTGAGACCGAGCTTCGCGTCTCCATATAGCGCGGAGACAGCAGTGCTCATCAGGTATTCGTTGTTCGCTCCATCACGCCACTTGCAAACCTTCGTATACTTGTTGACATAGAACTTGAAGTCGTCTGCAATCTTGCCATCGGAATCCGTGTGCTTGCCATAGACGTCCATCGCGTCTATTGAAAGGATGTTATTCTTGAGATCCTGAATTCTCCAGAGGAGATATCCGTTATTCTTGATCTCTTCTCCTTCCTTGCTGTCACAGTGAGTATATCTTTCAAGTGCGTCCTTTATATCCGAAATCGTCTCGAAATCTGGATGCTTATCATCAATGTATTCGCAGAGAGTGTTGACTTCTGTGCTGAGATCGGTTATGTTGTTGATTTCTGGACCAGTCTCTTTGTTGTAAAACTTTTTGTACAGCTTGATGGTCTGGTCCTTGAGATCCTGGATTTTCTCAAGTTCCATCGTCATGTAGTCATACCTGGTTACCCACTCCGTGACAAGTGCTTCCTTGTTGTACTTGCAGTAGAGAGGCTGTGCGACCCAGTCACCGTCGTCAGAGAGAATGCACTTCGAGTCAGCGTATGAGCCGTCTCCCTCATCGACCTCGTAGCGGTAGTTTCCGAGCCTCTGGACACCACGGAACTCCTCGAGGTAGTTTATCGCCTCAGCCCTTGAAAGGAATCTCTTCTGGAGCTTGAGCGACTCGGTCTTGTCGACCTCGTAGTAGTCAATCGTGTATCTTGCAAAATCCTCGTCCTTGTCATAGGTGTTGTTGAAGCACTTGATTGCCGCGTTGTAGAACCTCGTGATCTCGCTGTCATGCTCGAGACCGTTCTCGATTACGCCGTCGATCTCCCTCAGGCACTTGTTATCAAAGACATAACGAAGGGCGTCCTGTTCGAAGTCGGAGTCGTGGTCGACCCAAGCCTTGACTGGATACTGCTGGAGATACTCTCCTGCGGTTGGGTTCTCCGTGACGTTGGTTGAGACCTTGAACTTGAAGCCGACCATCCTGTCCTTCGCCTTGTTGTCATATGGAATCCTCGCACAGTTGAGAACTCCGTTCTGGTTGATGACCTCGGCACAGGCGTTGTAGAAGTATCTCTCCGCCTCGTTGTCTGGATCGCCATAGAAGTTCTGCCACGCAGTCTTCGAAGTGAACTGCATTGGCTCATATGGGGTTCCCTTGTCGGAATAACCCATGATAAGGCACTTTGTTCCAGTCATTGCGGGAGAATAACCCGACTTGTCAATTTCCTTCAATTCTACGCCAGGGGCAGTGATGCTTCTCATAGTTGATAAAATCCTTGTTATATCTTTCCCATACTTACAGGTTTATTTTCGTTTTTTGAACTATGCAACCACCTATGATGATTGCAAGCTTCAAGTTGTGTTTCTTTGAAAAAATCACAGCTCAGACTCCGCAACTTCTGAAACAGAAGCTCCTTGAGACGATGCCACAAAGTTAATCACAAGAAATTCGAGAGACTTAATTGGCTTCACCCCGATGGTGCAATGAAGTTCATTGTTTTCAATCGTCTGCGTGTTGTTATTCCTCGAATCGCAGATTATGACATATTCCTTCAGACCATCCTTTGTCTTGGCGTCTTCGAATATCGGAGTCATCGTATCCCTGAATCTCTGCATCAGATAGTCCGTTATTCCTTCATAAGTGAAGTATTTCGCGAGATATCTGACAGTTTTCTCAAGTCCGAGGAAAAGCCTTCTCACGTTCACTCTGTCTAGAGCGGTCTTGTCTTTTTGCATCGTCTTCTGTCCTTCAAGTACGATTCCGCCGAGAGGATAAGAAACCGCGTAGTTCCAGTTGTTGATGTAGATCTTCCCCGCTTCGTCGTTCGTGGGATTGAACGCAACGTCTATGACGTCAGACTGCATGACTCCTCTCCTGAGACCGGCAGGTGCCATCCAGTAGTGGGAATATGCGTCCGTGTAGATGTAGACCCCTGTCGCCTTGATCGAAGGAGGACACCAGTAGTATTCCTCGGAGAACCTGTCTATGCACCTGAACCAGTTACAATAGCCAGCTCCATATGAGGAATTGAGTATTCCGGAGATGTATCTCAGTCTCGGGATTATCTGGTTCTCTATCGTGTTCTCCGGCTTGGTCGGCCTGACGCGCTTCTCCTCTCCGACGAGGCAGAGAGGTCTCATTCCGTCTGCGACGAACATGCAGTCCTTTCTCACGTTCTTGCAGAAGCTGTCGTATCTCCTGATGACGGTGGCCCATGTCTGTGCGTTGGTTGCGGAGTCAAGCCTGAAGAGATACGAGAGGTCGTTCGAGAAGTCGAACTTTCCCTTCTCCTTCTTGTAGACGGACTTTATGAACTGCGCAATGTTCGAGACTCCTGCGTCTACGACGATGTCAATCGGAATCGTGTTGCAGTCCTTGTTGTTGTCGAAGATCAGGTCAATCGCGTTGAAGATTGACTCCTTTACGGAGATGTCCTTCTGGCAGTCCTTCTCGTAGAGTCCGAGCGAGGTTCCAGCCTGGTCATGTATGAGATATGTCGAGCACCTGTCCGTGTCAAGTCTCTTGAGATTCGCGTCGTTTGAGAACTTGACGTTCGAGAAGCAGTTGATGTAATTTGAGTTCGTGTTGACAATCTTGTCTATGAAGGTTGTTGCGCCCGTGTTGATGTCCACGTCCTTCCTGTTGAGGGAGCCGCAGAACGCCTCGACGGGAGTGAATCCGATCATTCCGTCGCTCGATTCGTCGATGTACATCTTGAATACGACTATTCCGATCTTCTTCATCTCGTCTGGAGAGAGATGCCCTTGCTTGTAGGTGATCGCTGGGAAATACTGCGCAGCGGTCTTTGAAAGCGTGATCTGGTCTTCGGTGACATTCTTCTCTGGGCCGATGTTCTGGACGAATCCAGCTATCTTCTTGGCTTCAGTATCGTCGTTATTGAGGTTACAGACCTTGCTGCTGAGCGGATATGGAACGTCATCTACATATGCAAGATCAGTCGTGTACTTGTTCTGGATGCAGCTTATGCAGTTGTAGTCCTTCTCAGCCTGAAGATTCTGCTCTATGAACTTCTGGTAGTAGAGCGCGTTTGCAGCTGTCGTTATGACCGGCAGGATTCCGACATATTCCTTCTTGTCCGACGGGTCGTATTCGTCCTTCTGGTACTTCTGCCTCGTGAGGTCGACTATGTAGATCTGGTTCTTCGGTACCTTGCTCTCGTCTATCCTGAACTTGTCAAGGCTCTCCATGTCGAGCATTCCAGAATACTTCGATGAAAGAGGATTTGAATGAATCTCGATGAAAGACGTCAGATTCTCGTCAGTATGCTTTATCTCCGTGTACTTGACACTCCTATACTTCTCCTTGTTATACGAGCTCATTATCGCAAGAAACGAATCCTTGATTCCTTCTCCGTCATATGTCGCGTTTTCAACGTCTGAAGAGAGTTTGTCAAAATATCCCCAGTATTTCCTTAGGGAAATCGTCTTTCCGAATTTCTCGATTATCGTGTCAAAGTCACGACCAAGGTTATCAAGAGTTTCCAGCATCGAGCTTAATTCAGCACGGTCGCTGTCGTATTCAGTTATTTCTCCGCCATATTGATGAATAAAATCTGTGACCGTTTTGCTCTCAAGATACTTCAGCCTATAAATCGCGTCGTTTCTGCAAACCTTGTCCGTCTTGTAGAAATACTTCTTGATCACCTGATATGTAGAATACGGGAAATTGCATTGATCATGAATATATTCGAAAAGATCTGTTATGATCGAAAGATCCACGCTTATCTTGTCAAGATAGTTCAGAACACTAACTGTCTGATCGTCAGATTCGTCCGCTAGATAATCCGTCTCATCTTGATCGATTCCTACAACTTCCTTCTTATTTTCATTCTCTATACCACAATAAAGTGTGTACTGGATATCAGGCATCATGAGGAACTTGTAAAGGTTTATTCCAGAGAGATCACCATAGTCATCAGTCACAACATCATATGGAGAGCTTAGGACGCTAAGGCTTTCATCGACAGAATACGAGCAATAGGCATATTTCCTGAGTGATTCGTTGTCGTACGGAAGTTTCGTTGCAAGTAAAAAACCTCCACGGTCTATGACCTCATATGCGGCGTTGTAGAAGTACCTCTCTGCTTCATTCGTTGGATATCCGTAGTTGTTAACGAATGTATTCATCGAGTTGATGTACTTCGTTGTGTAGTCATCTCCCTTGTCAGCAAATCCCATTAGAAACGCAGTCGTTCCGACTATGCTGTTGTTCTCCGTCTCGTCATACTGAGAGCGGTCGATTTCGTGTAATTCTATACCGGGAGCCTGAATAATCCTCATAACAATAGCCTTAACTTACAATTTTGGAATATTTACGAGTATTATTTGTCCACTTATTGGTTGTACACATTCTAAAAATTAACATGTCCTAGAATACATGAAATATCATACTCCAGAATCATCATCATTCATACTTGGCACGAGTTTTGCTTTATATAATATATATTATAATA
>CAVFYD010000067.1:0-12762 GCA_963626615.1 Sphaerochaetaceae bacterium
GCAAGAAGACAGGTATCGCATTCGATGCAGATACAGCCGGCGACGGTGTCGAGCTCAACGGCGTGATCTACCACTCCGGCGACCTCAAGCCGACCTGGGTTGCAGTCGAGAAGATTCTCGGTGTCGAGTTCGAAGACAAGTACCAGGGAAACAGTGCTTCGAAGGAACTTCAGTACTGGGCTGAAAGACTGAGTGAAGTCGACTTTGTTTCCGGTAACGCAGCATCCCTCAACGAATACGGCGTCAAGGGCAGCTTCGTTAACATCGCAGAGTATCTGGACATCATGCCTTCCTTCAAGGCATACCTCGAGGCTAACCCGATTGTCAGACTCTCCATCACAGGCGACACATCAACTGGTGCAATCTACTTCTCACCTTACTTCGACGGTGTCAACGATATCGAGAGAATGCCTCTCATGAGAGAAGACTGGCTTGTAAAGCTCCTCGACGGCGAGGGTGAATTCACAGCAGAGAAGAGCGGAACACTCAACGCTGCAGTCTACACACCTTATATGCCGACATCCGGCTCCGTTACAGTTGATGCTGTAAGCGCTGACGGAAGCAAGGTCATCTCCCTTACAAAGAACTATGACAAGGCAGGCAACATCGTCGCAAAGATGAACGAAGCTCTTTCGAAGGGCACAGTCAGCGGCGTCGAGGCAGTCAACATGCTCAGAACATATATCGATGAAGCATATGACGGCTACTACGGAACAACAAGATCCTCTCTCTTCGCTGGTCAGGATGCAGCATGGGATGCTGATGAACTCGTAGCACTCCTGAGGTGTGTTGTCGCAAACGCTTACACACTCAACGGAACAGACTCCGTCCAGGGTCTCTTCTCAAGAGAAGACAACAACAACCAGAGAAAGGTTGACCTCTTCAGATTCGCAGGCACACTCTTCGGAGTCAGAGGTCTCGAATCCAGACAGGACTACCTCTACTTCGATTCTGAAGGTAACCTCTGTGATGCACGCCAGGAAGAAGCTACATATGAAGCACTCGAGAGAATGAACGCTCTTGCAAAGGAAGGCCTCATCAGCAAGTCCTTCATCGACAACAGCAAGGAAAGTTCTTCCACAATGCTCGAGAACGACCTCGGCTTCATGAGCTACGACTACAACCAGACTCAGACTCTCCTCAACGAGACAAAGCTCAACGACGGCGAGAAGTACACATGTGTCATGGTTCCTGTTGCACGCTGGTATGACGGAACAAGCGAGAACGGCGTCTACATGAGATTCACAGAGTCCTGGAGAAGCGTCAAGACAGACGGATGGGCAATCAGCAAGGCAGGTGTCGCAGGTGACGACAACAAGCTCTATGCTGCTCTCGCACTCATCGACTATGCATTCAGTGAAGAAGGCCAGATCATGATGAGCTACGGTCCGGACGAATTCATCAAGAAGAACGACGACGGCAGCTATGTCACATTCTCCTTCAACGGTAAGGACATGCCTGTCATCGCAGACATCACTTCCGAATATCTCTGGAAGTATGCAAGCGGCAACTACACCAACTTCGCCCGCCAGTATCTCGGATCCACACTCTCGTTCGCAAAGAGCCAGGCATTCGAATACCAGTGCACAGTTGAGGTCGGTAAGGAAGGCGCTGCAAAGATCAGTACAGCCATCGCTCTCGGAACAATCAAGCACCCTGAGCTCGCTGTATGCGACAACATGTGGTACACATCAATTCCGACAACTCTCCCGAACACAAAGGTCGAGACAGACGCAATCAACGGATTCACGGAGCTTACAAACCAGTTCAGCACATCCAAGGGCGGCACGAACATCTTCGTAACCCAGATTGCATCCGGCTACACACTTGACGGTGCTTCAGATGCTTCATCAAGCGCAGCAAAGGTCAAGTCCGAGTGGTCAGGCGAGCAGTATCTCTACTACAAGCAGAGTGCATGGAACCGCGCTCTCAAGTTCTATCAGAACCTGAACAAGTAAAAAACAAACAAATCTTCGGGGAGGAATCCCTCCCCGGAGTATTTCCCAGGAGGAACGGTTATGTATAAGAAACAGATGACATTTCAGAACATAATCTGTTATATCGCACTGATTGCCGGAGTTATCGTATTCGTATACTCGCTCGGCATCATGACAGATCTCTATGACTGTCTTTACACGACAATGACAAACCCGAACGACCACACCGAAACAATGGTCGAAGGTTCCATCGTCTACTACAACATGCAGGGCTTCAACAGAAGTTTCCTCATCGCATCAATCGTCTACATACTTCTCGGTGTTTTCCTGTTCGTTTCGCAGACGAGCAAGAGACGCAGATACTACGTCGGTAACTATATTGCCATCGCGCTCTTTGTCATCTTTACCCTTTTCCTCGTAGTATGGTCACACATCGAGATTCAGACATACCGTGCTCAGTGGCTCCAGGTCGATTTCGAAGCTCTCGCTTCGCATGCAAAGATCTTCAAGCACAAGTACACCGAGTCGACATTCTGGTTCGATATCCACTATGCAGTGTCGGCTGTCTGCCTCTTCGCTGCAGGCGCACTCTGCTACAACGCAATCTGGAAAACAAATCTTATGAAAGAAGAGCAGAGACTCATAAAGGAGGGAGAAAAAGCATGAGAGAACTCGACGAAAACCTCATTCAGAAAGACCGCATGCGCTATATAAAGAACAAGTTCAGCTCGAACCTGTGCATTATCGCAATCCTCTTCGACGTCTTCTTCTTCGTTTCAATCTACAAGATCAACATAGATACAAGCAGGAACTACTACAACATCCTAATCGGTGCTTCGATAGTATATAACCTCGTGTTCATGCTCTTCGCATTCCTCTGCTGTGAAAGCGTCAAGAACTACGACGAGAAGAAATGCTGGCTCATGGTGGCTCTCGGAGCTCTCCAGGTCGTGAGAATCTTCATCCTCCCGATGAAATATCACAGCCAGACAGTGACAATCCAGTCTGTCGAGACTGCAGTCATGGGCAATGCGCAGTTCATGCGCTGCATCATCTATCTTCTCGTATCGGGAATCTGTCTCCTTGTCGGAGCAGTCGTCGGTATCCGGAAGTCGAGAACACTCAAGGCATACATCGCAACTCTCGGTGAAGAGAAAAGGAGAGACTGATGGCAGAACTCAAACTACAGCATCTCGACAAGATTTACGACAACAAGGTCCAGGCAGTCTACGACTTCAACCTTGATGTCAAGGACGGTGAGCTCATCGTCCTCGTAGGCCCTTCCGGCTGCGGAAAGTCCACTACGCTGAGAATGGTCGCAGGACTCGAGGACATCTCGAACGGACACCTTCTTCTTGACGGCAAGGACATCACGCAGGCACCGGCAAAGGACAGGGACATGGCAATGGTCTTCCAGAACTATGCCCTCTACGGCCATATGACGATATATGAGAACATGGCTTTCTCCCTCACGCTCAGAAAGGAGAATCCCAACGTCATCCACAAGAAGGTTCTTGCGGCTGCGGAGATTCTCAATCTCACGACACAGCTCAATAAGAAACCCAGTCAGCTCTCCGGCGGACAGAGACAGCGTGTCGCAATGGGAAGAGCCATCGTACGTACGCCGAAGGTCTTCCTCTTCGACGAACCGCTCAGTAACCTCGACGCAAAGCTTCGCGGCTCGACAAGAAGGGAAATCCTTCTTCTCCACAAGAAGCTCAAGGCAACGATGCTCTACGTCACACACGACCAGACGGAAGCCCTCACGCTTGCAGACAGAATCGTCTGCATGTCGATGGGACATGTGCAGCAGGTCGGAACTCCGTTAGAGCTCTACGATACTCCTGCAAACATCTTCGTCGCAGGCTTCATCGGCCTTCCTCCGATGAACTTCTTCGATGTTAAGGTCAAGGGTTCATCTCTTGTCGGAAGGGGATTCACAGTTCCTCTCAAGGGTGAGGATGCTTCTCTTCTTTCATCCTACAACGGAAAGGAGATCGTCCTGGGTGTAAGACCGGAGAACGTCGTGAAGGGTGAAGACATGAAGATCAGGGTTACATCCAACGAGAACCTCGGCATGAACACGCTCGTACACGGCCACGTCGTCAGTGACGGTATCACATACGACAAGATCACAGGTAAGCTCAGAGGCTGGTGTGACTACAAGGGTGGTGATGAAGTTTCGATCTCATTCGACAGAATGCACTTCTTCGACAAGGAGACGACACAGAGAATCGTCAAGGAGGCTGACTGATGGCACAGAAGAAAAAAGGATTTAAAGAGTGGATGAGGAAGACGGTTGTCTCTCTCAAGCGCAACCCCCACCGCATTCCGCTTCTGATGTATCTCATCACGTTTCTCTACTATGCACTGAATCTCACATGCATCTCCGATACGACAGCGAAGATTCAGGGCAGCGGCATGGGACTCTGCGGCTTTGTGACGATGCTCTTCTCGATTCTGAGCCTTGTCTGCTTCCTCAATACCTTCCAGCACAGGAAGCCCGTGAACAAGCCGATGCTCATTCTCCTCTTCGTGATGACAGCAGTCATAATCTATGCCGACATTCACTACAGAGGACTCATCTACAGCGCGGTCAATGCCGAAGTGAATGCAATCAAGGTGCAGGACTACATGATGAAGGCATACAGCATGCTCTACACTCATGTCATCCTTCTCTGTGTTTCGGCGGCACTTGTGGCACTGCTTCCTGTCTATTCGAAGCTTCTGAAGAAGATTAATACATCAGTCGAAATCGATTCCTATGATTCGATGGAGGCTATCGATATCTCCGGAGAGGACTGATGCCGAAGAAGGAAAAGGTAGACTACACCGAAAAGAAGAAGCTCGTGGAGGAACTCGTCAACGCGAGTGAGGAGAATACTCCCGAGTATTCGGAAGAAGAGCTCAACCGTTACAGATCAAAGTCCGGTCTCAGGCTCAATTCAACCTCGAAGGCTCTTCTTCTGAAGTTCTGGTTCAGCGGTGTTGTCTGCTATTTCGTGGTCTGGGGGCTCGGAGTATACCTCGCAACTCTCGACCTTATCTTCGTCACCTGTGTGATCATGGGGTTCGTGAAGGATATCCTGGAGAACAACATATTCAGATTCCTTGCAGACCCCCCCGGATCGAACGACAAGTGGATGATGTTCCCGAAAAAGGGCTTCATGTCACTCATATTCAATGTGCTCTACGCATTTCTGGTCATGTTCTGCGTCTATTGCACATATGCGGCATTGAATACCGTACTCTATAAACTGACCGGAGAAAGCACCGCTGAGGAACCTTTCTCATTCGGACTCTTCTATCTTGCATACGACCTCCTGTTCATAAAGATGAAGCATGTCGGAGTGAAGATAGTGGCGGACGCAAAGAAAAAAGCTAAAGGAGGCGAGTAATGCCATACCTCATTTTCAAGGACATAAACAAGATCTACCCGAACGGCTTCCACGCTGTCCATGATTTCAATCTCTCGATTGACAAGGGAGAGTTCATCGTATTCGTAGGCCCCTCGGGCTGCGGTAAGAGTACGACGCTCAGAATGATTGCAGGACTCGAGGACATCAGCAAGGGAGACTTTCTCATCAACGGTGAAAGAGCCAACGAGAAGGGCCCCAGAGACAGGGGAATCGCAATGGTGTTCCAGTCATACGCCCTCTATCCCCAGATGACAGTATATGACAATCTCGCATTCGGCCTCACACTTGAAGGTGTCGACGAAGATGTCATTGAAGAGAAGGTCATGAACGTTGCCGGAATCCTCGGCCTCACGGAATATCTCGACAGACTTCCGAAGGCACTCTCGGGGGGACAGAGACAGCGTGTCGCAGTCGGAAGAGCAATCATCAGAAAGGTCAATATCTTCCTCATGGACGAGCCTCTTTCGAACCTCGACGCAAAGCAGCGTGTCACGATGAGAAGCGAGATCACCGAAATCCACAAGAAGACGGGAGCAACGACCATCTACGTCACACACGACCAGACGGAAGCCATGACTATGGCAGACAGAATCGTCGTCATGAAGGAAGGCTATATTCAGCAGGTCGGAACTCCGTACGAGCTTTACTTCAATCCGGTCAACGTCTTTGTTGCAGGCTTCATCGGAGAACCCCCGATGAACTTCGTGAAGGCAGTTCTCGAAAACGGCCATGTGAAGATCGGTGAGAACGACGTCGACCTCACAAAGAAACTCAGTGCCGAAAACCTTAAGAAGTACGAGGGCAGGGAACTCGTATTCGGCTTCAGACCGGAGGCCATAACTCTCAATGACGAAGGGAACAGCTGCACTCTCAAGAGCACAGTGGAACTCACGGAGCTTCTGGGGGACAACACAAACGTCTACATCGACATTCAGGGCAGCAAGGCCATCCTCAAGGTCAATCCTCACGACACACCCGAGATGGACAGCGATCTTGAATTCTATATCCCGTACGAGAGCGTATATCTCTTTGACGGCGAAACAGAAGAAGTCATCAGATAATCATAATGAAGGGGGAGAGAGAAGGAGAGATTCTTCTCTCTTTCATAAA
The DNA here is from genome assembly GCA_963626615.1 of Sphaerochaetaceae bacterium. Taxonomy (GTDB): domain Bacteria; phylum Spirochaetota; class Spirochaetia; order Sphaerochaetales; family Sphaerochaetaceae; genus Ornithospirochaeta. The sequence continues at coordinate 6,467 of CAVFYD010000067.1, forward strand.
GTCGAGGAGCTGCCGGGAAAACCCGGCAGTTTCTGCTCAATCAGGCAAGAGAAAAATGTGCTCTCTTCTGTCATGAATCAGACAGATGCGTAAATTTTAACATCAGATTTAATTTTTGATTTGTGTTATTCCCGATTCTCGGTGATAATAGTGGTATCAAAGGGAAAACCACCCATAAAAGGTGGGATTGATTATACAGTGGGGAAATCTTCCGTAGTTGAGCTTATCCGTCTGAGGGGAAGGGTAAGCTCTTTTTATGTATTCCACTCAGGTACGCAGGACCCGGTAACTTGAAATAATGAAATTGAACGTGCCAATTTGTATAGTTAATTTTACAATTAAGGAAAAGACGCCCTGGAGGTACCTGTGAAAAGAGTATTCCTGATCCTTTCTGTCGTACTTGCTGTCTGTTTTCTCTTCCTGTCGTGTGACAGCAGAACGGACATTGTTGCATGTACGGTCTCTTTTGATCTCGGAGACGAATCTTTAGAGAAAATTAAAGACATAACCGTTGAGAAAGGGAAAACGATTGGCGCTCCTTATGTTCCCGCCAGGACCGGGTATGTCTTTGACGGATGGTATGACGGCACGATTCCATTCAATTTCGGAACTGACAGAGTGACAGGAAATCTGAATCTTACGGCAAAGTGGACACTGACAACAGTACTGAACTTCGCATTTCCCGCAGATGCCTTGAACGTGGCAGAAATCAAGCTTGAGATTGCAGGTCAGGAGATCCGTTTCGACAATGGCGACATGGAAGCTTATGAAGAGGTAGGGAACTATCGGGTATTCACCAAAACAGTTTCCGGTCTGAAAGCGGGTAAAAACAGCTACGGGGTTATTACCTACGATGATTGGGGTGATGCCTTGAAAGGTTCCTATTCCAATTCAGTAATGGTTTATCCGGGGAGAACATCTTTCATCGTAGTCCCGACTGAAGAGTTCACAAGTACCAATCCGGAAATCAGTGTAAGTGATCCGAAAGTTGATTCGTCACGTAATCTCACCGCACTTGTAACCATCACCTCTTCTATACCGGATGTATCATTCGGGTACAGGATAGACGACGGAGAGTATCAGAAGTATACAGAACCGTTCAGAGCAGCCAGCGGCTCCACAATCACGGCTTACACTGACGGTTATAACGGCTCTGATCTCTGGCTGATTTATGAAAGTTATAAACCTTATACAATATCTGTAAGTGCCCTGGGGACTGAAGGACCTGCGGGAGGCATCATATTCTATGACGCCGGAAAAGTGATTACTTCAACATATATAGATTCTTCGGAAAACGAAGTTAAGTATACCTGGCGCTACCTTGAAGCTGCAGCGGTTGATGCCGGAAAAGCCAAATATGCAAAATCCGGTGTATTCTTTGATACAACACATGCGGAAATAGGATACGGACGCTACAATACCAGCATGCTGCTTGCCCAAAAGAAAGAGAATGAGAAGGATACAGCCGCCGATAAGGCATCAGGATATACGACAGAGGTTGACGGAGTCACATACAATGACTGGTTTCTTCCCAGCCTTGATGAGCTGAAAGCTCTCTATGATTTCTATTCCTCGCATAAGAATCTTCTGAAATTCGATGATTCTTCCGGCGGGCAATACTGGTCAAGCACGTCGTCTTCGGACAATTCGAATATGGCACTTGGGCGTAACTTTATAAATGATAATTTGACACAGGTGTATGATAGAGTAAACGTGTATTCTGTCAGAGCTATAAGGGCAATCTGATGGCGACGGGATAGAAATCCGGAATCTGCTCGCAGTATTCTTCTGTGATTCCTCACGTAAAGAGTATTGAAGTCGGAAGCCCTTATGAATGAAAATGGCCTCAAATGGAAAGAAATCTCACACAGGGCAGTGTACTTAAGAACCTTATAAGATTTTCACTGCCGTATCTTGTCTCGTATTTTCTGCAGACACTCTACGGTATGGCGGATCTTCTCATAATAGGACAGTTCGAAGGCGTCAGCAGCACGACTGCTGTCTCCGTCGGAAGTCAGGTCATGCACATGCTGACCGTCATGATAGTGGGCCTTGCAATGGGAACGACGGTAGCCGTATCGAAGGCAGTCGGGGCAAAGGACAGACGGAGTGCCGAGCGCTCGATCGGCGGCACCATCTCGATATTCGCCATTGTCGCCGTTGTCCTCACATTCGTTCTCACCCTGTGTGTAAACGGAGTCGTTTCCGTGATGAGTACTCCCTCGGAGGCTGTGGAAGGTACACGGAGTTATCTCTTCATCTGTTTTCTCGGACTTCCCTTCATCATTGCATACAACATAATCAGCTCTATATACCGCGGCCTCGGGGACAGCAGAACGCCGATGTACTTTGTTCTCATTGCGTGCATTCTCAACATTGTTCTCGATATTGTTTTCATGGGACCTCTGTCTCTCGGTCCTGCAGGTGCAGCATTGGGAACAGTTATAAGCCAGGCAGTGAGCGTCGTCATTGCGCTTATTCATCTCAAAAGGAGTGACGCGAAGACGCTTCACATAACAAAGGATGACCTCAGGCTTGAGAAGAGTGTCATATCTCCGATACTGAAGGTCGGTTTTCCGATAGCGCTTCAGGACGGTCTGATTCAGGTTGCGTTCATAGTGATTACCATCATAATGAACAGACGTGGCCTCACGGATGCCGCTGCCGTCGGCATTGTAGAGAAAATCATATCATTCCTGTTCCTCGTGCCGTCGTCCATTCTTTCATCCGTTTCTGCAATAGGAGCACAGAACATAGGAGCGGGGAAGGAGAAGAGGGCGAGGGAGACCCTGTACTGGGCGCTCCTGGTTGCCATCGTATTCGGTGTCGTTGTCTCCGTTATCACGCAGTTCACTGCGGAAGGAGTCGTGTCGCTCTTCACATCCGATGAAGCTGTCATCACAAGCGGGGCCCAGTATTTCCGCGGCTACGTTCTCGATACTATCTTTGCCGGAATACACTTTGCCTTCAGCGGGTATTTCTGTGCTGCCGGAAGAGCCGGAATATCATTCTTCCACAATATCACGGCAATCGTAGTCATGAGGATTCCGGGAGTGTATGTTCTCTCGTCGATGTATCCCGACAACCTCTTCCCCGTGGGACTAGCCACGGTGTCGGGTTCCATCCTCTCCGCACTGATATGTGTCGTCGCCTATATGATCATTTTCCGTCCGAAACGCTGTCGATGACCTTTTTGTAGGGGGCGAGCATTCCCTCGTCCATCATTGCTGCGCCCTTTGCCATGAGCTTCTTGTTTCTCATGAGGGAACCGACGAAGCAGAGAGCTATCATCTTTCCCCTCTCCTTCTGCGGGAAATCGTAGAAGCCGTACTTTTTGTAGAATTTATGGTCATCCCTCATGATTCCCCTCATCACCCAGATGAGGTCGCGGAATATCTTCATGCCGCCGACGCCGTAGAAGGTGCGGGGCTTCACATATTTCTTCTCGAGGGCATAGGAAAGTGAAAGCGAGAGCTTCCTGAGGCCTTCATCATCAGCAGCCAGTCCCGTGAGGTAGTTCCGTCCCACATCGCTTCTTGCTTCGAGAACCGTCCTGAGATTCTCCTCTTCTTCAAGGTGCCCGTTTATGATATAACCGATGGGCTTGAACTGGGACACGGTCCTGTGCCCGTTGTAGAATCGCCTGTCATCATAGTTCTTGAACTTCGGGCCCATCGAATGGTCGGTAATCGTGAAGGCATAGACGACACCGTCGGATGAGAGTACTTCGTTTTCGAGAAGGTTATTGAAGCCGTCAGAGTAGACACACTTTCCGTCAAGCGCACACTTGAGGCATCCCAGGCACCCTCCCTTGAAAGAAAAGGAGGTGAGATCGACGATTCTTGTCTTATAGGGGAACTGTGTGACGAATGAGGCGACCATCTTCTCGAGTCTCTCCCTTCCTTGCGAATAGTCGACTACGACAGATACCGTGTAGTCATTCTTCTTCTCTCCGGAAACGGACGGCACTGTGATGTCAGAAAGGGGAGAAAGTTCCCTTTTTCCGCTTCCGCTCTTCCAGATTCCGTTCTGTGCGGCCCAGAGCGTCCTCTCGAACCAGGATGTCAGATTCTCCTGTCCCTCCTTCTTCGTTAGGTCCTCCATGTCGAGGGAGAGTCCCTCGAGGAAAGAGAACCCGAGGTCGAGGAGGTTCTCCTCAAGCCACCTGTGGGCTGTCATGTCGTAGAAGTGCTTGCTTGTCGTGATTGCTGTGGCCTTCTTCCCTTCAAACGAAAGATTCTTCTCCTTCAGGAGATGAATGAAGTAGTGCAGCTGACTCGGTGCTATGAATGTATATACAGGAAATGAGAAGATGATGAGGTCGGCGTTTCTCATTTCTTCTACCGTCCTGTCAATCTTCTGCTCGTTTGCCTTCAATGAACATCCTATGTGGATGTATGAGAACGGGACGGACGGGAACTTCTTCTCCAGATAGAGCGAGTTCTGCAGTGTGATTGATGTTTTCGGTTTCGGGGATGCGTTGAGAACAAGTACTTTCATGGTTTTTATTCTATACCCCAATCCTCACTTCTGAAAGAGACGGACTGAAATTTGATGATTGACAGCAGGTAAAACCACTGTATAATAAATGCTCATTATATAGATGGTGTTGTCGATAAAAGGAGTTGATAGAATATATGCTTGGTGTACTTATGAACACATTCATGAAGGTTGCAGAAAAGCAGAACTTCACAAAGGCCGGAGAAGAGCTGGGAATGACCCAGCCTGCGGTATCTCATCAGATAAAGCAGCTTGAGGAGGAAGTGGGCCATAAGCTCATAATCCGCAACAAATCGGGCCTTATTCTCACTCCTGAGGGTGAAATTGTGCTCAAGTATGCAAGGCGTCTCTACGCTCTCAACGAGAAGATGCTTCTCGAGCTTCAGGGAAAGAACAAGATTCTCTCTCTTGTGAGAGTGGGAATCACGCACACATGCGAGAGCAACCTCACGGCTGCGGCCCTTGCCTCTGTCAGCAACAACCACAAAGGCCTCAGGATAATCCTCACTTCTGATACAATAAATAATCTTTATGATAAACTCGTGTCCTACGAACTCGACCTCGCGATAATCGACGGCCCGCTGCTCGATGCGCGCTTCTCGTCGATGATGCTCGACACAGACTATCTTGTCTGTGTCATGAGTCCGACGAATCCGCTTGCCAGAAACAGCGTCATAAGCATCGGGGAACTCAAGAGGGAGAAACTCATACTCCGTACCGCACAGTCGGGTACGAGAACTCTCTTCGAGAGTGCCCTTGAGAGCAACAACGAGTCGCTTTCCTCATTCGACATCATCCTCGAGTGCGACAACATCGCAACAATCAAGGACCTCATCAGAAAGGATATGGGGGTATCCATACTCCCCCGAAGCGCATGTCAGGATGAACTGGGGAAGGGTAAGGTCGTTGCACTCCCGATTGAGAATTTCTCGATGGTGAGAGAGACCCGGATTGTCTACAACAGGGACTTCTCAGATATGGAGTTCCTGAATGAAATCATCAGGGCCTACAGGAAAGAGACCGGAATAAGGGCATAGAACATATGGCGAAAGAAGACATTGCTCAGGAAAAGACATTGGGTCACGCAGAGATTAGAGCGATTGCCAACAGAGATGCAATTTGCAAGAGGTGAGGCTGTGTATGAGACATTTGAGAATGTGTTCGGTCCTGAAGCTGAAACCGGGGCATAAAAAAACGGAAAGGGGGGGATTCGAACCCCCGATGGCTTTTGACCATACACGACTTCCAATCGTGCACCTTCGACCACTCGGACACCTTTCCAGATTCAAACAACAGAGAGAAGTTTATAGAAAACCTCTCTCCGTGTAAATAGTCAATCAGTTATCTTTTTCTTCATTGCCTGCGCATGATTCTTGATTGCAAGGAAGGATTCGTCGCTTATTGCGTGCTCCATCCTGCATGCATCCTTTGCAGCCGTCTGATAATCCACCCCGAGTGATATCAGCAGATCACGGATTGTCACATGACGCTCATACGTCTTCTCTGCGATGGCACGACCGGCAGGGAGAAGTGTCAGGTCCCCGTTCTTTTCCATCTCGATGTAGCCTTCGGTGCGCAGATTCTTCATTGCCACTGATACACTAGGCTTCGTGATTCCCAGGTGCTTTGCGACATCGATGGAACGGGCACGGCCGTTCTGTTCGGTTATGAACAGGATAGCTTCCAGGTAATCTTCCGCAGATTCTCTAATTACCATTGATTACTCCTTTTCCTCTTTACTGAATAATTTAAGTACAAAAAAGGGCAACTTCAAGTGAAATCGTGAAAAAGGAAGG
>CAVFYD010000068.1:0-12427 GCA_963626615.1 Sphaerochaetaceae bacterium
TCGCCCTCCCGATGGAAAAGAAACTTCGGGAATGACTTCCCTTTCTCGCTTTCGGGTATAACCATGATAAAGCGAGAAAAAGCAAACTGTCAATCGCTTTTAATAGCTTTTTAAGAATTTCAGAAAGAAGAGAGAATTTCCCGAAAAAGAGAAACAGCGTCAACCCCTTCCAGGTAGCACACCACCAGAAATGCGGTGGCAGCTGAAACCAGAACTGTAAGAATCCATTTCATAGTTTTGAATCTCCCCCTGTCATGAATAATCTCCCCCGAACAGATCTCCTTGAATGTACGGTCTCTTCACTCCCATCCTCTCGAAACACTTCCATGCTGCGTCTACCGCATCATCTCTGGTATTGAACAGCCTCGACCAGAGCGGGGAGGGATAACCAGAACAGCCGGAAAATTCTTTCTTTGCGAACCACTGGATATCCACAGCCCATTTGTTTATCTCGGGGATGTGAAGGAGGTAGATTTCGTTACCGTTGATTCTGTCGTCCAGCTTGATTGTCTCCATCTCTCCACGATCACACCCGAGCCACCCATACTCATTCACATAAAGTCGGCTTTCGAGGCCTCGTGCCTTTGCCCTTCTTCTGGTAATCTCATTCTCAGCTTCCTGTCTGTTCTCCTGCCTCCATCTCCATCTGTCTTCTTCTTCCGTCATTGGTTCATCAAGTTCCAACGTGTAATTTTTCTTATTCATACACCCCTCCGAATAAATCCAGTTGGATTGCTTTCCTCTCGTACTTCTTCCCTATGAACTTGCACCACTTTTTCCGAATCCATTCTTCGGCATCCCTTCGTTCTGAAAACGAAGGGGAGAAAGGAACTTTCGGAGCGGTGCAGTAACCATGATCCTTATTCCAGAAGTCATACCCGGCATACCATCGTCTGTTCTCCGGGCAGAGAAAAAGTAGGCCTCTTGCCGTCTTGTCCGGTGTCCTGCCCTCGATATCAAAGTCTTCGAATCTGCGCCCGTCCGGATACTTGTACTCGAACCAGTTCTCATGGAATTCGAAATTGCAGAGGTCGAGTCCTTCCTCGAGAGCCTTATCTCTGGTGTCGATCGCGTCGACTTCGTGATACAGCTTCCGCGTGGAGAAGACAGCCACAAATAGATTCTTCCTCATACTCCATGCCTCCTCGCAATTTCCTTTACATCATCTAGACTGCGACAGAGGTGATATTCAATCCCCCATTCCGCACACTTCCTCTCAAACGCTTTCTGATAATCGCTTTGCTTGCCCGTTGCCGTCTTGAATTCAATGTAGACAATTTCCGGCTTGCCCCTCTCGCCGAACCATACAAGAAAGTCTGCGACTCCGGGAGTCAGCCCCGCAGAGATAAGTATCTGCTGGGAGACAACGCTCCTCCCGTCTGCCTCGTTCGGAATGCTGTGGCAAAAGACTCCTTTGCTTCTCAACCATCTGAAACACTCCGCTTGAATTTTCAGTTCATCGTAACGTCCCATCGTTTCACTCCTCCAATTTTGCCGTGACGAAAATAACCCCGACTTCTGCACTGTAACGCCCGGGGTTATATTATTATCATAATATAAACACCCACGGGGTCGTTACACCGTTACAGTGCTCTGTCTGTCCATTTTTTTTGCACTGTAACGGACTGTAACGTTACACTACCGTTACACCGTTACACTTGGCTTTTACAAGCCAGAAACCCTTCTCTCCTTTCTTGAGTTTTTCGCCCAGGAGAGACCCTATACTCTTGTCCGGCTGAAGCAGAGTTCTTGCGCTTTCTGCCGTAATTTCCTTGCCTTCACTTGCTCTTTTCCAGTTGATAGCAAATTCTTCCATGTCGCATTTCGGAACGCGCCAGAAGCCGTTCTGCACGTCGTACTCCTTCTTCCTTCCATACTCGCAGATGAAAAGTGAATAGATATCAAAACACGGTGCGAGCTTGACGGGCTGCACAACGTTGTCCTGTGCGACAGCGACAGCAGAGTTGATTTCTTCTCCGTCCTCGTTCTTCCAACCGACATTGATCTGATGCAGTCTGAATCCCATTGCCTTCTGAAGCTCGAAGTCTTTCTGCTTGGTCTGCTGCACCGTGAAAGTGTCTCCCTCGCCCTTCTCGACGAGAAATTCAAAGTCCATTGCCGCCTTCATTGCGGAAGAACCACGACTTCTTTTCTGAGCGTCCTGTCCTACTCCGACATGGTGCGAAAGAAGGATGGTAGCACCGAACATTCTATTCATTTTCTTGATGTTCTCGAGGAACGCATGAACTGCATCAGCGGCGTTCTCGTCACCCCCGTTGAACTGGTTATATGTATCGATTACAACGAGGTCGATACTGCCCCATTCCGAGCGGCATTTTTCCATATCATCCAGAACGTACTGAAGGTCTCCGGACTTGGAGAGATCAACACTGTTCTCCGTGATGTTGATATTGCCGATATCTTCCACGCCGTAGAAAATCATCCATGCTCTGACTCTTTTCGGGATACCCTCGAAACCTTCGCCACAGAGGTAATACACGTTGCACTTCTTGCACTTCTTACCATGCCAGGAGAGGCGGCCCGAGGAAAGCGTGAGCATCTGGTCCACAAGGAGAAAAGTCTTTCCACTTCCGGAAGCGCCGAAGCACATTCCTATCTGCCCCGCGCAGAACCAGTCTTTAATCAAGTAAGGAGAAAAAGTCGGTTGCTTAACCTTCGATATAAGCGGTACGGAGTACGGTTTTTTTTCGTCCGGGAGAAGGAGTTCTCTCAGCTTTTCTACGCCATACTTCTGAGCGTAATCATTCGCATCAAGCCCGACCTCCGGAGGGAGAATATAATCACATCCCGTGCATTTCTTTGCCGCCTCTTCCCCGACCTTGCTCTCGTCGTTATCGGCAACCACAATGGAGCCGGGATAATCTTTTGCGACCTTCGGAAGATTTCCCGCGTTCATGCAGCAGATTACAGTTGCCCCGGTAGCCGCATGAATTGAAAGTCCGGTTGCAACTCCTTCGCAGAGGAACACTCTCTCATTACCTGGGATAGCGTATCTTACACCGGAGGTAGATACTCCTCCGAGAAAACGTTTACTGCCGTCCGGATAGATTCTCTGTATCGTCCAGAGATTCCCGTCCTTATCTGAGAGCGGAATAATGAGTTCTCCCTCTGTTCCGAGTTTTATATCCGGAATGGCTTTAACGCCTTTCTTTGCCAGGTAAGGATGCACATCCGAGGCAGGAGGAAGAGAGGAGACCTCCTCTCTCATTTCCTTCTGGATAACTCTCTGCATCTCTTCCTGTTCGCGTTTTCTCTGCTCCTGCAGCGCGTCGAATCTGCGTGAGTCTTCGTCCGTCCATCCGGTCTTTCGGGAGTGATACTTAATCCCCTTGTCGCCTTTTGTCCAGTCTCCGAAAACGCCGTACTGCGCTCCCGTCCGACCGTTCTCATATATAACATACCAACAGCAGTTTTTGCGTCCGAATCTGTGGATATGTCCATCCGGCTCCGGAGGTATCGGATAGACAACTCCGATTGCATTAAAAACCGCCTCAGAGAAAGGGACTTCAATGACTGATTCTTCTTTTGCGAGCTTGCTATAAATTATAGGTATTGAGAATTTCAAGCTGTTTCCTCCTTATTTCTTCATCTTCCTTTTTGCTCCTCGAATGTATCACAAGAAGTTCTCTCGCTCTTTCTTCTGTAACTATGTCGTCTACTTTGTAAAACGGCCCTTCTTTATGGCAGTAGATAACATACGGAGGTCCTTCTTCTTCCATGTCTTCAATCATCCCCAGCCAGTTGTAAGTACCATCTTTATATCTATAGAAGTCAATATCTATACCGAACTTGGAACAATAACTGAACAGACGGTCTTGACTTTTTAATGTTGCCCAGTGCGCTCTGTCGTCTATGGTAAACCATTCACGTATCGGAGTTTCCCGGTCAAAGCAGTAATAAGAGCATTGCCAGTTCTTGTAATGCGGCTCGTTCTTGCCTTCTCCCCGGGCCCAGTTCCAGCTCGCTACACGGAGTTTTATTCTGCCGCCTTCGTCCCCGTTCGCATCACCCTGGAAGAGAGCAGCGGCTTCCCATTTCCGTTCTTGGACAGGCCATTCGTACAGACAATTCGGGCAGATTTTTGTTTGTACTGGCACAGCCTCCAAACAGTTCGGGCAGGTCTTTATCCTCGGAATACCTTCTTCCCCTTTTGCGTGCGCATTGACATGGGGGTTGCCGATCGGCCCGTGTCTATCCACGTTCCCCCCAAAGTCGAGAAGAAGACAGTTCTGCTTTCCGGTCTCCGGCGAGATACGGATTCCACGGCCTACCATCTGCAGATAAAGGCCTGTTGATGCTGTCGGCCTCATAAGCGCAATACAGTCAGTCGGGGGATAGTCGAATCCAGTCGTGCATACTCCGACATTAACAAGGCAGCGCGCCTTTCCAGATGTATATTTCCGGAATGCTCTCTCCCTCTCTTCCTTGTTCATTGTTCCGTCGACATAGGACGCAGGGCACCCGAGCATATTAAAACAAAAAGCCACTTTCTGAGCATGGTCGAGGGATACGCAGAACACGATGCAATGCTGTCGATTCTCTCTCTGAAGCCATGCGTAGATTTCCTTTGTGATGGCCTCATTCTGGCCTTCCGTGTTGACCCTCTCATTGAGTTCCGTCTGGTTGAATTCTCCGGCGACCGTCTTCACGCCCCGCACATCGAGCTGATTCAGCGTTGCCTTTGTGGTAAGCCGGGAGAGATATCCCATCTGCTGAAGCTCGAGAACGCCCACGGTCTCAATAAGAGCATTGAAGAGACTTCCTTTTTCGACGAGCTGTCCCTGCTGCATACGGAATGGTGTTGCCGTAAAACCGATAACGACATAAGCCTTCTGGGTCTCGAGGAACTTCCGGTAAGAGCCCTCTCCTGCCTTATTGTTGATAAGGTGGCATTCGTCAACGAGGATGAAGTTATACTGTCTCTCTTCAGCTCTGACGAGGCTCTGAATGGATGCAAAAGTAATCTTATGGTTAAGGTCCTTCTTTCCCAACGATGCAGAATAGATTCCGATATCGAGCTCTGGTGCGACCTGCAGGAGCTTGTCTATATCCTGTTCAATCAACTCCTTCTGATGAGTAAGCATAAGGAACTGACAGTCTGGGAAGAGCTGACATGCCTCCTTGAGAAAGGTTGCGATTATCCAGGACTTGCCCGAGCCCGTGGGTGCTACGACACACGGATTCTTACTGTAGTTCGTTTTCTCCATGTAGCGGAAAATACCATTGACTGCCTTTCTCTGGTAATCTCTCAAAGGCATATATCACCTCCGAAAGTGCGGGGCTTCGGCTTACGAAACTCCGTAGAGGGAATTCCCCCGAAACCGTTGAGAAGAATCTCTCCGTCTTTCTCGTAAGCGGCGGCATCTTCCGTTGAACACTCGGGGACGAACTTCCACGGAACGAGATCCGGACGGAAGGAATGGAACTTGCATCCGCTCTTCTGCATTTCCCAGGTAAGCGCACCGATTCCCCATCCGTACTTTTTATCCAGAGCACAGCTCCATGTTCCGTCTTCTTCCGCTGTGGAATGGAGACAGGTCCGGCAGTTGATGTTCTCGACTTCGTGTGTAAAATGACAGAAGTAAGACTTGTTGCAGTATTTACAGCTCTCGAAGTTCGGATTGTCACTCAGTCCTTCGGGCATATACTCAGCAAGCCTTATTCTTTCAGCCTTCGCAAGATAAACATTAAGTGTTGCCTCGTCGAAGTCTACTCTTTCCGCATATATCTCACTGTTGTCCTTGCAATAGGAAGTGTAAAGCGCTCTTTCTACCTTCTGGTTGAGGAACATGGACGCGGCTCTCATTTCACATTGCATCTGGATGTAATGCTGTGGTTTTGCGTTCTTAACGCCTTTCTTCTGCAGCTCTTCATAATTTCTCTTGTTGGAGCTTTTGCTCTCCCAGACATGGATTTTCTTCTCTGCCGTTGGTACTCCGGAGTAGATTATCCCGTCGGGCTTGCATACGAAGTGAGGAGCAATCATGACCTTGATCTGGTCTTCCCCCGTGTACTGTAAATCCATTCCGAGCTCTTTCAGAAGAATGGCCATCTCATCTTCGAGGATTCCCCCCAGGTGCAGGAGCCGGACCATCTTCGGCTCTTTATAGTCATTGATGCACCAGTGAAAATCCAACCATGTAGCCCTGTCGCACGCCTCGGAAATCGAGGATGCCCCCATATTGGAGGAGGGGGCATTCTCTTTTCTCGGTATTGCGTTGTCGAGGCTTACAGTCTTAAATGTCTGTATAGGACTCGAGAACTTCATACTACTGTCTCCTGTTGAGGAACGGATTCGACGGAGCTTTGCCCTCTGCGTATGACTTGTTAGCATCTGCGGAGGGAGCAACTGCTGCGGAGTTGATAACAGTGCCGACAGCCGGAACGGAAGACGGAGCCTTGACTCTCTTGATTTCGTTGGAGTTTTCTCCGTTGCTGTTCTTAACAACGTCGACGACAAGCACAACATCAGCGCCAAGGAACTCATCAGAATCCTCCGGACTGGTGTTCTTGAGATGGCAGGCATCAATAACCTGTCTCATCTTAATCTCGTTGACCTTCTGAGCACCTTCTGCCATGTCATTGAAAGAGCGCATAATGCGGTAAGAGAGGAGCCTCCCTCTTGCTCTCTCGTCGGTAATCTTGAACGTGAAAACGATCATGTTGTTTCTCCCGTTCTTTGTCCAAACTTCTTCGCACTTGTCGACCTGCGCCGGGTACTCCCCAGCCTTGATAATTTCGAACTCGTCCTTTGCGAGTGCGTCATAGTTAATAGGTGTGCTGAATCTCATTTCTTTATCTCCTTTATTTCCAGAGCGCTCTTCGCTCTTTTGATTGTGGTTGCTTCATAGACGATGTTCTTGCCGTCTGCGGTCATTTTCTCGAGCAAGCCCTTCGTCGGGTAGTCGAGCTTGACGTTGAACACGTCAAGCGGGTTAAGGCCTTTCTCTGTGCAGAGCGCGAGAGCCTTGTCCTTCTGGACGCTCCTCGTCAGCTTGTACTCGACGGTAATCTGTACAGAGCCAGAGAGGATTCTTTTCTTCCCCTCGTAGTCGGTCTCCTTGTTGACTCCGGTGTACTCTTCAATGTCGTGGAGAAGCGCGGTCATTCTGCCGTCAGCTTCGTCTTTGATTCTCTTTGCTTCCGCATACTCTGCGGCAAGCTGTTCGAGCTTTTCGTCTTTCAGCTCGATAGTGTCGATTTCAGTCTTTGACATTAGTTGTCCTCCTTCTGATTTTTTCGATGATTAATCCCAAGTCTGCTGTCTCATAAGCCTCGAGGATTCCGCTCCTGTCCTTACAGTTCCAGTTTCCGTCATTGATGGTCTGGATATATCTCTGCAGATTTCCGTCGGCATCCTTTGCAGTTCTGATTGCAAGCACCTCATCGAAGAGATACGGCATCTTTGCAGCGAACTTGTCCGAAGGCGTATAAGGGGAATACGTTGTTCTCCCTGTGTCCGCATCGGCAATTCTTCCGGCCTTGAATATCATGACGATATCCTTGCCATCGATATTCATGAATCCGCGGATTGCATCCATAACCGCGTCCATCATGTCGCTATACGCCTTTCTCGGGTCCTTGTTGGTTTTCTTGTAATCAGCCAGGACAACTTCCGCAACCTCGGAAACCGAGTCGATAACGAGCGTTTTCCATGCTCCGATATTTTCCTCTGCCGTTATCCAGGAGAACGCGTCGCAGAGGTCAGCATAAGACTTGACCTCAATGAACGGCACATCCACACCGAGCATCTGGAGCGTGAGAAGCCCCTTCTCGGCCGATATGATTATCGGGTTTTCCAGACTTGCAATCTGGTACGTTTTTCCCGCACCGGATTCTCCGAATAACGCAATCTTCAATCCGGAGAGCGTTATCATTCCTGTTCTTTTTGGATTAATAGCCATGTCATACCTCCTTGTCTACAATCCCAACTGTGCTTTTCTCAACGCATCCACATCGGCTGCAAGCACGAAAGTCTTACGGTCCGAGATTCTTCTCGACCGGAGAACACCTTCCGTTGCTTTTGCTCTGACTGTGGGAACGCTGACGTTGAGAACCCTTGCCGCCTCTCTAAGTGTTATCCACTCGGGGAGAGGGTGGCTCTGCCTGTGAAGAGCGAGAACCATACCGGAGACAAGTCTCTTCTCTGCGGGTTCAAGTTCTTCATAAGCTGCCTTCAGTTCTTCATAATCCATCCGTTTCCCTCCTTTGCGTTTTCTATCTTGTTGCTTTTTTTTCGCTTTTGCAAGCGTTTTTTTCGCTTTTTAAGGAAAATTAAAGAAAAAAAGCTAGTTAAAGAAGTTTTACTATTGCTTTTTATAGCGTTTTAATATAACTTTGAGGCAAGGAGAAATGAGGATGCCTAGAATCAAAGATATGTTGCCCCTTGACGCCGGAAGAAGGCTTGTTGAAGCCAGGTGCGCTCTCGGTCTCACTACAAAAGAGATGGCAGATAAGCTCGGTCTTAAGTCTTACCAGTATGGAGCTTATGAAAGAGAAGAGAGAGCTATCAATGGAAAAGTCCTCGCCAACCTCAGAGACACCAGTATTAACATAGATTACATCCGCACCGGAGAAGGGGAGTTAAGAAAAGCCCCGCTCTTTGCTGAACTTCAGACCGAGATAGGGGAGCTCTCCGACGACGAGAGAAGGATGGTGATGGCATTTATAAAGGCCCTCAGAACCCGCTGAGAAGTGTCTAGCGGAAAGCCGGAAAGTGTCTAGTTTATGTCTAGGCACTTTTTTTATTAAGGAAATTAGAAAAAACACTTTCCTTATTTTCTTTATTTTCCTATATTTAACGAAAATAAGGAAAAAGAACTACCCCTTCGTCCGAGCTTGACGTGGTGGAAGTCAGAGGTTCAAACCCTCTACCGCCCATGTTTCTTTTTCCTTACAATATAAGGAGTTAAGAAAAGTGCCTAATCAAAAAAAGTGTCTAATCCCCAAAAAACTAGACAAAAACGTGTCTAATCCAGCCCTTTACAAGTCCGGGAATAACTGGTTTTTCAAGTTTCAAGCCGGAAAAGAGAGAATCAATGTCGCAACTCACACCTCGGACAGAGAAGAGGCAGAAAGATTTCTGAAAAATTATCTTGCCTCTCATTCCGATTCCGAGTCCTGTCCGAAGAGAGTCATCACTCTGATTAATCTTTTTTCTGATGCGGAAAAGAACCCGAAATATATTGAGGCGCAGACAACCGGAGATAACTACACTCTCCGTTATGCCCGTATGGAGGCGAGCAGAGTTCAGCACCTTCTCGCGCTGATCCCCTCGGATATCCTCGACAAGCCGCTGAAGCTCCTCACCCGTTCCGACTGTGAGAGAGTGAGAACAGCTATCTTCAAGGAATACGGAACACGGAATGTTGCGGCTGATACGTTCAAGACTTTCAAGGCCATCCTCAACTGGGCGCACCAGAAAGGATACATGAAAGAAATGATTACCTTCCGCATGAAGGGCATCAAGATCGAGAAGAAGGAGAAACAGATTCCGCTCTTCTCTCCTCTCCTTCAGACAGCGAAGAATCCGCTCTGCTTTCGCGCGGAGCTTGACATGGACAGATTCTTCATTTTACTGACAACGGGCCTCAGAAGGGCCGAATTGAGCGCCATACAAGGCCGTCAGCTCAAGCGTGCCATGTTCAATGGAGAGATGCTTTATATTCTCGATATCTCCCAGTCATGGAAGGATGAGGCACAGCACGAACTCGGAGCCCCGAAGTGGGGAATCCAGAGAGTTATCCCCCTCGCGAGAGAAACCGGAGAACGGCTCTGGAAGTATAAGAAGGGGGACGAGGATTTTCTCATGAAGACCGGAAACTCCGTATGGACTGATTCTTTCGCATACACCAATGGAATGTCCAAACTGGAAGTTTCTCCTCACGGGCTGAGACACGCATTGAATACAAGACTCGTCGAGGAAGGAGTGAACGCTGTTCTTGTCCAGGAATACTTCGGGTGGCATCACCAAGACAGAAACCGCATACAGGAGGGATACACGCATCTATACGTAACAGCGCTGTTGGAAGTCAGCCACGCCATCGAGAAGATAATCAGAGCGCCGGAAGAAAAAGGCGGGTTGATGTGGATAGATTAGAAAGAAACAAACAAAATTCCCCCTTCCGCAAAGGAGGTTGAAATCGGAAGGGAGAGAACTCATGAACACACATATTATACACTATGGATAAAACTCATGCTATACTTCCATTGTCATGTCAATCTCCGGCAAAATCTGAGGGAGCCCGATTAAAGGCTCCCTCGTTTTACACTGGATTCTCCCCACAAAATCCGATTACTTACCACTCCCAACCGACGGTCGCAGTCATGGTCAAGTTATCAAGCCCCCAGGAGATGTTCTTGAAGTCGTTACCGATCATGTAGATTGTTCCGAGCTTGACCATCAGACCCTTGCCGAACTTGATGCCGATATCACCCGTAACACCGTAAGTGAGAGTCTTATCCTTGACAGCGAAAGCCGCTCCGAGGTCAGCGAAGAATCTTGTCTTCGTGGACTCCTTGAGAGCTGCCTGAAGGTCAGCATAGAGAGCGTCAACTCTCTCGTTGAGCTCTTCTTTCGTTCCCTTGCTTACGAGCAGGAGTCCGTCAATCTTCTCAGAGAGTTCGGATGAGTCGCTTGAGGGCGTCGTAGTTGTCGTCTCCGCTTTTGCGGATGTCGTCGATACTGTCTCCGCTGTTGCTCTTTTTAGTGGAGCTAAAGCAAAAACAGAAGAGGATAAAACTAAAAATAAACTTAAAAATACGAAGAATTTTCTGCACATCATTTTCCTTCCTTCACATATTTCTTGATATACTCAATGCCGTTTGCCGCAACAGCACCGAGGCCCTTTTCCTCCGCTTCTGCCGGAGTGAGAGCGACACCGTCTACTTCACAGAGGGGCTTGTCCAACTGCGGAGTATCACCGTTCATCTCGTAGCGCATTTCCGTTGCAAGACGGGCGATTTTCTCCTTTCTGGATTCTTCCTTATCTGTCACCGGATTTGAGATCACCTCCTCGGGAGTGCAGATAAAGCGAAAGCCGAAGTAGTTAAGTACCGCAGTCATGATTGCGAATACAAGCACTGTCTGAAGCCAGCTGTACGTGTTGAGAATCAGCCAGCAGAAGAGACCGAGAGCGATAACTCCCCAGACCATTGTCGCAAGGAACTGCTTACTTCTGTCGCCCTGGACAAGATGCAGCACAAGACGAGCGATAAGGAGACCGCCGGAAGCCGCAAGAACAGCCCAGAAGATGGAGTACAGTGCTCCAATCTTAGCGCCCCAGAAGAGCCCGGCAAAGAGGCCGAAACCAGTCACGACTGCCGTTACCGGATAGAGAACATACTTCTTCATGCCTTAGCCTCCTTCTTCTTGAAAATACGTGTAAAGAGTCCGACCCATCTGTCTTTCCGCTTTACAAAAGACTCATGCACAACATCATAAAGCGCTGTGCAAGTAACCCACGCAAGCACGCCGTTGGCGAGACCGTAGGTGACGAAACCTTCCCCGAGGAGAGTTCCCCAGATAGTCGCAAGAAGGAGGCCGAGAACGCCCAGGTAAACTGTAATAGGTACAATCCAGTTCTCCCGAGCCCGTGCCATCCAGACACCGACTACATTAAGAAAAACAACCAGGGAAAGAAGACTGAGATCCACGTGTAAAATCATAGTTCTTTCCTCCACGTTCAAAACAATAAAAATTCTCCAACCTTCGCCAGAAGGGATACGAGGAGCGAGACAAATCCCCATCCTCTGGAATTCCTGCGTGCAGACTTCGTAACTGAAGTGTTCTCACTGAGGAGGGCTTTAATCTGCGCCGTGGAATCGAGGAGAGTGTCCATCTTACTGTCGAGAGTGTCGACACGCTCTTCAACCTTGTCCATTCTGGCTTCGAGTCGAGTTATACGTTCTTCTATCAAGTCCATAGTAAGAGTATAACGCAGAGGGGACTTTAAAACGTCAGAGTTAGACCGAGGGAGAGGAACAAATCTTGTCCGGTGTAGACGAGTCCCGCATTGAGGAGCTTGTAAGAGATGGAGGAGGAGAACCCGATACGGGAGGTAAAGGGAGAGTAAAGAAAAGAGAGTGAGAGAGTCGGAGACTGCTTATAGATGGTTACGGTTTCAACGGGAATCTCCCTCTCAGTGAAAGCATGGAGGGAATTGAGAAAATCGAGAGAGGGGAGTTCCGATACAGTTTCCTCGGGAACGACTTCCTCTTCCGGAACAGCTGACGAATATATCAGCCACCCCGTCAGAATAATCGCCCCCGAGAGCAGGAGAATCAGCGTAAACTTCATCTGGAGGAGAGGATAGCGTTATATTCCGCAGAGGTGATAACACCTTTCTGCAACAGCTTATCAAGCATTTCCTTCGTCCACATTCCGTCACGATAATAATTTTTCATT
>CAVFYD010000069.1:0-12382 GCA_963626615.1 Sphaerochaetaceae bacterium
GGGTATGTGTCGTTACCTCCACATACCCCGAGGCTTGCCTCGCGGGTTGTTGATTTTTTCCTCAGTAGTACTCGCCACAGAGGGTGAGGATACGGTCGGCTATCGAGAATGTAATCCTGTCGTCTTCCGTGATGACAAGTTCGTCAAGCGTGCACGGCTCCTCGCTTATCAGCATAAGGCGTTCTGGTGTGATACCGAGGGATGTGAGGAGTTTCTTCAGCGCCGCATTGAAAGACCCGCTTTTCTCATAACTTCCCGTCAGAAGTTTTGTGAGAGTTTCTTCCGTTATGTGCGCATCCCTGCAGGCGTCTTTTTCCGTGAGCATTCTTTCCCTGATGACGATGGCGATTTTTCTTCCGACTGTTATCCTGTCTCTGTAGAGTGACATATCATGCCTCCCTTAATGACGTTAGCATAAGGACAGGGGGAGGTGAAGCGAGGAAGTCGGGTGCCACTTCTACTGATAATCTTATATATAGAAGTGAACGGAAAAATCTTCATTTTTTTTCTGTCGCGTTCTATCATTCATGACTATGGACATGATAAGGATTCAGGGTGTTATAAAGAATTATGACTGGGGCGGAAAGGAATTTCTTCCGTCCCTCTTCGGAAACAGGGACGGAAAACCGCAGGCCGAGTACTGGATGGGAACCCACCCCTCAGGGGAGGCCGTGACGGAGAACGGAGAGTCTCTGTCATCCGTTTCGGGGAGACTTCCCTTCCTCTTCAAGGTACTGAGCATCTCTTCCCCGCTTTCCCTGCAGTGTCATCCGACGAAGGCTCAGGCCGGGGACGGCTGGAAGAGGGAGAGGGAACTCAGAGAAAAGGGAATGCCGTACAACTACCAGGACGACAACGAGAAGGCCGAAGTGCTTTCTGCCCTGACGGAGGTGACGGCGCTCTGCGGCTTCAGAAAGCTCGAGGAAATACGGACATCGCTCTCCAGCTCTGTCCCCGTGTCATACGGAAAGTACTACTCCTCTCTTGATTCCATAAAGGACATCTTCCTCTCGTCTTTCTCGTTCTCCCGGGAAGTGAAGGACGAAATACTGGGTGAACTTGAGAGCACCGTCACACGCTCTGACATTCCTTCCATGGACGGGGAGTATCTGACGGAGTACGGGATAGTGAGAAAGACGCTGGAAAAGTATCCGGGGGACATAGGCTCTCTCTTTCCCCTCATGATGAATGTCATGCACTTAAGGCCTTTCGAAGCTGTTTATCTTGAACCCGACACTCTCCACGCATATATAAAAGGAAACGGAATAGAACTCATGACGGCATCGGATAACGTTCTCAGGGGAGGTCTTACCCCCAAGCGTGTCGATATAACGGAACTGGAGAGAATAATGTACTTCGGTTCCACTGCCGCGTCTGCCATCGAGGAATACGAGGAGGGAAGGGTAATCTGGTATCTGACACCGTCCCCTGATTTCACACTGGGGTATGTTAACCGCAGTGAGGCATCTCTCATACTCGATAAGCCATCAATAATTCTTTCTCTCGGCTCCGCCACAGTCAACGGAAAGGAGCTGAAGAAGGGGGACTGCTGTTATATTGAAGGATCTGACGAGCGTATCTCGATAAAGACCAGCGGCACCCTGTACATCGCCACGGGGAAGAGAGACTAGATGGAGTACACTGCAATAGATTTCGAGACTGCTTCCATTCTTCGCGACAGTGCCTGTTCGATAGGACTTGTCCGCTTCAATGAGGACGGAGAGAGCACAGATTCGTATTACTCCCTCATACGCCCGCCTGTCCTCAGATTCGATCCGGTATGCACGGCCGTACATCATCTCGATCCGTATGAAATTGCCGCCGCTCCTACCTTCCGTGATATCTGGAAGGATATAGAGTCATTCATAGGGGAAAGGCCCCTCGTTGCCCATAATGCCCAGTTCGATATGGGAGTCCTCTCCCATACTCTCTGTTCCTGGGGGCTTGAGTGCCCGGAATACTATTATTACTGTACGCTCTCGCTCTCACGTAAGCTCTGGAAGGGTAAGCCGAGCTACCGCCTGACGTCTCTGGCGTCGGAGCTCGGGTGGGAGTACGACGCTCACAATGCCCTTGCCGACGCCCTTATATGCGGACGCCTCTTCTCCCGCCTCTGCGGAGAGGTTCTCTTCAGTGATGAAATGACACATTCATTCTTCTCCCGCATCTACAGGAAAGGGGAGAAGCACCGTTTTCCGGAGAAACTGAAAGCCGTTGAAGAGCTTTAGTCCTCTTCTCTTTTGTAGAGTCCCAGTCTCACATAGATCATCGGACAGAGGAATACCGCCCAGAGAATGAGAATGATGTATGCGAATACCTGTATCGTGTAGTGCATCACTTCGATTTTTCCTGTCCAGAGCAGTGTCAGGGCATAGCCGACAGCGATGTCCAGGACAAAGAGAGCGGTGGCCTTGAGTCTGTTCTCCGGAACGGCGAAATTCACATACTTTCTTTCGAGTGCTCCCGCCAGGAAGACTCCCGACCATGCTGCAAACGATGCTGCAAGGTCCTTCCAGAGAATTCTCTCGAGAACTCCGTTGTCGACAAGGACGGCGTCCGCAAGGCCGAGTGCAAGGAAGACGGGAACGAGTACCATGCTGATTTTCCTCATCATGACAGCGTTGTCGTAGAGAGCGACAAACTTCTCGACAAAGGATGCCGTAATCATTCCGACACCGAGTCCGCAGATCACGTCCAGCGGCCAGTGAACTCCGAGGTAGACCCTCGAGAGGGGAATGAGAAAGAGAAGAATAACCGAGATTATTCTCACTGCCCTGTTTCTGAAAGTGCGGTATGTGCCGTAGTAGAGTGCACCTGCAAGGGAGGAGTGTCCCGACGGAAATGAATATCCTGTTGCCGTGCTCTGCCTCAGGGGAATGATTTCTCCGGGGTATTTCACCCATGGGCGGGGAATACGGAAGATGACCTTGAGTATGCCGTTGGCGATGTGGGATGTCATGACGGCAGCCCCCAGTCCGAACCCCTTGCGTTTGTCTATTACAAGGTAAATGAAGAAGATTAGAATCATCGTCCAGACGGATTCCCCGAGGAACGAGACAACCTCTGCCGCCGAAGAGAGGAAGTTCACTCTGAGGCTCTGGAAGAAAAGCATAACCGGTTTTTCAAAGGAAAGTATTGCATCTATCATATCTGTTCTCCTGTGTGCTGTTTTCCGCTTGTGTCGATTTCTGCTCCGTAGCGGCATATGAGTGAGAGGATGATGAACATTATTCCGACGGCAATGGGTGCGCCGGCATAGTCGAAGCTGTAGTCAAAGGATCCGAATTTCCTTACAAGGACGGCGTAGAGTATTTTTGATATCAAAGTTGTGGCAAGCGGAACGGCTACTGTGACGATGCCGAGATTCCTGAGCTTCGATGCATTGTCGCTGTCGAACGGCGTTCCGGCCTCGAGCTCTGAGCTGAAGTATGCTGTACTGCGCCTTGCAACCAGGATTTCCCCGAGAGAAGCGACCGCGAGTGATAAGAGAATGTGGCAGGCACAGCCGAAGTTGCCGCCGAAGAGGGGTATTGACTCCATTCTCCCGACTGCGAATTCAAAGCCGCATGCCGTGCATATAAGAGCCGCAGTGCAGAAGACGAATGCGATGACAGAGATGACCAGTGCGGCTTTCGAAAGAATCTTCCCGATTCTGTGGAGTATCTGTATGGTGGAGAGAGGTGTTCTCATTTCTTTTTCCTTATATATGCCGAATCATACTCCAGAGAAGCGTGATGTGTCTTGTAACAGGATGAGAAAAAACGGGGTACTTGTCTATTTTGTTATTGACTCTCGGTGTGTTTTTGTGGACTATGTTGCTGACAGATTAAGAAATAGTGTAAAATTTACGACCTTAATTTCTTGATTATAAAGAAAATAAAAGTTCCGACTTCAGAAAAAATCATCTTTTTGTCAAAATTTGTGTAATATTTGTTGAATAAAAATACAGAAAAATGTATATTGCATCCAAGATTTTACAAGGAGTCTATTATTATGAAGAAGTTTCTTGCTGTAATGTTGGTTGCTTTTGTCGCGGTTGCATTCTGTTTTGCAGGCGGAAGCAGTGAAAGTACATCTAATGAAGTCAGAATCGGTTTTATCGGACCTCTGACAGGGGACTATGCTAACTATGGAACCCTCTGCAAGCAGGCTGTCGAAATGGCAATTGAAGAGCAGAACGCCAAGGGCGGCATCAATGGTGCTACCGTCAAACTTTATGCGGAAGACAGTGAAGGCGATCAGCAGAAGGCCATTGCTGCTTTTGACAAGCTCAATAATACAGATAAGGTATGCGCAATCGTAGGAGCCGTCCTCACAGGCGAGACATTCGCAGTTGCACCTGTTGCACAGGCAAACGGAGTTGTCATGATCACACCGTCCGCATCCCACAAGGACATCACGGCTGAAGGTGACTGCATCTACAGAACAACACCTTCCGACGGACTTCAGGGTGTTGTCGCAGGCAAGTACTTCTATCAGGTACTCGGATATAAGAAGATTGCTGTTCTCTACGCGAAGAACGACTATAGCCAGGGCCTCTATGAAAGCATGGCCGAAAGCTTCACCGAAGACGGTGGAGAGATTGTCGCAACTGCTACATTCATGGTCGGCGACAAGGATTTCAAGACTCAGCTGACGCAGCTCAAGAACACTGATGCCGAAGCTATCTACATCCCCGACTACACAGTCGAGATGGCACAGATTCTCGAGCAGGCTGCACAGCTCAACGTCGGCAAGCCGTTCCTCTCATGCGACGGATTCCTCAATGAGGAAATCTACGACCTTGCAGGTGACTATACGGACGGTGTCGTCTACACAGCATCGGCAAAGGTTGAGGAAAGCACACTTGCTGCAGATTTCAAGTCAAAGTATGCGGAGAAATACGGTGTTGCTCCCGATTCATTCGCAACAAACTCCTATGATGCAGCATATATCCTCTTCTCCGTCATCGGGAAGGTCGGCACAGACAGGGCTGCCATCAAGAACGGCATGAAGGAAGTCAAGGACTTCGTAGGTGTCAACGGCGTAATCAACTTCGACGAAGTGGGTGACCTCGTGGCTTACCAGGGCGTCTACAAGGTTGACGGCAGAACACCTGTATATGTCGGTGCTTACCAGGTTGTCGACGGAAAGATTGTTGAGGCTGAATAAGGTAGGGTGTTAGAACCCTGTAGGGAAAAGCACCGCGCTAACGGTGCTTTTTCCGTTGGATTATGATATACAGAGAAATCTGATTGGAGGAGATAATGGGATCTGTCAGCACTTTTTTCCAGCATCTCATGAATGGCCTTACACTTGGCGGAATCTATGCGCTCATCGCTCTCGGATACACCATGGTGTACGGCATTCTAAAGTTCATTAACTTCGCCCATGGCGACATACTGATGGTGGGGGCATACATCGGACTCTTCGTCTTCGATGCCCTCAGAGGATCCACCCCGCTCGGAGCCTGGTGGCTCGTCGCATTCTTCATCGCTATGCTCGTAAGCATGGTCGCATGTGCATTCCTCGGAATGGCTATCGAGAAGATTGCATACAAGCCTCTCAGAAACGGATCGAGACTTGCTCCTCTTCTCTCGGCAATCGGTATTTCATTCATTCTCTCGAACGGATGTGCATGGATGTTCGGCACTCACTCGAGAAAGTTCGAGTATCCCTTTGACAACAGCGCAATCACACTCGGCGGTGTTGTCATCACCCCCCACCAGATTCTCGTTCTCGTAGTCGCCATCGTCATGATGGTTGCACTCAAGCTCTTTGTTGACAAGACGAAGATGGGTAAGGCCATGAGGGCAACATCCCTCGACGGGGAGACGGCAAAGCTCATGGGCATCAACTCCGATATGATAATCTCCCTTACATTCGGTATCGGAAGTGCTCTTGCTGCCTGCGGCGGTATCCTGATTGCCCTCGACTACAAGGTCTATGCGACAATGGGCACGATGGTAGGTCTCAAGGCCTTCGTCGCAGCTGTCGTCGGAGGTATCGGAAACATCACGGGTGCCATGGTCGGAGGCTTCATGCTCGGGCTTCTCGAGACATTCGGCGTTGCGCTTCTCGGTATTCCGTCAGGTTTCAAGGATACGATTGCGTTTGCAGTTCTCATCATAATTCTTCTCATCAAGCCGGAAGGCCTTCTGGGAAAGGTTGAAAAGGAGAAGGTCTGATGTTCAATTTCTTTCTTCTCATATTAATCTACACTTGTATCTATGCATTCATGTCCATCGGACAGAACCTCATCACAGGATATACCGGAATGCTCTCGCTCTGCGGGGCAGGCTTCTTCGCCATCGGCAGCTATGCCACGGCAATCCTGACGACAAAGCTCGGCTGGTCATTCTGGGCGACTCTTCCTGTTGCCGCAGTGCTGTGCGCTCTCATGGGCGTTCTCATCGGACTCCCGACACTCCGCCTCAAGGGTGATTACCTTGCAATTGCGACCCTGGGGTTTGCCGAAATCGTGAGAAACGTCATCAACAACTGGGATTCCCTCACGAACGGCCCGAACGGTATTCAGCGTATCCCGATGATTTCCTTCTTCGGTATTCAGATCAGCCCTTACACGAAGTATGGTTTCCTTGTTCTCGAAATCATTCTGCTTGCTGTCTGCTACTTCCTCTACGAGAGACTTGCAAAGAGCAGAATGGGAAGGGCTCTCGAGGCCATAAGGGAGGATGAGATTGCCGCAAAGTCACTGGGAATCAACGTCACAAAGTACAAGGTCGCGGCATTCGCACTCGGTGCGGCCGTAACAGGCATTGCCGGTTCTCTTCAGGCAGAATTCGTTCTCTCTGTATCTCCCGGATCGTATGTGTTCATGGTTTCCATCATGGTGCTCTGCACGGTCGTTCTCGGCGGTATGGGTAACTTCAAGGCAGTCATCCTGGGTGCATTCATAATCCAGTTCATATCGTACCTTCCGCAGCTTACCGGGCTCTCGAACATCATCCCGGCACAGGCCAAGCAGATTCTCTTCGGCCTCATTCTTGTCGTCATGATGATTTACCGCCCGCAGGGAATCCTCGGACGCGAGAAAAGGAACAACAGAAAGGCCGAGAAGGCCTACTATGGGGAGAAGACAAAATGAGCATGCTTGAAACAAAAGCCCTCACAAGGGAATTCGGCGGTATCATCGCGGTCAACAGAGTCGACTTCAATGTCGAGAAGAATATGATTACGGGGCTCATCGGTCCTAACGGTGCCGGAAAGACCACTCTCTTCAACAACATCACCGGACTCGACACCCCGACAAGCGGAACAGTTACGTTCAACGGAAAGGATATCACGGGACTTCCTGCGAATAAAATCTGCCGTCTCGGCATTGCCCGCACATTCCAGAACATAAGACTTTTCAGGGAGCTGAGCGTCATCGACAACGTAATGGTCGGCCGGCACTCCCTCACTGGAGGAGTGAAGAACCGCACTCTCCAGGCAGTCATCTCCTACTTCAACGCGGAGAGAGAGGAGAAGGAGGAGTATGCCGAAGCCATGAAGTGGCTTGAGTTCTTCGGCCTTGAGGATCTCAGAAACGAGAATGCAAAGAATCTGCCGTACGGCTACCAGAGAGAGCTGGAGATTGCCCGCGCACTTGCAACGGAGCCTCAGCTTCTGTTTCTTGACGAACCTGCTGCCGGCATGAACCCGCAGGAGACGGATGATCTGATGACGACTATCAGACGTATAAGGGACCTCGGAATAACTGTCGTACTCATCGAGCATGACATGAAGCTTGTCATGAACATTTGCGACAACATCACCGTTCTCAACTACGGTGTGAAGATTGCGCAGGGTACCCCGAGCGAAATCCAGAGCGACAGTCGTGTCATCGAGGCATATCTCGGAAGCGGTGACGACGAAGAGGAGGATGAGTGATGACAGATAAGGAAATTCTCAGAATCGAAGACATAAGTGTCAGCTACGGCAACATCAAGGCGCTTCACGGGGTCAGCATGTCGGTGAAGGAGGGCGAGATGGTTGCTCTCATCGGAGCAAACGGCGCAGGTAAGTCCACACTGCTGAAGGCAATTGTGGGACAGGAACCTCTTCAGACCGGCGCCATCCACTATGACGGGGAGCTTCTCTATTCATCAGAGAAGCATCACCATAACGTTCCGACCTACAGCGTCGTGAAGAAGGGCATTGCTCTTGTTCCCGAAGGCAGAAGAGTCTTTGCCGATCTTACTGTCGAGGAGAACCTCGACATGGGAGCATTCATGCTTACAGACGATTCTCTCATAAAGAAAAAGAAGCAGGAGATGTTCGACTTCTTCCCGATTCTCGGCGAGAGACGGAAACAGAAGTCACGCTCCCTCTCAGGAGGCGAGCAGCAGATGCTTGCAGTTGCGAGAGCGCTGATGATAAGCCCCCGTCTTCTGCTTCTCGACGAACCGGGCCTGGGGCTTGCACCGCTCATCGTCCAGGATATCTTCAACAAGCTGAAGGTAATCAACAGAGAGGACAAGGTTACGGTATTCGTCGTCGAACAGAATGCGCGCCTTGCACTCAAGAGCAGTGACGACGGCTACGTCATGGAGAACGGCGTCGTGGTACTGCATGATGAAGCGAAGGCACTTCTCTCGAACCCGAAGGTAAGAAGTGCATACCTCGGTGAATAATTGTATTTGCCCTCAGAGCTCACAGAGCTTACAATTGTCAAAGGAGTTTAATCTATGATTATTGAAAGAAGAATGACAAAGAATCCTGTTACATGTTCTCCCGATATGTCCATACAGGATGCTGCAGATCTGATGAAGAAGGAACACGTGCATCGTCTTCCTGTTCTCGATAAGAACGGTCGCCTCATCGGGGTCATCTCAGAAAAGGACATTCTGAAGGCTGCCCCGAGCCCGGCAAGCACACTCAGTGCATATGAAACCAACTATCTCCTGTCGAAGCTCACCGTCAAGAAGATCATGTCCCGTAACCCTGTCACCATTACAAAGGAAACGACTGTCGAGGATGCCGCAATGCTCATGATCGACCAGGATCTCTCATGTCTTCCGGTACTCGAAGAAGGAAAGCTTGTCGGAATCGTTTCGAAATCCGACCTCTTCAAGATGCTTGTCGAGTCATTCGGCGCAAGGGTCGAGGGAACGACACTGACTTTCCTTGTACAGGACAGAAAGGGAATACTTGCCGAGATAATGGGCAGAATCAGCGAGAAGCAGCTTGATCTTGTGACATGTTCATGCTTCGAGGGAACAGAGGCAGGAAACAGATTCATCTACATCAAGGTAAGAGGTGTTTCATCGAGTGAACTTATTGATATCGTAAAACCTTATGCCATCGCAGTGATGGACGTGAAGGAATCAAGATAATGAGAAAGCTGACAGCAATCCTTGTTGCCGCGGCAGTTCTCCTCTTCCTGACTTCATGTCTCTTCGTCGGTGATCTTGACGGCACGTATGACGACTACTGTTACACTTCTGACGGCACGTATGACGACTATTACACTTCTGACGGCATTTATGACAGCTATTACACTTCTGACGGTACCTGCATCGAGGTAATTCCGAAGACGGCACAGTGGATCACAAATGACGTAACGGCTGTCTATGTAACACTTGATGCGAACTACACCACAGGCTACGAATGGCAGGCATCAATCAGCGGCAACAGCATTTATCTTGACTCCCAGTCATATTCGGCACCGGCCTATACAGGTCTTGTCGGAGAGGGCGGAACATGGAATGCCAAGTTCGAGACTACAGGCCATGACGGCACAAGCTACGTCACCCTCCAGTATGTCAGACCATGGGATTCCTCGGATGTCGCCTATACGATTACATTCAGTGTAACTACCTACTACGGTACTATCACATCCGTGACGTACTGAGTCTAAAGGAAAAAGAATGAGAGCGGGAGAAATCCCGCTCTTTCAGTCAGATGCAGAGAGATGAGAGCATCTTCTCCGCTTCATCGGTATAGAGACTGATCTGACTCGTGTTCTCCCGCTCTCTGTTGTTCTCTATCCAGAAGCGGAGCGATGCAATTATATCGCCATCGGCTGAAAGGGAGACATAGTCGGGTGTGATTTCGGCTATGGCGAGGACCTCTCCGGGAGTGAATCCTCCGTTTTTCAGTGCTTCACATACTGCCCGGCTGTTTTTTCTGAGCTCCCTTGTCGCCTTTTCCTTGTGGCATTCATAGCTGTACGGGTCGAAGAGGGAAGTCTCGAGATTCCTTATTTCTTCCCTGAATGTGTCAATTGATGTCATAGTGCTATTCTATAGATTAAAATGTTAAAATTCCATGCACAAAAGTGTATGTTTATGCAATTTCTATGCACCAATCTGATTGACAAAGAAGGGGTATATGTCTATTCTTACGACTATATTTTCAGTCTTAACTGACAATTGGAGATTCTATATGAAGAAAATCTTTCTTTTCACACTGGTAATGATTCTATCTCTGTCGCTCTTTGCAGGCGGTGCGACGGAAAAGACAGGTGCAAAATACAGAGTCGGCATCTGCCAGCTCGTACAGCATGTCGCTCTCGACAGTGCAACTCAGGGCTTCAAGGATGCCCTCACAGCCGCTCTCGGAGACGATGTCGAATTCGACGAACAGAACGCCAGCGGTGAAGCAGTGAACTGTGCAACAATCATAAACGGCTTCGTTTCTTCAGATGTGGACCTCATCCTTGCAAATGCAACTGCTCCTCTTCAGGCAGCAGCTTCGGCTACCGCAACGATTCCTGTTCTCGGAACATCGGTTACAGACTATGCTTCCGCTCTTGAAATCGACAACTGGAACGGAACTGTCGGAACAAACGTCAGCGGAACAAGTGACCTTGCTCCTCTTTCCGAGCAGGCTCAGATGATCAGGGAGCTCTTCCCCGAAGCGGAAACAGTGGGGCTCTTCTACTGTACGGCAGAGGCGAACTCCGTCTATCAGATCGAGACCATCGACGGCTATCTTTCTGCTCTTGGTTATAAGACTAAAAAGTATTCATTCACAGATACCAACGATGTCACGAGCGTCGCTCAGAAGGCTGCTGATGAATGTGATGTCCTCTACATACCGACAGACAATACTGCCGCATCCAATACCGAAGCAATCGCGAATGTTGTCGTTCCTTCAAAGACTCCGGTAGTTGCAGGTGAAGAGGGAATCTGTGCCGGCTGCGGGGTTGCGACCCTTTCAATCTCCTACTATGACCTCGGCTATGCTACAGGTGAGATGGCTGTGAAGATTCTGCGTGACGGCGCTGATATTTCCACAATGCCTGTCGAGTATGCTCCGCAGGTAACGAAGAAGTACAATGCTTCGATCTGCGCTCAGCTCGGAATCACAATCCCCGAAGGCTACGAGGCAATCTGAGTATGCTGAGTCTTGTAAACGCTCTGCCGGGAGCGGTGTGTCAGGGCCTCATATGGGGCATCATGGCTCTCGGTGTATATATCACATTCCGCATTCTCGATACTGCGGACATGACAGTTGACGGCTCCCTGGCA
This sequence comes from Sphaerochaetaceae bacterium, assembly GCA_963626615.1. Taxonomy (GTDB): domain Bacteria; phylum Spirochaetota; class Spirochaetia; order Sphaerochaetales; family Sphaerochaetaceae; genus Ornithospirochaeta. The sequence continues at coordinate 11,457 of CAVFYD010000069.1, forward strand.
ACAGGGGGTGCTGTCTGTGTAATGCTGATCAGAAGCGGCTGTAATCCCTGGCTTGCAGTCCTTGCAGCCTTCCTTGTCGGAGCAGTGGCGGGCCTTGTCACGGCACTTCTCCACACAAAGTGCGGCATTCCTGCAATCCTGGCAGGAATTCTTTCGCAGCTTGCCCTGTACTCCGTCAACCTCAGGATAATGGGCGGAAAGTCCAACCAGCCGGTTTCTGTCGACAAGTACAGTCTCCTCGTGTCCCAGAGATATGTCAGAACACTGGGACTGAATAATCCGATTCTTCTCGTTGTCATACTGCTGGCACTTCTTGTTGCCTTCATGTACTGGTTCTTCGGAACCGAGAAGGGTTGCTCGATAAGAGCAACAGGAGCCAACAAGCAGATGGCGAGAGCCCAGGGAATAAACCCTGACAATGACATAATCCTGGGTCTTATGCTCTCCAATGCCCTCGTGGCATTCTGCGGAGCGCTCGTTGCACAGTATCAGGGATCAAGCGACGTAAACATGGGACGCGGTGCAATCGTCATCGGACTTGCGGCAATCGTAATCGGAGAAGGTGTCTTCGGAAAGATAAAGCACAACTTCGCCGGCACTCTCGCATTCGTCGTACTTGGTGCGGTAGTCTACTACATCGTAATCCAGGTGACGCTGCTCTTCGGTCTTAACACCAACGATCTCAAGCTTATCACCGCTGCAATCGTCGGCCTCTTCCTTGCCATTCCCTACTGGAAGAAGGGGATAAGCGAAAGACGTGCGAGAAGGGGGAACAGAAATGCTTGAAATAAAGAATATCTCGAAGACATTCAACAAGGGAACAATCAACGCCAAGGTTGCCCTCGATAATCTTTCCCTTACACTTGAGGATGGTGACTTCGTGACCGTAATCGGCGGTAACGGAGCGGGTAAGTCTACACTTCTCA
>CAVFYD010000070.1:0-12308 GCA_963626615.1 Sphaerochaetaceae bacterium
TCATCAAGGAATGTGCAAAGGAAACACAGGAATACGAGATTGCAAAGTGGGCTGAGAGAGAAGCAAGCAGTGAAGCTATTGTCATGGCAGGCGGCGTCACAGCTTACACACCGACAGCAGCAGAGCTCCAGGAATTCCAGGATGCAATGGCTCCTCTTTATGAGAAGTACGGCGCAGGATACGAGGATCTCATCCAGGCTATCATCAACACAAAATAAGACATAAGGTCTGATACCATGCGGGCTCTGACTGAGGAGCCCGTATGTGAAAACCCGGAAAAGAACAGGCCGGGATTAGAAAAATGACACAGCAGCCTGTTTACCGATTGTTATTGCATCAATGCAGCAAGCCTTTTCAGAGGGTGGGGAAAAGTAAATGCATTGTGTCATATAGATCCGTACAGTGTCGAACGAAGGGCTGTGCGGATACGGAAGGGGGCGTTTCCCTTCCGGTCATTAATTGAACTGGAGGCCATAATGGCAGACAAAAAGAATTCAGGATTCCATTCCTGGTGCGTTGAGAACAATCTCTTCGTAGATAAGGAAAAATACAGGGGCAGAACCCCTCTTGCACCATACGCAGTCTGCATCAACCACTGGTGTCACAGAATCGTTCTCTGGATAGCACAGCTTTCACTCATCGTCATGCTCTGCACGGTATTCGTGAACGTTGTTCTCCGTTTCTGCTTCAACAGCGGTATTGCATGGGCAGAAGAGGTTCCGGGGCTTCTCGTAACACTCTTCACATTCATTGCATGCGCAATCGGTGTAAGGGACCATCTTCATATTGCTGTCAATCTTGTCTATGACAGACTGAAGAAGGGCGGAAAGGGCAGAAAGGTTTTCGACGAACTCACGAACATAGTAACGCTTATATGCGGCATCGTTTTCATCTCCGGCGGCTGGCAGATAATGACGAAGCTGATGAAGAGGACAGGAAAGCTTCCGATGACCGGATGGCCGACCTGGATACAGTACATACCGCTTGTCGTGGGCGGATTCATCATGATATTCGACTCGGTACTCTTCATACTCAAGCTCATCGACCCCGATGATCTTCTGTATTCGGAGAAGGAGATAGACTACAAGGAGCTTCTTAAGGAACAGGAAGCAGAAGAAAAAGAAAAGGGAGGGAACAACTGATGGAAAGCTTGGCTACATGGATTCTGCTCGGTGGATTCTTCCTTCTTATGGCGCTCAAGGTGCCAATCACATTCGCAATGTTCATCGCGGCATGCGGCTCATGTCTCGCAGTGGGGCAGTCCATAACGGAGATGTGCCGAATGATGCTGAGCGGCGTGAACAACTTCACGATGCTTGCAATCCCGTTCTTCATCGTAATGGGTGAGATAATGGGAGTGGGACAGATATCTGACAAGATAGTCGACGTTGCGAACCTCGCAGTGGGACGCTTCCGCGGCGGACTGGCATATGTCAACTGTCTCGACAGCATGTTCTTCGGAGGAATCTCCGGTTCTGCAGTCGCAGATGTCTCGTCACTTGGGTCTGTCGTCATCCCGATGATGGTCGACCAGGGATATGACAGGGACTTCTCGGTCGGACTCACGGTTACGACATCGTGTCAGGGAGTACTCATTCCCCCATCACACAACATGGTCATCTTCGCCCTCGCATATGGCGGCGGTGTCTCGATCGGAGACCTCTTCTATGCAGGTGTCCTTCCGGGAATCGCACTCGGTGTGGGCTTCATGATTCTCTGTTTCTTCCTGGGCAAGAAGTACAACTTCCCGAAGGGAGAGAAGATGTTCAAGGATGAGAGAATCAGATGGATCGGAAAGGAAAACGGAAAGGTTAAGGTGGGACCGTGTCTGAAGGTTGTCATCGATGCAATCCTTCCTCTCTTCACACTGGTGATCATCCTCGTGGGAACAGGCGCGGGAGTATTCACGGCAACGGAAAGCTCGGCAGTGGCATGCTTCTATACATTCTTCCTGACATACTTTGTATTCAGAAGTGCGAAGATCAGGGATTTCGGAAAGGTACTGAAGAACTCTCTCAAGACTCTCTCGATAGTCCTGACACTCATTGCAACAGCAAAGGCATTCGCATACATGATGACATTCCTCAAGATACCTGCAATGATTACAGGAGCAATCATCGGAATTACTTCGAACCCGTATCTTCTGATACTGCTGATCATCGTGATCCTCCTGATTCTGGGATGCTTCATGGACATGGCACCGCTCATCATGATCATGACCCCGATACTGAAGCCGGTTGCAGAGTCAATCAATCTTCCTGCAGTCCACTTCGGCATCATCATAATCTTCACGCTGGCAATAGGACTGTGCACACCGCCTGTCGGATCGGCACTCTTCGTCGGCTGTGCAGTCGGACACACGAAGCTAGAGACAACGAGCAGAAAGATGATGTCTCTCTTCCTTACAATGGTAATTGTTCTCTTACTGGTATCGTACGTACCGTATATTACCAAATGGCCGATTTTCGGTTATTGAGATTACTCCAGGGTCCTCGGAAGAGGGCCCTTCTTATAAGAGATGTGACAGCTGTCTGAGACGGAAAGATATCCTGATGAACTGAAGATGGATAATAACAGGCTGATAATACTTCAGATAAGACTATCATACCGAAAGAGAGGTCCCCGGTTTCCCGGGGACTCTCCATCTGTTTCTCTGAAGATGATTATGACAGGATTCCCGTCGACTGCAGAAAGAGAATGAACATCATGACGGGAGCGACGAACTTTATCATTATGCGGTAGAGCTTCTTCCTTCTGAAGTTCTCGCCGTTACGCTGTACTTCGTCGATTACGTAGTCCGGAGTCACTATCCAGCCGATTAGGACTGTGGAGAGAAGGGCGATGAGGGGCATCATGACGTTGTTACTGACGTAGTCCATAACGTCCAGCAGCTGTCCGACACTTCCGTTCGGAAGTTTCACCTCGACGTAGAATATGCTGTAGCCGAGTGCTATCACGGCAGATGCGGCGAGGTATATGACGGAGAGAATGAGGACTGTCTTCTTCCTCTCTGTGTGGAAGATTTCCATGCAGTTCGCAACTATTGACTCCAGAACCGAGATACAGGATGTGAGAGTTGCGAAGATTGCGGTGACGAAGAACAGGAAGCCCACGAAGATTCCTGCCTTTCCCATTGCGGCGAATACCTTCGGCAGGGAGATGAACATCAGGCTCGGTCCTGCGCTCATGCCTTCCGTTCCTGAGAATACGTAGACGGCCGGGATTATCATCGCGCCAGCGATGAGGGCAACGCCCGTATCGAAGATTTCAACCTGATTGACGGAACGGCCGAGATTGACGTCGCTTTTCATGTATGATCCGTACGTGATCATTATCCCCATTGATACACTGAGCGAGAAGAAGAGCTGGCTCATGGCATCGAGAAGAATCTGCAGAAAGCGGCTTACAGTAAGTCCCTCGAAGTGGGGAGTGATATAGTACAGGAATCCCTGGAGGCCTGTTCTCAGTTCTCCGTTCTCATCCGTATGACTGAGCGTCAGCGAATAGAATGCGATGACGACAACGAGGACGAGGAGAATCGGCATCATGTATTTCGATACCTTCTCGATTCCCCCTTCAACACCTTTATATACTATGTATGCAGTGACACCCATGAAGATGAGAGCATAGACAACAGATATGACGGGAGACGTGATGAAGGATGTGAAATAACCGTCCTCTGCGGCCTGGGAGGCTTTTCCCGTGAGATAGACGACGGTGTACTTGGTTATCCAGCCGCCGATTACGGCATAGTATGTCATGATTATGACGGGAACGAGGAATGTCAGGATACCGAGGAATTTCCATTTCGGTCTCATTGTCTCATATGCACTGATGGCACTCTTCCCTGTTTTCCGTCCGATTGCGATATCTGAGGTGAGAAGAGTGAAGCCGAACGTCAGGACAAGAACGAGGTATATGAGAAGAAACAGTCCTCCCCCGTCCTTTGCTGCGAGGTATGGAAACCTCCAGAGATTACCGACACCGACTGCACTTCCTGCAGCGGCAAGGACAAAACCTATCTGTCCGGAGAATTTGCTTGCTTTCTTTTCCATCTGTAACCGTCCTCAAAAAGGAATAACTCTGTTATGTTAACAGCAAAATGACTGGCTATGCTACAGGAAAATCCGATTTGTTACTGAAAACAGTATCATAATGTTCATACAGGAAAGAGAGAAAGCGGCAGGGGACAATATAAACTCTCATCTCCCGGAATGGGCTTTCTGCCGACGATTATGCATTTCCGAGAAGAGAAACTGTCTTCTCGTCCTTCTCTCCATGGTAGAATTTATCCAGAACCCTGGAGAACACTCCGGTTTCGGGGGATACAAGAGCGAACAGGGTCATTGAGGACCTCAGCTTCAGGTTATCAGGATAGCCCATTACCTCCAATGGATCGGAGGAATCAAGAGAGAGCAGCGCTTCGGATATCTCAATTAGTCTCGTTCTCAGAACATCATCTTTCAGATAAGCTTCAGCTTCCCCTCTGCCGTCAAGACCGTAGTATTTTGCCGTCGAACTGTACCCCAGTTCCTTCAGCTGCGGGAATATGTACCAGATCCAGTGAGACTCTTTTCTGCCGTTCTTTATCTCCTCCAGCGCCGTTTCGTATTCATGACTCTGGGCTTTTCTGAATCTTTCAAGGTTATATTCCATTCCCTTCTCCTTATCCGTTTCCTGTATGAATATAGACGGTGTTCAATGTTTCCGTCAAAGGAAATCCTTTGTCCGGACAAAAGCGAAGACACTCTGGTCTTCTTTTTTTTCTGAAACTGAAGATAAGAAGTAGGCTAGTAATTCCATAAATTATTTTTTAAGACTTATGAAGTTAATCTTAAATTTGTAGGTCAGAAAATTTTTCAGCGTATAAGATGAACTTTCAGTTGTTTGCAAAATGCAAACAACTGAAGCCCGGCACTATCGGAAGATGCTGAAACATCATGACGGAGGTTTATGATGAAGTTCTCTTATGATATAATATTATTGATTCCGGAGGAGATAATGTCCCTGAAAACTTCAATCCGTTTTTTTGAAGATGTACCTGTCAGAGCTGTATGGAACGAAGAGGATTCCAGATGGTGGTTCTGTGCTTCAGACATTGTCTCTGCTCTGACGGACAGCAGGAATCCGAGAATATACTGGGCGACTGTCAAAAGAAGGAACCCGGAACTTTCTTCTCTCTGCAGGCAGCTCAGGATGAAAGCTGAAGACGGCAAATCATATAATACGGATGTTGTTGACGAGAGCAGTCTGAATACGGTTATTGCGTCCCTTCCGTCCAGAAAGGCTGAAGTGTTCTCAAAATGGATGAAGAATATGGAAACGTCCGTTGACGAGAAGAGCAGACTGAAGGCATATGAACTTTTTGACAGCGGATTTATAGACAATATAGAGGTCGGAACTGTCAATGGACTGCAGCAGATACACGGCTACATATTCGGCGGACTTTTCGATTTTGCCGGCCAGATCAGAACTGCCAACATATCAAAAGGCGGCTTCATGTTTGCACCGTGCATGTATCTCAGAGAGAGCCTCTCTGCAATCGAATCCATGAAAGATGAAACATTTGAAGAGATAGTCAGAAAGTATGTTGAAATGAATATTGCTCATCCTTTCATGGAGGGTAATGGAAGAAGCACCAGAATCTGGCTGGATCTGATGCTGAAGAAGAATCTGGGGAAATGTGTTGACTGGAGCAGAATCAACAAGAATCAGTATCTGAATGCAATGCGTGACAGCGTTGCCGACCCTTTACCCATAGAACATCTTCTTGAAGGTGCCCTTACAGAGGACATCAACAATCGTGATGTCATCATGAAGGGTATTGATTATTCTTATTACTACGAAACAGAATAGCTCCTCGTTTATCAGTTGATTGCAAAATGCACGAAACTGAAGATAAGACGTAGGCTAGTTTTTGCAAAATCTATTAATTGACTGAAAAGGATTTAACTATTGATTCGTAGATTAGAAAATTGATTTCCGGGAGGAACCGACTTCCGGATGAGTGCAAAATGCAGACAACTGAAATCTCAGGCTCTGGACTATCTCTTCCGGGAAATAAAAAATAATTTTGACAAAAAGACGAAAAACTTCGCTTTATAAGTATGAGAAGATTTTTTTTCGTTCTGTTCTGTTCTGTTATTTTCTTTCTGCCTGTTTCCTGTTCCGGTGAGATAAAGACCTCCGTCACAGTCTCTCTCTATGAAGAGCTTACCTGGGAGCAGGTCACGGGGGAGAGCATGTGGTATAAGCTGAGGTACTTCGACGGGAAGAGTGTCCATACGGAGTATCTCGGCTACGACGAGAAGAGCATAAGCGTGAAGGTATCGCCGTCGTCGCTCTCCGTCTTTGCTCTCTATCCTCTGGGAACACTTTCGCCTTTCGGCGGCTTCTCGGACGGAGGAGAGGACGGGAACGTCTATCTCCTCTCCGAATGGGGCTATTTCGCCGCAATGCTCATTGATGCTGCAGAGACCTTCCCCGAAGGTGTCGCGAGGCTCAATATCGGGGCCGTGAAGAGAGACAACACGGACCTGGGGGCAATTAACCGTGAAGTCTTTCTCGCCTCTCTCTTTGACGGGAGTCTTACGAAGAAGACGATAAAACTCAGCCGGAAATTCAATGTTCCTCTCGAGGGAGTTCTCAGCGGATACTGGGTGAGTCTGTTTTCACATTCGACATCATTCACTCTCTCTTCCACCGGCGATAAGGAGACTCTCTCCCTTCTTCCCGGAGTCTGGTACTACCTCAACTGTGACCGTGATATGATACTCGAGATAGTTCTTACCGATGAGGGGGAATACCGCGTCAAGCACAAGGCGAAGCCCAAATGGAGTTGAAGTGACACTCCATTCAATTTAGAATGTGGACATGGAATCGTTAAGAGAACTCTACAGAATAGGTTACGGTCCCTCATCGTCACATACGATGGGCCCGAGAAGTGCTGCTGAAAGATTTGTGAAGGAACATCCCGGACTCGAGAAGGTCAGCATCGAGCTCTACGGCTCGCTTGCCGCAACCGGCAAGGGACACCTCACGGACAAGGCTGTCCTCACTGTCATGAAGGATAACGGGATAGAGGCTGAGATTTCGTGGCATCCGTCTGTTTTCAAGCCTTTCCATCCCAATGCACTTACGTTCATTTCCGGAGACATTTCAGATACCTACTACTCTGTAGGAGGCGGAAAGATAATAAAGGAAGGTGAGAAGGGGGAGGCTGACGATACTGTCTATCCGGAACTGATTCTGGGTGACATGGAGAAGATGCTCAACTACTGCGACTATCACGGGTATCAGATGTGGGAGGTTGCAGTGGAGTACGAGGGACAGCACATTCTCGACTATGCAGGAGAGGTATGGGACGTCATGAAGGCCGCAATAAAGAGAGGGCTTGAAAACGAAGGTGTTCTCCCCGGAGGCCTGAAGCTACAGAGAAAGGCATGTCTCTCGCATGCGAAGTCCATCGACTTCGCAGGTTCTCTCGGAGATACATCCCGTGCTCTTTCCTATGCACTCGCCGTCAGTGAGGAGAACGCAGGCGGTGGCAGGATAGTCACAGCTCCGACATGCGGAAGCTGCGGTGTTCTTCCCGGCGTTCTCTACTATCTCCAGCAGGAATACAGGATTCCGGAAATCAGAATACAGAGGGCAATCCTCACCGCAGGACTTGTCGGAAATATAGTGAAGTCGAACGGATCCATAAGCGGCGCCGAAGTCGGATGCCAGGGTGAAGTCGGAGTTGCATGCGCAATGGCGGGAGCCGCTGCAACACAGCTTCTCGGAGGCTCGGTACATCAGGTTGAATATGCTGCGGAAATGGGCCTCGAGCACCACCTCGGCCTGACCTGCGATCCTCTTATGGGACTTGTGCAGGTTCCGTGTATTGAACGTAATGCAATGGCATGCATGAGAGCTGTCGACCATGCATCCTTCGCCCTCATGAGTGACGGCAGACACAAGGTCAGCTTTGATGATGTTGTTGAAGTCATGATGGAGACTGGAACTGCCATTCCTTCACTTTACAGGGAGACAAGCAAGGGGGGACTTGCGAAGGTCGTGGAGAGCGACGAAGACTGAAGCAGCTTTGCCGGAAAGGAAAAAACAGGGCACATTTCCGTCGTCTTCGAAAGGGAATCAACCTGACACAATCAGACATGGCTCAGAAGGAATTCTCTGAGACTGCTGTAGCTGTCTGTTTTGATGCTGAAGCCGAAAATGCAGGCAATCAGAACATAGACGACTGTTGTGAAATATCTGTAGATGACCTCTTCTTCGGATCTGAAGTTCAACTCGTTGACCTTTTTTATGACAGATTCCGGATGATTCATGACGTTGGCATCTCTGAAGTCGTTGAAATTCCGGTCAAGGTAGGAAACGGCAAGTTTCTCGAAGTTCTCCGCTATGTATTCTTCTGCGTTCATGCCGAGTCTGAGAACATCTGAAAAGAAATTGTTCCTTTCTCTCTTGTATTCTTTGAGATGCTTTACTCTCAATTCTTCTGTTCTTCCGGGTTCTGAGAGTATTTCAATGCATGGAGAACTTATCAGGAGAAGTCCTGAATCAGTTTCGTCATTGTGCCTGGTGTAGATTTCTTCAAGTGAGGTGTTATCAGTATGATCGACATCGAAAAGCAGAAATATTCCGTTGAAGAATCTGTCTCTGCTCCCGAAAACAAGATTGAGATCGATGTTATCCCGTCTGTAGTATGAAAGGAGATCCTTGAGACGGTTTCGTGGAGCCTGTGCTATCAGAACGGAAGTGCGGTCACACTCGAGTTCAGTTCCGAGCAACTGAAGAGATTCCGGTTCGGTAAAGGATTCGATTCTGCTGATCCTGATTACTCTGAGACCGTATCTTTCCAGAACTCTCTGGAAGATATTGATTTCCGTTCTGGCACCTTCTGTGAGTATCAGAAACCTCATTTCATCCCCTTATTGCATCATCGAATGTTGAGGCCAGATACATCTTCTCGATGTTGTTGACCTCTCTTATGTTCGGATAGATATCTGAAAGTCGTCTGTATCTGCTGTTTCCGTCTTTCCAGTCAGCGAAGATGATGTTGTCAGGTCTCAGATGGTAGAGGACGTTTGTGTTATGGCCGGAGAAAATCAACTGAATGTTCTTCTTTACTGCTGTATTGATGAAATCCATGATTGTCAGAGGATGAAGTGCCTGATCGATTTCGTCGATTACAAGGACACCGTCCTCCGGAACGGAGAGGAGAATACTCAGAAGAAAGCTCTGGTTCTGCATTCCGTCAGACATCATCGAGAGGGGAAGTCTCATTACCGATGAACCTGTTTCAAGAAGAGAATAGTAGCTTTTCTTTCCTCCCTCCGAGGAAGAGACTATGTCATATACGGGAAAGACCCTGTAGCCTCTGATTATCTCCTTCACGTCCTTCGATTTCTCCACAAGGACATCGAGACTCGGCCTGTTTCTGAAGGCCCTGACGATGTAGTTGTGCCTCGAGGCACCCACGAAGGCGATATTCGAAAGGAATTCATATGCTCTCTGTTCGTTTTCGTCTCCTCTTCCCGATGCGTAGATATCTCTCAGTGCGGGATAGAGTGCGGATTCTATCGGATACGTTTTTCCTTTGTAGCAATAGGAAGAATCTTTCCTTTCGACTGTGGTTGTTTCTTCCTCTTTCAGGCTTTCCCTGCTGATTGCTCCGTTCTTCTCAAGAATGGAATAGGTGAAGTTTCTTCCGCCAATGCAGAAAGATATCTCCATTCCCGATGGAGAGGACGGGGAGAGAACAGAGGGCATGAAGCCGGTAAGTCTGTCAGGCTCGTCGGAGAGGAGATTCACAAGAGAGGCAAATGCGTTGAGAAGCGAACTCTTTCCGCTTCCGTTTGTTCCGTAGACTGCTGTCGGATTCGATACTCTTTCTCCGAGAACGTACTCTTCAAGATACCTGTAGCCTCCCTTCTCGAAGCAGATAGCGGCATCTTCTATTGAAGAGACGTTTCTTATTCTGACTGCTGTTATCATTCTTCTTCTCCGTCTGGATTCAGTATAACCCGATTTCGGAAAAACAGTGTATAAAAAATACAGTAGAAGAAAGATCTGTATTGCAATCTTCTCCTCTGCCTACACGACAAGCAGCGCAACAAGTGCACTTATGCAGCTTATTCCCGCGGTGAGCGGCAGCCCCCAGCCCAGGAAAGATACCACAAGTGCTACGACAAAGCCGATGAGGGAAGGGATGAAGGATCCCGTTGCGCTGAGTATTGCCGGGAATGTGAGGGCCGCGAGCGTCACATATGGTGCGTAGAAGAGGAAGGAACGGAAGAAGACGTTCTTTATTGGCTTCTTCAGGAGCAGAAGCGGGATGACCCTTATGAGATAGGTTACCGCTGCGATTGCCGCTATTGATATGTATATATAAGTGTCACTCATCGATTTTCTCCAGACTGTTTTCCTTCACAGGAAAGAATATTGCCGCGAGAGAGGCAACCACTATCGTTATGATGATAACCTTCATTCCTGATGATATCCCGCTGAGGACATCGATCTTCTCGAAGGCCAGGCTTAACAGCATCGAGATGATGACTGCGGCTGCAATTACCGGGTTCTCCTTTGCGGGAGGGATGATTATTGCAAGGAACATTGCGTAGAGTGCAAGAGAGAGTGCGGAGGTGAGGACGGAGGGAAGGATTTCTCCCATCACACCGCCCAGGGCCGTTCCGAGAACCCATCCCGGGCATGCGACGGACATCGCTCCGACGTTATACATCGGGTTCAGAGGATATTTTCTTGAAGATGCAATGCCGAAGATTTCATCAGTGACACCCATTGCCATGAGCATCCTCTTTCCGATTCCTGTTGATGGTGAGAGCCTCACGGCGAGGGCCGCACTCATCAGGAGGTATCTGAGGTTGATGACGAGTGTCGACGCGACAAGGACCCACACGGAGCCGCCTTCCGCCATGATGTCAATTGCAGCCGCCTGACCGGCTGACGTGTAATTGAGAGCACTCATGAGGGCGCTCTGGTACCACTTTATGCCGGCGCTGGAAGCATTTATACCGAGTGTGAATGATACTGCGAAGTAGCCTATTGCGATACTCAGACCGTCAATGAGCCCCCTTCTGTAGTTTTCTGCGTTATCTGACATAGATTTATATGGAGGCCCTTTCGAGCCTCCTTTCTTTATCCCTTGACGACGATGTTGACAAGTTTTCCGGGAACGACAATCTCCTTGATTGTCTCCTTTCCGTCTGTCCACTTCTTCACATTATCGTCTGCTCTTGCAGCAGCGAGGAGTTCCTCCTTCGTTGCCGATGCACTCATACTTATCTTGCTTCTGACCTTACCGTTAATCTGGACGACAAGAGTGATGGTGTCATCCTTCGTCTTCTCCTCGTCGTATGCCGGCCACTGAGCCTTCGATACGCTCGGCTCATGACCGAGCATCTCCCAGAGTTCCTCCGAAAGGTGTGGAGTGTATGGGGAGAGGAGGAGAACGAGGTTCTCGAGGCATACCTTCGGAAGGAACGGAGAACGCGTAAGCTCGTTTACGAATACCATCATCTGGGAGATGGCCGTATTGAAGTTGAGGCTTGCCGTATCTTCAGTGACCTTCTTGATGGTCTTGTGCATGAGAGAATCGAGTTCCTTTGAAGGAGCCTCATCCCTGATTTCCTTCTCGGTTGCGAGCTTCCATACCTTCTCGATGAAGCGGTAGACGCCGATGAAGCCTGCCGTTGCCCAGGGTTTGCTCTCTGTGAGCGGTCCCATGAACATCTCGTACATTCTGACGGAGTCCGCACCGTAGGAGCGGATATAGTCGTCGGGGTTGATGACGTTCTTGAGAGACTTGCTCATCTTCGCGATGACCTGTGTAAGCTCCTCTCCGTCGTCATTGGCGTAATACCTGCCGTCCTTCTCCGTGACGGAGTCGCTCGGAACGAGGGACTTGTTCTTCCTCTGGTAGGCAAAGGATGTAATCATTCCCTGGTTGACGAGTCTCTGGAACGGCTCAGGTGTCGAAAGGTACCCCAGGTCATAGAGGACATGGTGCCAGAAGCGTGAATAGAGAAGATGAAGAACCGCATGCTCTGCGCCTCCGACGTAGAGAGATACCGGCATCCAGTATTTCTCCTTCTCCTCTCCTATGAATCTTTCCGTGTTCTTCGGATCGATGTATCTCAGGAAGTACCAGCAGGAGCCTGCCCACTGCGGCATTGTGTTTGTTTCCCTCTTTGCGTCTCCGCCGCACTGAGGACACTTGCAGTTGACCCATTCGTCGACCTTGCTCAGGGGGCTGTCTCCGGTGCCGCTCGGTTCGTACTTGCTCA
>CAVFYD010000071.1:0-12146 GCA_963626615.1 Sphaerochaetaceae bacterium
CACAGAGGGAAGCGAAGAAGTGGCAGAAGGAACTCGAGGAGAAGCAGAGTGCGATAACATCCCGGAGGCTCCAGCGCTTTGTCGGCAGAACATACCGCTGTCTTGTCGAGGAGATAATAGAGGGTGAGGAGCTTGCCATCGGCCGTATCTACTCAGAGGCTCCGGATGTCGACGGCGCAACCGTCATCATGGGACGAGGTCTCAAGAGCGGTGATGTCGTTACAGTCGGAATCAGAAGTGTCCGCGGTGTTGACCTGGAGGGTATTCTAATTGATTGACCTTTCCTCCCTAAATGAAGAGCAGAAGGAGGCCGTTCTCGATACGAGGAACAACCTCCTCATCCTTGCCTGTGCCGGAAGCGGCAAGACAATGACTGTCACATACAAGATTGCCTATGAAATAGAGAACGGCTTCGTGTATCCTGCGCAGGTCTGTGCCGTAACATTCACGAACAGGGCCGCAAAGGAGATGAAGGACCGTATCGAGAAGCTTCTTCCCGATACAGATACCTCCAGAATGGTCGTTAGGACATTCCATTCGCTCTGTGCGTCTCTTCTGCGGCGTTTTGGAGAGAGCGTGGGGCTCAGCCGCAGTTTTGCCATCTACGATGACGATGATGCGTTCCAGGTTCTTGCCGGAGTGTCGACGAGGGACCGTAAGCTCTTAAGGGAGACGGGGCGCCTGATATCTAAACTGAAGGACCTCGGAATAGGTCCTGACGACAGGAGAGTGGGGGACTACACGAAGGATCCCGATTTCCGCACCATCTACAGGGCATACAACAACGCTCTCAGAACAAGCGGCAATGTCGACTTTGCCGACCTCATCGGAAAGGCCGTCGAACTTCTGGACACTGACGAGAATGCTAGGCGCTACTGCCATGAGCGCTTCCGCCTCGTTCTCGTCGACGAGTACCAGGACTCGAACGGCGAGCAGTTCGAGTTTCTGAAGCGTTTCGTCTCGCCCTCAAGCCAGCTCATAGCAGTGGGCGACGATGACCAGTCAATCTATTCGTTCCGCGGGGCCGAAATCAGGAACATTCTATCGTTTGCAAGTGACTTCAAGGGGGTGAGGGAGATAAAACTCGAGAAGAATTACCGTTCCACGGACGAGATTCTCGCTCCCGCATCGGCTCTCATAAAGCACAACACGAAGAGACATGACAAGAACATCGTCTCTGCAGACGGCAAGAAGGGGCCCAAGCCTGTTGTTCTTATTTCCCAGACGGGAAGTATGGAGGCGAAGAGAGTCGTAGACATAATCCGCTCCACTAGAAACTACAGCAATACTGCGGTACTCTACCGCACGAACGCGCAGTCCCTGCCGTTCGAAACAGAACTCACGAAGGCGAAGATTCCCTACAAGGTGGTCGGTGCACTGAAGTTCTACGAGAGAGAGGAAATCAAGGATGCGCTTGCATTCCTCAGGCTCCTTCTCAATCACCGTGATGAGATCTCCTTCAGGAGAATAATCAACAAACCGGCAAGGAAGATCGGTGACAAGAAGCTCGAGGACATCCTTTCATACAGCGATGACATCTTCGATTCTCTCTCGATCTACTCGGAGAAGAATCCCGGCCCGACCGGTGACGGCCCCCGTGTATTCTTAAGTGCATGGAAGAATGCCGAGAAGAGACTCCAAACGGAAGAGGGACTGGGGTCCATCATGACGAAGGCCCTTGCGGAGACGGAGCTTCTCACATATTACGAAAGCGAAAGCGACAGAGCCATAAGGCAGGCCAAACTCGATAACCTCTCACAGCTTGTCTCCACACTCGAGGGAACGGAGAGGGAGGACGACGCCATAATCGATGAAGGTGTGAGTGAGAACGGAGCGAAGGCTGCGAATTCGGGAGTCGACGCACTCATGCAGTTTCTCGAGCGTCTCACTCTCGACACTACCGTTCTCGGCACCGATGACCCAAGGGACAGGGAAGGTGTGACGCTCATCACGATGCACAACACCAAGGGGCTCGAGTACGACAATGTGTTCTGCGTGGGCCTTGAGGACAGACTCATTCCCGGAAAAAACGTGGACGATGCTAAAGCGGAAGAGGAGGAGCGGAGAATACTATACGTCGCAATGACAAGGGCGAGAAAGAGGCTCTACCTTTCCTATGCACGCTCCCGAATGATGTGGGGCCACCTTGAATACTCGTCTCCGTCCTGTTTCTTCCTCGATATTCCCTCATCCCTCCTCGACGGCGACACTCCGATGAACTCCGGAAGCTACGGAAGAGCGCCTTCTTATCAGGGGTATAGTAGTCAGAAGCCTGTTTCGTCGTATACCAACACCCCCTCGTGGGCGAAGGGTTATGACTTCTCCTCTCCGAGAAAATCGGCCCCGAAGATAAAAACCGACGAGAAGCAGCTTGAGTTCAAAAAAGGCGACAGAGTCAGGGCCACGGACAAGGGGGACGGCACGATAACGGATATTACCGTCAACCCCGACAAGACGATTCTGACCGTCACGTACGACTCCGGACGCACCTCGCGCTACGTCGCGGGACACGCGAATATTGAAAAAATCTGATAAACGTATGGACAGAAAAAGAATATTCTGTCTAAAATATCAGAGTTCGTTTATACGAAGACCCGATTGGCCGTGTAACAGAGGAGAACGGCGGGAAAAACCACAACTTCCCGTTCCGGATTTTCTGCTGCCGTACCCCGTTCTTTCTGTCTTCCGGTGCTGGACTTATGTCCGCCATTTCCTTTCCCGAGGGCGCCGGTATGAGGATGGACTGGAATGGAGAATGAAGGGAAGAGGATACTGCCGACTGCAGAACTGAGCGACCGTTCTGCGCCGAAGCTGACAGCATCCGGTTTCCGGGGCTTACCGCCGAAAGGTTGGGAACGGTGTTCTCAAGGTTATTAAAAGATAGGATGAATAAAATGAAGACTATTTTTGTTAAGCCGGCAACGATGGAAAAGAAATGGTATATCATCGATGCTGAAGGCAAGAACCTCGGTCGTGTTGCAGTTGCTGCAGCAAGAATCCTCAGAGGCAAGAACAAGCCCGAATATGTTCCTCATCAGGACATGGGGGACTATGTAATAATCATCAACGCTGCCAAGGCAAACGTCACAGGCAACAAGGTCGAGGACAAGATGTACTATCGTCACTCGATGTTCCCCGGCGGACTCAAGGCAGAGAACTACGGTAAGGTAATCGTCCGCAAGCCCACATATCCTATGGAGCACGCTGTAAAGGGTATGCTTCCTTCAGGAAAGCTCGGCGAGAGACTTTTTGTTAACCTTCATGTCTATGCAGGAAGTGAGCATCCGCACATGGCACAGAAGCCCGAGAAAGTAGAACTTTAAGAGAGGAAACTGAAAAATGGCAAAGAATGAAAACAAAGTTGTTGACCTCGGACACGGAGTCGGCAGAAGAAAGACTGCTGTTGCTAGAGTTTACCTCAGAGAAGGCAACGGTGCAGTAGTTGTTAACGGAAAGAAGCTCGAAGAATACTTCGTATGTGCTTCGGATTGCGCTAAGGTCAACGAACCGTTCGCTGTCACAGAGACAGAAGGCAAGTTCGATCTCGTGATCAACGTATGCGGCGGTGGTATCCACGGCCAGGCAGAAGCCTGCAGACACGGCGTTGCAAGAGCTCTCGTAGCTTACGATGAAGCTCTCAAGCCTGCTCTCCACACAGCCGGACTCATGACAAGAGACCCGAGAATGGTCGAAAGAAAGAAGTACGGTCAGCGCGGAGCAAGAAGACGCTTCCAGTTCTCAAAGCGTTAATCGCATTTCATCATACAGAAAAGGCCAGGTCATCTGGCCTTTTCATGTTTATGAAGGTCAGTTAATATAATCTCATGAGTGCATACGACAAGGCAGTTGACCTCCTCTCGAGGAGAGAACATACAGAGAAGGAACTGGAAGCAAAGCTGAGAGAGAAGGGCTTCAATGCCGAAGATACAGAAGAAGCAGTCAGTACATTGAAAAAAGAAGGCTATCTCTCGGACGAACGCTTCTCTGAAGTCTATATCCGCTCGCGTATGAGAAAGACTGCGGAAGGCAAGCCCCTC
The DNA here is from genome assembly GCA_963626615.1 of Sphaerochaetaceae bacterium. Classification (GTDB taxonomy): domain Bacteria; phylum Spirochaetota; class Spirochaetia; order Sphaerochaetales; family Sphaerochaetaceae; genus Ornithospirochaeta. The sequence continues at coordinate 4,038 of CAVFYD010000071.1, forward strand.
CTCATAATGCGGCTCACGGAGAAGGGAGTATCGAAATCGCTGGCCTCTGTTATGGTCAGTAAAGCCTGGGAGGAGGAAGAATATCTTCCCACACTGACAAGAGAATGGGGTAAACTCAGTAAGAAGTACGGGGACGAGAAGGCGACGCAGAAACTGATTGCGAAAGGCTTCACTTTCTCCGAAATAAGAAAGGCGAAAGAGGAGACGGGAGATGAAGATTAAGAAGTCAGCGGCTGTTCTCTATCTTTCAGTCTTCATTGTCTTTCTCTACATAGTAGCCGGTATACTCAATTCCGGGGATATGCTCAGCGTTATCGAGACAGCCGTTCTTTCCGTTCCCCTGATGGTCTATATCTATTACATTGATCTGGAGAGCATCAGAACAAAGGCCCTCGTGCTCTCGCTAGCCGTATTTCTCTTTGTAGTCATTACGCTTTTTGACTCTCTTCTTGTCGACAAAGCCCCGTTCCTGCCGTCCCTCATCAGAGGTCTCTCCTCATCCTTCTTCCTCCTTCCCCTCACAGTCATAACATTCAATGATACGAAAAAGAACAGCCTCAAAGCTCTCATGATTTCATCTCTTTATGCGGCAGTAACACTGCCTGCCCTCAGAGAGACAGTAAACACCTACTTTTTCATTTACATGGACGTGATAGACTATCCGTCGTTCCTGACCTGGGCGACAGCAACAGCCATCTCCCTCATTCTCACATCTCTATCCGAACTCGTGTTCAGAACGAAGAAGAACTACCTCAGTGACTTCTTTCTCCTCTCGTCAGTCATATTCTCTTACCTTGCCCAGAAGGCAAAGGGGGACGCAACTCCGATATTCTCCTCTCTCCCGATAATAATTTTAATGATATTCTTTATATATATATCGCGCGAGGAGAAGGTTGCTTACAGCACAGAGAGAAGGACCATTGTACTCTCAACACTGAAGATCCAGGAGATAGAACATCTGAGGAAGAAAAAGAAGCCCAGAGTCTACGAAATCCCGCCGAACGTCCCCGTCAACGACATCAGAGACGACGGAAAATAACATATTTCTGCATATATTCAGATAATATACAATGTTTATACAATAACACTTTTTGAAAAAATGTCGACAAAAAAGCCGAAGTTTATATAAGAAAGATATAAAAATTACGAAAAAACCTTGAGAAAGTGTAACCTTTGATATCTTTATTGTTTTAACTTGACAGGTGATGTATCGTTAGGTACAATCCAAAATGTATAACGGAATAAAGGGTAAGACATGCCTTGAGGTGTGTCCCCGAATTTTCAATGGAGGAAATAATGAAAAAGATTCTTTCTATCGCACTTGTTGCTGCTCTTCTCGTAAGCTCAGTATTTGCTGCTAGCTTCACAGGAGATGCAACTCTTTCACTGGGCTACGACCTGGATACAAAGGAATATGGATTCGCAAACGGCAAGTCAACAACTCTGAAGTTCGGTTTCGAACTCGGTTCTGGTGACGGTGCAAGCGCTGGCGAGGGTGACCTCAGAGCAGAAATCGCAGGCGCATTCAAGGTTGAGTTCAAGGAAGCTAAGCACACAAAAGCTGAAGACCTTAAGCTCGCTACAATTTCTACACTCAAGATTTCCAAGGCTAACATCCTTTACAAGGATTTCCTGACAGTTGGTATCCTCGGTGCTGGTTCATCTGCTAACTACGCTGCATCTTATTACACAAATGATGATGGCGACCCGGAATCTGATAAGATTACAGCACTCAATGGTGTTGCTGGTTTCAACTACACAGTCAAGGCTGAGAAGTTCTCTGTCAAGGGCGGTTTCGGTCTCACAGGCAATGCTGAAGCAGAGACATACAAGGTTCTCGCTCATGCTGCTGTTGCTGATCTCGCTGTTGCTGAAGAAGTCAAGGTCTCTGCAGCTGTTGCTACACTCCTCACAGATTCTTCCAAGGCTCTCCAGGCTAACGTAAAGGGCTCCTATGAAAAGGACCTCTTCTCTGCTTCTGCTGCATTCGATATCTCTTCCAACCTCGACGATGCATTCGGACTTGAAGCTGCACTCGCTGCTAAGTATGATTTCGTCACATTGGATGTCTACTTCTTCTCACTTGACACATTCAACACAAACAACCTCGATGCTAAGCTCGCTGCTGAAAAGACATTCGGCGAAGACGTCAAGGTTACAGTCAAGGCTTCTGTCGATGCTAGAGACATCATCAACGATGCAAGAGAAATCACACCGGCTCTCGACGCTTCCTGCACAGTCGATGCTTTCACATTCGGTGCTAAGGCTTCCTATGGAATCATGGGTAAGAAGCTTGCTCTCGAAGGCAATGTCAAGTATGCTCACGAGATGTTCACAGCTAAGGCTGGAGTCAAGTTCTCAACAACAGTTGAATCAGAGAATACTTCTGTTCTCTCTGCTTCTGCATCAATCGAGTCTACAAAGCTCATCAACGGCGCTACAGTATCTCTCGCTTATGCTGCTGACAAGACAACAAACTATCTTGCTGAAAACACAAAGCTCGGAAAGGTCACAGCTGCTGTCAAGGTTGCTTTCTGATTTAGAGAAAACATCTGAGATTATAAAGGCATCGTCCACAACGGATGGTGCCTTTATTTTTAATTGTCATTGACAATCGCCAGCCAATTCTCCGCATTTTATAAAATATATAATTTATAAAATATTGAATTTCTGTATTTTATCAATTAGACTTGAGTCATGCTAAGAAGAACCTATCTCGACAGAATTCGTCCCTATTTTCATTCAGAACAGATCAAGGCCATAGTAGGAAGCCGGCGTGCGGGAAAGTCTACGATAATGAAGCAGATTATCGAAGAACTGTCTCTTTCAGTAAGCAGAGACAGAATAGTCTACTTCGATTTTGAAGATTATGAGATGTCAATCTATCTTGATGACCCGAAGAGATTTTATCAGAAGGTGAAAAACTATATACAGGGAAAGGAAAGGTGCTACATATTTCTGGATGAAATCCATCATATGGAAGATTATGAGAGAGTTCTCGCATCCATACGTTCTTCGCTCGGAGCATCTATATTTGTCACATCATCAGATTCAAATCTTCTTATGGGAAGTCTTGCAACTGTTCTGACAGGAAGATACATATCATTCAATGTACTGCCATTCCAGTATTCGGAGGTTCTTGAATGCAAGAACACAGAGGACTCGGACGAGGAGTTCTTATCTTACATGGACAAGGGAGGGTTTCCCCTTGTATATGCAGAATCTTTTCTTGATACCAAAGAGTATCTGACGGAACTCTATGATGCAATAATCAAGAATGATATCGTACGGTCCCATGAGATACGAAATCCGGGTCAGCTTAAGCGTTTTGCAGCATTCGTGCTCGTCCATTCCGGTGAAATAATATCATCAGAAAGCATAACAGGACACGTGAGAAGCACCAGCGAAGAGATAACAGTGCAGAGCTGTTATAAATATCTCAAATGCCTCGAGGAAGCATTCCTCGTCCAGAAATGTTCCCGTTATGATATCAAGGGAAAAGCTCTCCTGGACTCCAAGAGCAAGTATTATGCAGTAGACCCTGGATTCATCAATATAAATGAGGGTTCTGCAGATATCAACAAGGCATTCATACTTGAAACTATCGTCTATAATGAACTCAGGTTCAGAAACTATGAAGTTCACGTTGGAAAGACATACAACGGCGAAGTAGACTTCGTCGTACTGGACGGCAAAAAGAAATGCTATATCCAAGTGTGTTACCTTCTCGGCAGTGAGGAGACAGTCAAACGTGAATTCGGTGCATTCTCCTCAATAAAGGATGCATCTCCTCGTTATGTGCTATCTTTGGACAAACTCAATTTCTCACACGACGGAATAACCAACATGAACATAAGAGACTTCCTTACTCGAAGAAAAGAGCTTATACTCCTCTGAAATTAGTTCTGCATCAGTAAAAAAAGCAATCATAATCTTTTTCCTTTTTCCCTCTGAAACCAATAGAGGAAAATGAAAAAAAATCCTTACAATCGCTCTTGTTGCAATGCTTGCAGCAACATCTCTTTTCGCTGGTGTAAATTTCTCCGGCAGATTCAGACAGGGTTATAGCTTCGTATTTGCTGATGGAGAGGATGCTTCCATCACAGAGTGGAAGAAAGAAGAAGCAAAGCTCGTCATGAAGTTCTCTGATGATAACGGCGTCTGGACAATCGATCTTAAGAACGTTGGCGCTCTCAACTCAAACGATAAATGGGCTGCTAATGCTACAATCGATGTCAAGAAGGCTCTCGCAGCAAAAGATGTTGACATGGGAGATTTCGGTCTTAAAGTCAGCATTGGAAACAATGGTACAATGAATGCTCTCTCAGCTTATGATGATGCTCTTACAGGCGCTGGTTATTATAAGCTTTACAACAACGGAAAGGCTTCAACACAGCTTGCAGCTTCCTACAAGATTGTCAACTTCAACCTCGCATTCGATCCGACAACAGATGGCAAGTCACTGGTTGCAAGCATTAAGGTTGCTCCGGTTGACGGAATCACAGTTGCTGCTGGTTATGCATGCAAAGGCTATTTCAAAAATCAGTTCAACATGCTCGGCGGATCTGTCAAGGTTGACATCGCTAAGCTCGCTGACCTGGATTTCTCTCTCAGCTTCGCAGCATATGACAACTTCGCTCTCGGCGATGAAAAGTACAACTCTCTTGCTGCTAACATCTACGGCGGTTACGACAAGTTCGAAGGCGGAGTTGAATTCGTAATGGGTTCTGCAATCGCTGACAAGACAACAAGCACAATGGGTCTCAATGCTCTCGTTGCTTTCTCAGCAACAGATGACCTCAGCTTCGACGCTTATGCAAATATTGGTGATCTTTCCAAGGTTAGTGAGACTCTTTACTTCGGTGCAGATGCTGGTTACACACTCGCAGGTGTCAGCCTCAACCTCGGTGCTGGTTATGACTTCGGCGGAAAAGCATTCGACATCACACCTTATGTTGTTATCAACTTCTAAGACGGAACAGATGTTACCTTCGGGAGGTTGGAGAAATCCAGCCTCCTTTTTCGTTCGTCAGAAAAGGGAATATCACAAAGATGATCTAATCGTATTCAAAATTACTGTATTGCATTAGTGTGAAATCACAATGTCCCTTTTGATTCATATTCTTCAGAACATTATGAAATCTCTATGTAAAGAGACAACCAGAAAGAAACAAAGGAAAAAGGCACCACCCGATATGAATGATGCCCTTGAAGATTAAGATAAACTCATCAGAAAGCGAGCTTAGCTGTTGCGTAGATCTTACCGAAATCAGCTTCCTTGTCGAGGAGGTTGGTTGTTGTAGCGCCAGAACCATCTGTGATTGAAGTCCAAGCGAGCTCGAGTGTAGCACCGTTTACGATAGCGTCGGAAGATACGACGACTTTCGGATAAAGCTGCTTTACATCACCCTTCATTGAGAAGTTGACATCAGCAGATGCTGTGAACTTTTCTGCCTTGTACTTGACACCAGCGTTTGCTGTGATCTTTTCGCTCTTGATACCATAGCCGCCACCGACTGTGAATGAGAATGCTTCGGAAACTGTTACATCAACAGATGCGCTGAGGTTCTGCTTGTTGATGAGGTCCTTACCCTTGAGTGTGAGAGCAACCGGTACGTCGAAAGAATTGAGATCGATGGATGCCTTAGCTGAGAGAAGGTTCTCATACTCTGTCTTAGCTGCGTCCTTGACAGGAGTCCAATCTTCAAGATGGTAGCCCTGCACGGAGATAGCGTCAGCATAGTAGACATCGACAGAAGCGAAATCATACTTGAAGTTTGCAGCAGCATCAAAGTGGAACTTGTTGCCGTCATCTTCCTTACCGATGTTCTCGAGACCGAAGTCTGCGGAAGCCTTAGCTGAGAACTTGTCAGCTGCGACAGATCCCTGGAGAGATGCACCAGCTGAGATGTACTGCGCAGCCTTATTAGCCTTGCTTGCAACTGCACCAACCTTAACCTTAGCTGCATCGCCGAGTTCGATTTCAGGTGTGAGGACATAAGCTGTGTAGCCCATTGTTGTCTCAGAATCACCCTTTGTTCCAACGAAACCGAAACCGACCTTATAGTTCTTGTACTCTGCTACGAAGCCGCTTGTTGAAGAATATGGAGCCTTGTAGGAGATAGCTGAGCTCTTTGTCCAATAAGCGAAGTTATATTCGTCCTTGAGCTGAGCTGTGTATGTATCAATAGCTGACTTAGCGAAGTCGACAGGGTTAGAAGAAGCTGTTCCGAAAGATACCTTCCAATCCTTACCTGCAATGTAAGCAGAATTGATAGAAGCGAAAATGCCAACTGAGTAATAGCCAGTGTCATTGCTATCATTATAAGGATAAAGTGCAACTTTTCCTCCAATCTCATCGTTTGCAGTGTCAACGAGTCTGAGTGTGACACTTCCGTCGATACCTGCATAGATGTCGCCTTCGCCGACGTTACTTCCGTCAGCTGTTGCTACATCGATGTCAACAGAAAGAGCTGAGGCCGGATTGAAGCCGAACTTGCCGGATGCCGAGTTGTAGCCGAAGCCAAGATTTGAATACCCACTGAGACCTGCGAATACAGAGCCAGCTGCAAGGAGAGCCACCAGTGCGATTGTAAGGATTTTTTTCATTTTTTCCTCTATGAAGTAACATAGTACGGGCTTCTGATAAGGCTTGTGATATTGTCTCTGTAAGTCCTTGGATGAAGGGGTTTTGGAATATATTTTTACCTTCCGTGAGGAGGATTACGGAGGGGCAGTGCAGAAAAGAGTGCAGAAAACGGAGGTTTGTATGGCACACCGGAGACAGTTCTATCTCTATAAGAGACACAAGAAGGGAGGAGACTACTGGTATGTATGTTTCCTCGATAAGGAGACGGGGAAGGCAGGAAATGCCAAGAGCATTGACTGCCTTAAGGAAAGGCTGGGGATAATGGACTTTGTAAGCGTGAAGAGGAAGGAGGACGCCGCCGTCATTGCCACGAAGGCTCTGGAGAAGGGGCTTCTTTCAAGTGATGCGAACTCTATCCTTTTTGCTTCATGGTGCCGTGACTTCTGGGATTGGGATAAATCGGAGTATATAGCACTCCGTAATAAGCTCAGTCCCAATTCGATAGGACGGGAGTACGCCTACAACATGAAGAAGAACTTCGAGAAGAATGTGGAGCCTCTTATTCCGAAGGATCTTAAGCTTGAGAAGGTGTCTGTCTCGCTGCTGGACAGTATCGTGAAGACGCTATACAGGAGCGGGAAGTCCAACGGGACTGTCGAGATTATCATAACGACTTTCTCGAGTCCCCTGAAGGAGGCTGTGAGGCTGGGGAAGATTGCGTCCAATCCTGCCGACAGGATTCTGAAGACGCAGAGAAATGAAAAGGTCAGGGGGATTCTTTCTCGTGAAGAGGTTGCGGCTTTACGCTCTGCTCTTGAAGAGCACAGAAGCGGGTTTCTCCCTTCTGTCTATTATGGGATTCTTCTCGGACTCTGTACGGGGATGAGGATCTCTGAAATAAGGGCCCTCAGGACGGAAGACATCGTTCCGTCCTCCGTCGCGGGATATTCGAAGGTTCTCATCAGACACTCCGTTGCGTACCTTTCCGGGCTCAAGAGCACGAAGTGCGGCTATGAGAGAGCAGCTCTGATCAAAACATCGTTTGCCGACGAGCTTCTCTCCCATGCGTCTGCAGGCGGTATTCTTTTTCCCTCCCCGCAGAACGGGAAGGAGTACATTTCGGCCCCGACACTGCGTAACGGATTATATGTCCTTCTGTCTCTTATCGGGATAGATGAGAAGGAGAGAGAGGAGAGGAACATCTCGTTTCACTCCCTGCGTCATACTTTCTCGACGCTGGGGCGCGATGCAGATATCCCGCAGAGCGACAGAATGCTGGTGCTGGGACACAAGTCAGAGCGCGTCAACGACCGCTATACCCATTCGACTGACGATTCCCTTTTGCGTGTTGCCTCCTTTTCAGATTCCCTTTTCTCTCCGGGTGCAGAAAGAAGTGCAGAATGAGACCACAATTGTGATTTTACATTCTTCTTTCATCTGTAAACTGTATTAAAAGAAGCAAAGACTGTATCATCATTGGGCTATGAAGAAATCCGCTCATATCATCCACAACTGGACTG